>CAZAXA010000464.1:0-5284 GCA_964488965.1 uncultured Phaeodactylibacter sp. | reverse complement strand
GATTCCAAAAGCTGGGCTTTGCCCCGAAGAGGGGTCCCTTTGGGGCAGCCAAAATGACTACCTCCAAACATGCTCTTAGTGACGAAAGGTATACCCGCGTTCCGGTAATGCCGCGATGGGCCTCTAAACGATAGTTGCGCCAAATTTTAAGTCAAAATAGTCTTAAATAAAAAAATCTTCGTACCTTCATGCCAGTAATTACTCATGCAAGCCTACACGGGTAATCTTTCAGGCCCTTGGGCCAGTCAGGGGAGGCTGATTTTGCTACTATCCGGCGCCCAGCGGCTTCTTCACGGCGCCGCGTATATGCAACATGAGAAATTACTGCCTTTAAGCGGATTCGAAAAACCTTCTTTTGAAACCCAGGCGATTAAAAAAGGATCAAAATCAATTTGTGACATCGGCCATACTCGCTGCCGAAGTCCGCCAGATGCGGTTGCGGTTATTTACATTTTGGGAGGGATAGCTGCCTGCAGCTTTCGGGATTGGAAGCCTTCAATCTGTTACCGGTTCGGGAATGTCAAGGCTTTTGTTCCAAAATCAGGCTGAAAATCGGCTATTCTATCCCGGATTCAAGTTATACCATGCGGCTTGTCAAACAGAAAGAAAACCTGTTGCCACGCCTAACCAAAGAGGAAACCATGCCGGGCCTGAAAGAAATCATCAACACTTGCAGGGAATGGGCATTTGACCTGCATTTTACCCGCGCCAGGGAATGGAAGGAGGAAAAGGACGGGCGGATCGTCGTCGGCTATATGCCGATCTATTTTCCGCGGGAAATCGTACATGCTGCGGGCGGCCTGGCAGTAGGTGTTTTCGGAGGCGGCGGCCGCAAACAGGTCATCAAAGGCGACGCTTATTATCAGTCCTATATCTGCCATATTCCCAGAAGCATTCTGGAGCTGGCGCTGGACAAGCAGATGGGCTGCTTCGACGGCTTCGTTTTTCCCTCCATTTGCGACGTGCTCCGCAACCTTTCAGGGATATTCAGGCAGAAAAAGATCGGCAAATTCGTCAAATACCTGGATTTCCCGCAGAACTTCCTGCCAGATGTCGGCGGAGTATTCTACCGGCAGGAGATGGAGCACATCCTTTCCTACATCCGCGAGATCAACGGCCTGGAAGTCACAGCCGAACGGTTGAATAACGCCATTGCCCTCTACAACCAGAACCGCCGGCTCATCGAACGCCTGTACGATATCCGGCAGCAGTATCCCTGGCGGCTCACCATGGAGGAACTTTACTACATCCTGCGGGCCGGCACAGCCATCCCCGTGGAAGAACACAACGCCATCCTGGAACAGACCGTTGCACACCTCGAACAGGATATCGGCGCGCCTCAGGACAAGGTCAAGGTCGTCGTGTCGGGCGCTTTCTGCGAGCAACCCGCCGTCGGCCTTATCCGCGCCATCGAGGAAGCGGGCTGTTATATTGTCGACGACGACTTTATGCTCGGCTCCCGCATGATCCAGGGAGATATCAACTCTGATTCCGAACGCCCCCTGGAGGCCATCGCCAACGCCTACCTGACGCAGAGCCGCTACTCCTCCTCCATCTACGACGTCCACGACCCGAAGGAGCGCCGCCTGGCTAAACTCGTTCGCGACAGAGGCGCCGACGGCGTCATCTTCGCTTCCGCCAGCTTCTGCGACCCCAGCCTGCTCGACGCGCCGATCTTTCAAAATGCTTTCAACAAGATGGGCATCCGCTATATCGCCTTCCAGTACAGCGAAAATATCAATCAGTTCAAGGTCATCAAAGAACAGGTCGGGGCCTTCTCCGACTCCATCAAACTCTGGGAGGACGAACCTGCCGAAGCCCTCATCGCTAACCAGCCAATATCCTGAACCATGGCCAAAGAAGCGCAGAAAGAACTCAGTATGATCCTCCAGAAGGAGATGATCGAGGGCCTGTTCAACGAACTTGCCATCGCAAAGGAGACCGGCAAAAAGGTATGTTACACCTTCGTGCCCGGCAACCTCTCCGAATTGATCCGCACCTTCGGCATGCTGCCCGTCTATCCGGAGATCAACGCTCTGCAAAACGCCATGCGGAAAAAATCGGCCGGGTACATCAAGGAAGCCGAGCGCAACGCCCATTCCGAAGACGTATGCACCTATGTCAAATGCGACATCGGCATGATGCTCAAAGGCAATATCGGCCCTACCGGCCAGCCCCTGCCCCCACCCGATGTCCTGCTGCTGAGCTATACGGGCTGCTTCACCTTTATGAAATGGTTTGAAACCCTCAAACGGGAATACCCCAACGCCAAGGTCGTCATGATCCACACGCCCTACCAGGAAAACGGGGAAATAACGCCCGCCATGACGGAGTATATGACCAGGCAACTCCGGCAAGAGGTGATCCCGCAAATGGAAGCCGTGTCCGGGATCGCCTTAGATGAGGAAAAACTGAAAAGGGCGCTGGCCTTGTCAAAGGAAGCCGAAGACTGGATAACCAGGATATTCGACACTACCAAGCACAAGCCCTCTCCCATCGACGCCTACTTCGCAGGGGTCTACTACATCGGAGCCATCAACATCGGGTTCAGAGGAACGCAGCAAGCGGTCGATTACTACAAAGCCCTGTACAGCGAAATACAGGATCGCATCCGCCAGGGCCTGGGCCCCATCACCCCCGAGGGCGAATTGAAAGAAGAAAAATACCGCCTCGTTGTCGAAGGCCCACCCAACTGGACCAACTTCCGCGAATTCTGGAAGATATTCTACGATATGGGCGCTGTCATCGTCGCCTCCTCCTATACCAAGGTCGGCGGCGTGTACGACCTGGGCTGGCGCCACGATCCCGAACGCCCGCTCGAATCCCTGGCCGAGTATTGCATGAACTGCTACACCAATATGAGCCTTCCCCAGCGCATTGATTTGCTGTCCAAATTTATCCGCGACTATGAGGCCGACGGGTACATCACCAATTCGATCAAGAGTTGCAACTCCTTCTCCGCAGGCCAGCTGAGTATAATGCGCGAGATCGAAGACCGCCTCGAAGTGCCGGTGGGGTTCATCGAGTCCGACCTCGTCGACCCCCGCTATTTCTCCTATTCCAATATCAAAAACCGCCTGGAGTCCTACTTCCAGATGCTGGCGCAACGAAAAATCATTCAGGCAGCCGAAACCGCATAAGTCATGAGCAAGTATTACCTGGGTATCGATCTGGGCTCCACCACTTCCAAAGCGGTCATCATCAACGAAAGCGATGAGATCGTCGGCAGGGGTATTACCAATACGAGGGCCAACTATAAGGTCGCGGCCGATATCGCCCGCGAAGAGGCCATCTATGACGCCCGCTTCAACCTCCTTTCCAAACGCATACAACAGGATATGGAACTGCGGCCCGAGTTTAAAAAGTACATGGCCGACATCAGGGCCGTATTCCAATACCAACAGTTCAAACGGCGCATGGACAGCCTGGAAGACATGATGCGCAAAACCGTGGCGGCCTTCCCTCCGGAAAACAGGGGTGAAATCGCCGAAAAACTAGGCGAGATCATCGAAACCATCCGCCCCCGGATACGCTATGGCTTCATCAACGAAGGCCTCGGCTCGAAAAACCAGTTTTTCCGCGACATCGTCAGCGAGCACTACAATGCGGAAATGGCGAAAAAAAGCGCCGCGTTTTACGAACCGCTCATGCTCGCTTTCGACAAGAGCATCACCCCGGCCGAGAACGAAATGGTCAGGTACAACTTCAGAGAACTGGTGTTCGAATCCATGTCCATCCTGGAGGAAAAGTACCAGGGCCTGGCCTGCCAGCCGGAGGAAGCCCAACACGAAGACTGGTACTACGCCGAACTCAACGCCGTCAGGAATAACTACAAGGTGGTGGAGTACTCCCTGCGCGAACACATCGAGGACATCGTCAACGAAGAGATTCATATCGCCAGGATGGTCGGTACGGGCTATGGGCGGGCGCTCCTGCCTTTCCCGGAAGACTGCATCAAGTCGGAAATCCTGTGCCACGCCTTCGGCGCCCACGCGGCCTTCCCCAACACCCGCACCGTGCTCGACATCGGGGGGCAGGACACCAAAGCCATACAAGTTGACAGCCACGGCATGGTGACCAGCTTCCACATGAACGACCGCTGCGCCGCCGGCTGCGGCCGCTATCTGGGGTATATCGCCGACGAGTTCGGCCTGTCGCTCAACGAGCTCGGCCCTGAAGCGCTGACGGCAACCAGGGAGACGACTATCTGCTCCACCTGCACCGTCTTCGCAGGCGCAGAAGTCAAGGAACTGCTTCACAACGGGGAAGAACGCCCCAACATCCTGGCCGGCCTGCACAAGGCCATCGTCCAGCGCGCCATGTCGCTCATTGCCCGCTCGGGCGGCGTGAGAAACGAGTTTACCTTCACCGGGGGCGTGGCCCGCAACCAGGCCGTCCTGCGCTATGTCAAGCAGATGGTCGCCGAAGCTTACGGCGAAGTGACCATGAACATCCATACCGACTCCATCTTTATGGGCGCTCTGGGCGGCGCCATGTTCGCCCGCAGAAACATCAGCGCCGAACTGCCCAGAACGGCCAAAGCCGTGAAGCCGGCCGAAAATGAAACCGTTTAAACAGTAAAAAAAACTCGGCATGCAGCAGTCAATCCATACCATGGGCGTCGATGTCGGCGGCAGTTATGTCAAGGTAACCCTGATGAGTTACGACCCCATCTCCCTTGGCCACCGCCTTGTTGACAAAAAAACCGAAAAAATCCGGAAGCGCAATCCCAAAGACGTGGCCGCCGAAGCCGTAGACATGGTGCTACAGCGCAATAACCTGGACTATGAGCGCAACATCGCCTATCTGGCCTCTACCGGCGAAGGAGAAATGGTGAGCCGGAAAACCGGCCATTTCTACAGCATGACCTCCCACGCCCGCGGCGGCATTTTCTTCGCCCCGGGCGCCAAAACGGTTGTCGACATGGGCGGCCTCTACGTGCGGGCCATCAAGGTGGATTCCCGTGGAAAGGTGCTCGACTACAAGATGACCGGCCAATGCGCCTCCGGCTCCGGCCAGTTTATCGAAAATATATCCCGCTACCTGGGATTGGCCGTAGAAGAGATCGGCGAACTGTCCCTGAAAGCGGAAAACCCGGAAGTGCCCTCCGGCATCTGCGCCGTACTGGCCGAGACCGACGTCATCAACCTGGTTTCCAAAGGATTGTCCACGCCCAATATCGTCAAAGGCATCAACATCTCCATCGCCCAACGCGTGATCAAACTCCTGGGTTCCTTGCGCGCCGAATCGCCTGTAGCTCTCGTCGGAGGCATGGGCATGAATG
>CAZAXA010000463.1:0-5295 GCA_964488965.1 uncultured Phaeodactylibacter sp. | reverse complement strand
ATATACTGGCCTCGCAGGTTTTGTGGAACACAAAACCATGCGTGCGCCAGTATAATAGGAAACCGGTGCGGCAACGAAAAGATGCGATCAGAGCTAACAGACGAATAACCAAGGCCCTATGCGGAAATACCAGAACATCAGGATCATCGCTCTCGATGCCGATGATACGCTCTGGGTGAACGAACCCATTTTCCAGCAAACCCAGGACAAGCTCAAAGCGCTCCTCGGCAGTTACACCGCCCCGGATCAGCTGGATGCCCGGCTCTATGCGACGGAGCTGAGGAACCTGCGGCTCTTCGGCTATGGCATTAAGGGGTTCATACTGTCGATGATCGAAACGGCTGTGGAATTGTCGGAAGGCCGTATTTCCGGAGAAGAAATCCGGCAGATCATCGAAATGGGCAAGGCCATGCTGGAACACCCGGTCGACCTCCTGGATGGGGTAAAGGAAGCGGTGGAAGAACTTTCCCAATACTACGAACTCATGGTCATCACCAAAGGCGACCTCTTCGACCAGGAGAACAAGATCGCCCGCTCCGGCCTGGGCGATTATTTCAAACGGGTAGAAATCGTCTCGGAGAAAGAAGAAGCTACCTACCAGGAGATTTTCAGCCGCTATGGCATTAAGGTGGAGGAGGTGCTGATGGTCGGCAATTCCCTGAAGTCGGATGTATTGCCCGTTTGCAGACTGGGAGGGCAAGCCATTCACATCCCTTTTCATACTACCTGGGAACACGAAAAAGTGGACAGCCAGCAGGCCAATGGGTACGATTACGATGTGATCAGCAACCTGCGGCAACTCATCCGCCTGCTGAACCCCAGGCAAAGCCCCGCGCTCGAAGACCAGGAGGCGCTTATCGAAGGCAGGGGCTTCCGCCTGCGCCGCTTCCGCCGCTCCGATATTCCCGCCCTGGCCTATCACGCCAACAACGCCAATATCGCCGTCCGCCTGCAGGACCGTTTTCCCCATCCCTATACTCAGGACGATGCCCGGCAGTTTATCGAGTATGCCCTTAGCGCCGAAATGGAAACCGTCTTCGCCATCGAAGTGGACGGCGAAGCGGCCGGCGCCGTCGGCATCATTTTCCAGCAGGACGTCTACAGCCAGTCCGGCGAACTGGGCTACTGGCTGGGCGAAGAGTACTGGGGCCGGGGCATCGTCTCGGAGGCTGTGAAGGCCATGGTGAAACATGCTTTCGGCGACCTGGGCCTGCGGCGCGTCTATGCCCGCATCTTTTCCAATAACATCGCCTCCAAGCGGGTGCTGGAAAAGGCGGGTTTTCAGTTTGAAGGCATGGCGCGGCAGGCCGTGGTGAAAAATGACCGGGTGCTGGATGTGTTTCACTATGCCATCCTCAATCCAAAGCATCTGCCATGATCACGGGACTGGGCATTAGCTTCATGAACAGGGCTTTATGCTAAAACCTCACGGTAATTACAAATAAGACGAACTCTATAGCTCCGGTTGTGGAAATACCTTGCATTATGCCATCACGTATTCGGAGCCGGGCAGTATAAGTATGAGATGCCTTATTTCATTTGGCTGCTCTGGCTCGGCAGGTATTTCAGCAGAGCTTGCCCGCCCGATAAATAAACCGTGCATAAAACTCCCCCGGCCATTCCGCATAGCGGTTGGCTTCCCGGAAGCGGTAGTCCCAGAGGGCCAGGCTGCCTTCGGCCTCGAAATCCGGGCGCATATCCAGCAGTATGTCCCGTTTGCGGCGCCAATGCCGGCGGCCGGATGCAGAAATATCCAGGAATTCGTAAGGCTGTTCCAATTCCCGAAATGCCTGCGCCAGGACGGTTTGGCGCCCATCCAGTAAGGGTTTTTCTCCCTCCTCATTGATCCACTGCGAAAAAAAACAGGCGAAAACGCCGCCGGGTTGCAGGTGGGAAAGGCAGACTCTTACCGTTTCCTTCAGCTTGGCAGCGTAATATAAGGTGTCGACAGAAAGCACAAGATCAAACTGTTCGCACAGGGACAGGGCATTCATATTCGCCACCCGGAAAGACAGTTGAGGGTTATCGATCTCCTGCGCCCGCCGTATGGCCTCCGGAGAGATATCGACGCCCAGAAAACGCGCCCCGCTTTGGCGCTGCAGGTAGTCGGCGATGCAGCCATTGCCGCAGCCAAGGTCCAGCCCGTAAGTTCCGGCAGTAATATCCAGAAAGCCGAGCAACTGCCGAAGTTCCTCCATATCAGCCAGGCCGTGCTGGTTGAGGTTTTCGCCGTACACGCGTTCGCAGAAAAGAGCATGTGCGGCGCTTTTTTCCGAAAGGGAAAAAAAGTTGTCGTATTCGTAACGGTAAAACGTTTCCGCTTCATCCAACTTCTGAAAATGGCCGGCCCCGGTTTCGGTAAGCTCATAACCCGCGCCGCTTTCCCGGGCAAGCCTTTTGTGCTGCAGGCTGGAAAAAGCAGGCTCTATCTCCAGCAATTGTTCACCGAACCATGCCTGGCCGAAATGCAACACGCTCTCCCGCGTCGCCGGCCGTTCCCGCTTCAGGCCGAGATAGAGGGCATAGTGGCGGCGGAACCAGCCCAGGAGCAGGAGCAGTTGTTTTTCTTCGGAGGTGAGAAGGTTTTCCATGCCGCAAATATAAAGAGCCTTCTTCACTTGCGTGGAGAAGGCTCTTGGTTGCTTTATTACGTTTTGCCGGCGGATGAATCGAATCTGCCGATACTGTTGTGGCAGATAGATTCGCCGGTACTACCGGGCTGAGGAAGATGCTGTTTTGGAAAAACCTTTCTTTTCCTTTTTCAACTCACGGGCTTTCAGTTCGCCGGTGAGGTCAGACATGATAGGCGTGGCCACGAATATAGAAGAGTAAGTCCCCACCGTGATGCCCACCAGGATGGCGAAGGCAAACCCTTTGATGCTGGCGCCGCCAAAGATGAACAGGACGGCCACCACGAAGAGGGTGGTCAGGGAGGTGATCAGCGTCCGGCTCATCGTGCTGTTGATGGCCATATTGATCACTTCCTCTTTGGGGCGTTTGGTATAGTTGTTCAGGTATTCCCGGATCCGGTCGAAGACGATCACGGTATCGTTGATGGAATAACCGATCACCGTAAGGATGGCGGCGATGAAGGCCTGGTCGATCTCCAGCGTAAAGGGCAGGATGCCGTGAAACATGGAGAAAACCCCCAGAGTGATCAGGGTGTCGTGGAACAGGGCCGCTACGGCGCCCAGGCTGTACTGCCAGTGGCTGAAGCGGATGAAGATGTACAGGAAGATCAGCAGCAGGGCAAAGAGGGTGGCCTGGTAGGCGCTGTTCTGAATGTCGTCAGCGATCGTAGGGCCCACCTTGCTGGAGCTGGTCACATGCGTGCCTTCGCCATCCGGCGCTTTGAACTGTTCAAAGTCGAGATTGCCGCCGACAATACCGTTGACGCCTTCGTACAGCTTTTCGAACACCCGGCTGGCCGCATCTTCACTTTCGTCATCGACCAGGTAATCGGTAACCACATTGTAGGTATTTTCCGTATCCACCGCTTTTACGATCGGCGTATTGCCTTCGAAAGCGGCGCCCAGGGCCTGGCGCAGTTCCGGCGCGGATACCGCCTGGCCGGGATCAAAGGTGACGTTGTAGGAATAGCCGCCCTTGAAGTCCACGCCCAGTTCGAAGCCGCGGACGAAGAAAGAGACAAGGCCTGCCAGGATGATGGAACCGGAGATCATATAGGCGAACCGGCGCTTGCCCAGCCAGTCGACGTTCAGGTTGGCCAGGACGTTTTCCGACAGGCGGGTGGAGAAGGTCATATTGCGCCCCTTGCCGGTCCACCAGTCGACGATCAGGCGGCCCACCAGCACAGCGGTGAAGAGCGAAGAAAGTACGCCGATGATCAATACGACGGCGAAGCCCTTGATGGGGCCGAGGCCGAAGTAGGCCAGGACGGCCGCCGTCAGCAGGGTGGTCACGTTGGCGTCGATGATGGCCGAATAGGAGTTTTTGAAGCCGTCATTGACGGCCATCAGCAGGGACTTCCCGTCCCGGAGTTCCTCCCGTATCCGTTCGTAGATGATCACGTTGGCGTCGACCGCCATACCGATGGTCAGTACGATACCGGCGATACCCGGCAGGGTGAGCACGGTGCCGAGAGAGGCCAGGGCGCCAAAGATGAAGAAGATATTGAGCACCAGCGCAATGATGGAGACGATACCTCCGCCGGCGTAGTAAAATATCATAAAGCCCAGAACGACCAGGAAGCCGAGGACCAGCGCCACGGTGCTCTTGCGGATGTTTTCCGCTCCGAGCGACGGGCCCACCAGGGATTCCTGGATGATCTGCGTTTCTGCCGGCAGTTTGCCGATCTGCAGGATGTTGGCCAGGTCTTTTCCTTCCTGGATGGTGAAGTTGCCGGTGATCTGGGAATCGCCGGTCAGGATGGGGTTGATCACCCGGGGGGCGGACACCACCTCGTCGTCGAGCACAATGGCGATCTCGCGGTTATTGTCCTGTGCGGCCTCGGTAGTCAGCTGCCCCCAGATTTTGGCGCCGGTATTGTCCATTTTCAGGGAAACGGCCACCTCGTTGGTCTGGGGGTCCGGGTTGGCGCTGGCGTCCACGACATGGTCGCCGGTGAGGGCGGGTTTGCCGTCGCGGCTTTCCTTGATGCCGTACAGTTCGAAATCCTCGGTGATCTCGCCGGTATCAAAGTTCTTGGCCGGGTCTTTGGACCAGCGGAAGATGAGGTCGCGCGGGAAGAGCGCCCTGATATCTTCGCGGTTGAGCAGGCTGTCGACGTAGCGGCGCTGGTTGCGCTTGGCAGTGCCCAGCACGGCCAGGCCCATGCCGCCGTTGGCGTTCAGGGTGAATACGTCAAAAAGCGGCCCCTGGTCTACTACCGACTCGTTGTACACCGTGTCGATGCCGGTGATCTGCGTTTTATCGGCATTGCCCAGGGAGTCGGTAACATAGGCCGTATCGATGCGGAGGATTTCGCGTTCCAGTTCGCCGCCGCCTAGGGTTTTTGCGAGGCGTTCGTTGGCGGTGATGAAGGCCTGCTGAACGCCGGCGTCGGTAACGCGGAAGACGTTCCAGAATTCCAGTTTGGCGGCGGCCTGCAGGAAGTTGCGGGCGCGCTCCGGGTTGTCGATACCCGGCAGTTCCACCACGATAAGGTCGCGGCTGGCATCCAGTGAAACATTGGGCTGGGTAACGCCCAGCTTGTCGATCCTTTCCTTGAGCAGTTTGAAGGTCAGGTCAACGGTTTCATTGGCCTTTGAGCGGATGATGCGCACCACTTCGCCGTCGGAGGTCTCGTAGTTGACCTGGTAGACCTGCATTTCC
>CAZAXA010000462.1:0-5296 GCA_964488965.1 uncultured Phaeodactylibacter sp. | reverse complement strand
CCGGTAAAACCGAAATAAAATTTCGTATGTTAACTACCTTTTTTCAAAGGCGTTGCAAATATACGGCGATTCAGGGAAAAAACAAGCGGCAAAACCTATTTTTTGCGAAAGCCAGCTTTGCGGAAAAAAGTGAATGGAATAGAAACGCCGGAAATAGGGGAATAGTTTCTGGAGGTAGTGCTTTTTTGGGTATTTGGGTATTCGTGCATTCGTGTATTCGTGCATTCGTGTATTCGTGTATTCGTGCATTCGTGCATGGCTGTTTGGACAGTTGCATGCCCAACATATACACCAATGCACATATGTACATATGCACATATGCACAAAGGTTGCACATGCAACCCTGAATCTCTCATTTTACTATCGCGGCGGCACGGCCTCGTCGATCAGCCGCCGATGTAAACTGGCGGTAGATTTTCTCGTATGCAGCGGCAAAGGCCAGGCTGTCTCTCTTTTCCGAAAAGATGAGCGTACCGTCCACGTCAAAGATCACCAGTTTCATTTATTCTTCTTCTTTTTCTTCTTCGGCAGCCTCGCCGGCCGGCGCCTCAAAATCGAATTCCATCTGTATGCCCTCCGCGGCATGTTCTTTGGCCAGGTTGGAAACCGAGATTCCCAACAGTCGAACACTTTCAATCTCTTCCCGGTTCTCTTCCAGCAGTTCGTGGGCGATGGCAGCCAGGGCGTCCAGGCTGCGCACTTCCGTGGCGAAGGTGCGGCTGCGGGTGATGATCCTGAAATCCGGCATCTTGGCCTTAAGGGTTACCGTACGGCCGAAATTGTCGGCCTTTTCCATATAGCTATATACGATCCGGGCCAGAAAACTGAGCTTCTCCTTCATCTCCCGCGTGTCGGAGATGTCTTCCCGGTAGGTGCGCTCGGCGCCGATAGACTTGCGGATGCGGTTGGGGTTGACCTCCCTGTCGTCTTCGGCGCGGACGATGCGGTAGTAGTGCAGGCCCACCTTGCCGAAGCGGCGGACCAGCTCCAACTCGGGTATCTGCTTGAGGCCGGCCCCCTTGAATATGCCCATGCGGCGCATTTTTTCGGCCGTCACTTTGCCGATCCCGTGAAAGGCCTCGACGGGCAGTTCCTCCAGGAAGGGGATCGCCTCCTCCGGGGTGATCACTTTCATGCCGTTGGGCTTGTTGATGTCGGAGGCCACCTTGGCCAGGAATTTGTTGAAAGATACGCCCGCGGAGGCCGTCAGCCCGGTGGATTCGTAGATGCGCCGCCGGATCTCCCCGGCGATCAGGGCCGCCGAACGAGGGCCCCGCCTGGGGTTGGTCACGTCGAGGTAGGCCTCATCCAGCGATAGGGGCTCCACCAGATCCGTGTATTCGAGAAAAATGTCGCGGATTTGATGAGAAGTGGCCCGGTAAACGTCGAAACGGGACCTGACAAAGATGAGCTGGGGGCATAACCGGCGGGCCGTTACGCTGGGCATGGCCGAACGCACCCCGAACCGGCGCGCCTCATAGCTGGCGGAGGCCACTACGCCCCGCATACCGGCGCCTCCCACGGCTACAGGCTTACCCCTCAACTCGGGATGGTCGCGTTGTTCCACCGAAGCGTAAAAGGCATCCATATCTATGTGAATGATCTTCCGGCCTTTTTTCAACTGTTTTATTTTGTAAACGTAAATTTAATGATTCCCCTGAATGAAAAGGGAACCGATGCCGCCACACTTTTACACCGATACCCTGCTACACTACGCTCCCCCCGGCCGGCGCCTCCAACACCATCCCATCAAGCCCCAGCTCGGTATTCGGGAAAACTTCGCGGGCTTCTTCCAGGAAAGGCTGAAGGTTCTCATAGCGGGAAGAATAATGGCCGAGGACCAGGCGGCCCACGCCCGCCATTTTCGCAATGGCAGCCGCCTGCCGGGCAGTAGAGTGGCCGGTCAGCGCCGCCTGTTCCCGCATGTCTTCACAAAAGGTAGATTCGTGGTACAGCAGGCCTACGCCCTGAATAAGGGGCGCCAGCGCTTCGCTATAGGCGGTATCGGAACAGAAGGCATAGGAGCGGGGCGGCGGAGGGGGCAGGGTAAGCTCCGAATTCGGGACGACGCTGCCGTCGGGCAGTTCAAAGCCGGCGCCGGCCTTTATTGCCGGGATATGGCTGAAGTGGATGCCGTATTCCTGGATTTTCTCCGGCCGCATGCTGCGCGGCAGTTCCTTCTCCCTGAACAAAAACCCTGAGGCGGGGATGCGGTGCAAAAGTGGAAGGGAATACACTTCTACGCGGGCATTCTCAAAGAGGAGCCGGTGCTCTTCGGTATCGATCTCGTGGAAATGAAGGGGAAAGGACAATCCCCCGCTGTAGCGAAAAAGCACCCGGACAATCTCCTCCAGGCCATGGGGGGCATAAATATCCAGGGCATGCTTCCGGCCATTGAGCGAAAGGGAGGACAGGAAGCCGAACAGCCCGTAGATATGGTCGCCATGCAGATGGCTGATGAACACCTGATGAATCTTGCCGGCGCGCACCTTCAGTTCGGCCATTCTCAGCTGGGCCCCCTCCCCGCAATCGATCAGGAAAAGGCACTCCCGTATGTTCAGTACCTGCGCGGTAGGAAAACGGCCAAAGGCAGGTATCGCAGAATTCGTCCCCAGCAAGGTCAACTCGAAGCGCATATCCCTGTTTTGAAAATGAAACATGGGCCATCCCATATTTTTCATGCCGGGAAGGCAGGACACACTTGCCAGCTCGCCGGCCGGCGGCTTCACTGGCAGGCAGGGATGGCGCCCACGCCTGCCGCAAGGCGCGGCCTTGCCGGCCGGTATATAAATGTGTATAAAGATCAGCACTTGCAGCGGCAAGCAGGCAGGCGCGTTCCATTCTAAAATTCGGGATGACTCATGCGTCAGCAGCCGAAACTGAAGGCCAGTGGCCGCGCCGGCTAATCATCGCCAAGGTCCGGAGCGCCGCCCTCGTCGTTCAGTTCCCGTTCCAGTTCCTCCATAAATATGTAGTCTATGGATTCCTCGACAGTAGGGACGATCTTGAGCACGCTGTTCAGCCTGGAGATTTCGATAAGCTTCCTGACGCTGGGGTGTTTCACGCCGGTAAGGACAAAGGTGCCCAGGCTCTTCCAGAGGCGGTTGGCGGTCAGAATAGCGCTCAGCCCGGACGAATCGACAAACTTGACAGCACCCAGGTCGAAGATCAGGTTGCTGACCCCTTCATTGGACAGGATGACGAACTCGGACTTCAGCTTCGGGGCGATCAGAGAGTTCAGGTTGTCCTCCTCCAATTGAAACACGGCATACTTCTCCTGTTTATCGATGGAGTACTTCATACACTATTTAGTTTCGTTTCATTGTTATCTGGAGGACAAAAGTATCAATAATGTAGGATTTATACATAAGGGTGGGCTATAAAGTTTTGCCGGCCCCCCTGCCGGGGCCGCCGCCGGGCCGTTCCTGCCGTTTTCCGGCCTAAACCCTTGCTGAACTTTGTTTGTTAGGTTCGTAGATTTGCTGAACAAAACTTAGGCCGGGCAAGTTTTGTATTCTTAAATAATTAGTGCTAATATTGTTTACGTGAAATTCACCGGCAAGAGACAGAAAAAATTATGAACAATAAGCGATTTTCTCCAAAAGTGAAGCAGGTCATCTCCAAAAGCAGGGACGAAGCCATCCGGCTCGGGCATGACTTTATCGGTACCGAACACCTGCTTCTGGGCATCATGTCGGAGAAAGAAAGCCTTGTGATGAAAGTGCTGGAGTCCCTGGATGTGGACGCCGGCGAACTGCGGGAATCCGTAGAAAAATCCGTCCAGCGGCTTCCATCCGGCCACACTGCGCTCAATGTAGGCAACCTGCCGCTGAACAACGAGGCAGAGAAGGTACTCAAGGTTACTTTCCTCGAAGCTAAAATGCTCAAAAGCGAAGAGATCAGCCCCGAACACCTCCTGCTCTCCATCCTCAAACACAAAGACAACCCCGCTTCCAAAATCCTGAATCAATACGACGTGGATTACGACATCTTTAAAGCAGAGCTCGAGTACGTCCGCCAGGATCAGGATTTCAGCAGCGGCATCGACCCTTACGCTCAGGCGCCCTCCGACCAGGACGACCCCTACGAAGAGGAAGAGGGGCAGTCCGGGCGTTACCAGCAACGCAAAGGCAGCGCCAAATCCCGTACTCCGGTACTGGACAACTTCGGCCGCGACATCACGAAACTGGCAGAAGAGGACAAACTCGACCCCATCATAGGCAGGGAAAATGAGATCGAACGCGTCTCCCAGATCCTCAGCCGCCGGAAAAAGAACAACCCCATACTGATCGGGGAACCCGGCGTGGGCAAAACGGCCATCGTCGAGGGGCTGGCCCTGCGGATCATCCAGAAAAAGGTGTCCCGCACCCTTTTCAACAAGCGCATCGTCATGCTGGACCTGGCCGCCCTGGTCGCCGGCACCAAGTACCGCGGCCAGTTCGAAGAGCGCATGAAGGCCATCATGAACGAACTGGAAAAGTCGAGGGATGTCATCCTGTTCATCGATGAAATCCATACCATCGTCGGCGCCGGAGGCGCTACCGGCTCGCTCGACGCCTCCAACATCTTCAAGCCGGCCCTGGCCCGCGGCGAACTGCAGTGCATCGGCGCCACCACGCTGGACGAGTACCGCCAGCACATCGAAAAGGACGGCGCCCTGGACCGCCGTTTCCAGAAGGTAATGGTCGACCCGCCCTCGGCAGAAGAGGCTATGAACATCCTGGAGAACATCAAGCCGAAGTACGAAGAATTCCACAATGTGAACTACTCGGACGAATCGATCCGGGCCTGCGTCAAGCTGAGCGACCGCTACATCAGCGACCGTTTCCTGCCCGACAAGGCGATCGACGTGCTGGACGAAGTGGGCGCCCGCGTCCACCTCAAGAACATCCACGTCCCGGAGCATATCGAAGAGCTGGAAAAGAAGATCGAGGAACTGAAGGAGCAGAAAAACCAGGCGGTCAAGAACCAGCAATATGAAAAGGCCGCCGACCTGCGCGACAAGGAGTCCAAGCTGGTCCGCCAACTGGAATTCGCCAAGGTACAGTGGGAAGAGGAAGCCAAGACCAAACGCTATCCGGTCAACGAAGAAGATATCGCCGAGGTGGTTTCCATGATGACCGGCATCCCCGTCAAGCGGGTGGCCCAGAGCGAGAGCAAGAAACTGGTCACCATGGGCGACGACCTCCAGAAGGTCATCATCGGCCAGGACGAGGCCATCTCCAAGATCACAAGGGCCATTCAGCGCAACCGCGTCGGCCTCAAGGACCCGTCGAAGCCCATCGGCTCCTTCATC
>CAZAXA010000461.1:0-5328 GCA_964488965.1 uncultured Phaeodactylibacter sp. | reverse complement strand
CCTGCAGGATCGACTGGCGGATCCACCATACGGCATAGGAGATGAATTTAAAACCTTTGGTCTCATCAAAGCGCTTGGCGGCCTTCATCAGGCCTACGTTGCCCTCGTTGATCAGGTCGCTCAGGGATAAGCCCTGGTTTTGATACTGTTTGGCAACGGAAACGACGAAACGCAGGTTGGCCTTGGTGAGCCGGTCCAGCGCTTCCTGGTCGCCCGCACGGATACGTTTGGCAAGAGCGGCCTCTTCCTCGGGGGTCAACATGGGGATCTTCCCGATGTCATTGAGGTACTTGTCCAGAGCAAGGCTCTCTCTGGCCGTAATTTTATTGGTAATCTTGAGTTGACGCATACTCGGGTTGTTTAGGGACGAACCGTATTCTGTTAAGATACGCTTTAGTTCTGAAAAAGTTGCTTTCAAAAATAACACTTGACTTTTTCAAAAAAAAAGATTATGCAACAATTTCACTTTAAATACACTGTGAGCCAGATAAAAGTTCCAGGATCTGGCGCGGGGCAGAAAATGATTTTGAGGTTTTGTCCGGCCATGCTTTTACGGCCGGGGAAAAAAAATGCCCGGCTACTATAAAAAGAGTAGCCGGGCAAGCCTGCGAGGCAGGAAGAGCCTCGCTATGCAGCGTTGATATCAATCTCTCTTGCGGCCGTCGCGGCGCCCGCCTCCGCGGTTGCCTCCGCGGTCACGGTCACGGTCGCGCCCTCTGTCGTCGTCATCTTTATCATCATCGCCCTGGCCGTTGCGCTGAGGTTTGGGCAGCAGGGCTTTGCGCGACAGGCGCAGCTTGCCCGTCTTTTTATCCACGCCGATCAGTTTCACGCGTACTTCGTCTCCCTCTTTGAAGAAATCTTCAACGCGGTCGATCCGGGAATGAGAGATTTCTGAAACGTGCAGCAGCCCGCTCTTGCCCATGAAGTCGACGAATACGCCGTAAGGCATGACGGATTTAACCTTGGCGTCATAGATATCTCCCACGGAGGGAGTAAAGGTAATGCGGCGGATGCGCTCCAGCGCGGCCTCGATGGATGACTGGTCGCTGGCAGCGATATTGACGACGCCGGTATCGCCCACCTCTTCGATATTGATGATGGTGCCGGTTTCGCTCTGTATCTCCTGGATCACTTTGCCGCCCGGGCCGATCACCGCGCCGATGAAGCTCTTGTCGATGATTAGTTCGACGATGCGCGGAGCATGCGGTTTGAGTTCCGGCCGCGGCTCGGCGATGGTCTTGTTCATTTCCCCGAGGATGTGGAGGCGGCCCCGGCGGGCCTGCTCCAGCGCCTGTTCCAGCACTTCGTAGGGCAGGCCCTCGATCTTGATGTCCATCTGGCAGCCGGTAATGCCTTTCTCGGTGCCGGTCACTTTAAAGTCCATATCGCCCAGGGCGTCTTCATCGCCGAGGATATCGCTCAACACGGCGGTGCGCTTTCCGTCGGAGATCAGCCCCATGGCGATCCCGGAGACGGCGGCCTTGATCTGTATGCCGGCATCCATCAATGCCAGGGAGCCGGCACAGACGGTGGCCATGGAAGAAGAGCCGTTGGATTCCAGAATGTCGGAAACGATGCGGATGGTGTAGGGGGAATCCTCGGGCAGCACCTGCCGGAGGGAGCGGCCGGCCAGGTTGGCATGGCCCACTTCGCGGCGGCCCGGCCCCCGTTGGGGCTTGATCTCACCGACGGAGAGGGCGGGGAAATTATAATGGAGGATAAAATCGTCGAAGTACTGCCCGAGGGCATTATCGATCATCAGTTCATCCTGCTTGGTGCCCAGGGTGAGGGAGGCCAGCGCCTGTGTCTCCCCCCGCGTGAACAAAGCGGAGCCGTGGGTGGAAGGCAAATAGTCGACTTCCGACCATATGGGGCGTATTTCGTCGAGCTTGCGGCCATCGAGGCGCACCTTTTTGTCGAGCACCACATTTCGGATGACCTCTTTTTTCAGCTTGTCGAAGTATTCCTCTGCTTTTGGGGCGTATTCTTCCATCAGTTCCTCTCCTTTTTCCTCGGTGAGGGCCCCGATGAAGCTTTCCTTTATTTCCGTAAAGCGTTCTTTGCGGGTTTGCTTGTCCAGCGCGCCTATGGCCACTTCATAGATTTTATCTTTGGCGAAGGCCTCTACCCGCTTTTTGAGTTCCTCATCTTCCTCAATTTCTGCTATTTCACGCTTTTTGAGGGCTTTTTCGCCCACCTTTCGGGCGAGTTCCAGCTGGGCGTGGCACTGTACCTTAATGGCCTCGTGCCCTACCTGAATGGCTTTGACCAGGGCGCTTTCCGAGCACTCTTTAGCCTCCCCTTCCACCATGATCACATTATCGGGGGTGGCGGCTACGATGATATCCAGCTCGGCATTTTCCAGGGCCGATTTATTGGGGTTGACCACGTACTCGCCATCGATCAGTGCGACGCGCACCTCGGAGATCGGGCCGGCGAAGGGAATATCGGAAACGGCCAGGGCGGCAGAAGCGGCCAGGGCGGCGAAGGCATCCGGTGGAACGTCCTTATCGCCGGAGATCAGGTTGATGATGACCTGAGTTTCGTTCATGTATCCATCGGGGAAGAGCGGGCGGATAGCGCGGTCTACCAGGCGGCAGATCAGCACTTCGTAGTCAGAGAGCTTGGCCTCCCTCCGGAAGAAGTTGCCGGGGATACGGCCGGCAGCGGCAAATTTTTCCTGGTAATCAACGGAAAGCGGAAAGAAATTCTGTCCTTCCTTGGCCTCCCTGGCGGAAACTACCGAGGCAAATAGCATCGTATTGCCCATGCGTACGACAACGGCGCCATCGGCCTGGGTGGCCAGCTTGCCCGTCTCGACCGTCACTGTTCTACCATCGGGTAAATCAAAGGACGTGGTAATTGGAATCTGTTGTCCCATTTCTAAGAATGATTAATTTTAGCATTAAGCAGTGCGAAGATAGTTAAAAAAAGTTACCTCGCCAGAGGGGCCTGGAAATACCTGCGAAAAACCGGCCGCCAGGGAAAAGGCAGAAAATTCCACTCAGCAGGAGGGCGCCAGTAACGACAAGAACCATCCCGAAACCCGGGACGGCTCTTGTTATTACCCGGCTTACTTGCGAATGCCGAGTTTTTCTATCAGTTCGCGGTACTTTTGCAGATGCGTTTTCTGCAGGTACACCAGCAGGCGCTTGCGCTTTCCCACCATGGACAACAGCGCCTGGCGGCAGGAGTGGTCCTTCGGGTTTTCCTTCAGATGCTCTGATAATTTCTGGATGCGGTAAGTAAACAGCGCGACCTGCGCTTCGGTAGAACCCGTGTTCTTCTCAGAACCGCCGAATTCCCTGAAAATCTCTTCTTTCTTCTCTTTGGTTAAGTATTCTGCCATGATCAATAGACCGTTTATGATTGCGAAAATCAGTTACAGCGGCCGCAAAGGTACGATTATTTCGTAAATAAGCAAATTATGGCAAGGTTGACGAGTTCGCAAATCAAAAATCAAACGCTCCCTACCCCTGTTCCGCCTTAAACTTCTTCACCGCCTCCGTCAGGCGGGGAACCACCTCGAAGAGGTCGCCAACCACTCCATAATCCGCAGCCTTGAAGAAGGGCGCTTCCGGGTCTTTATTGATCACTACTATGGTTTTGGAGTTGTTTACCCCTGCCAGGTGCTGTATGGCGCCGCTGATGCCGATGGCGATGTACAGGTTCGGGCGTATGGCGATGCCGGTTTGCCCGACGTGCTCGTGGTGAGGGCGCCAGCCGGTATCGGCCACCGGGCGGGAGCAGGCCAGCGTAGCTCCGATCGACCCGGCGAGCTCTTCGACGATCCCCCAGTTTTCCGGGCCCTTCATGCCGCGGCCGGCAGAAACGACCAGCTCGGCTTCCGGCAGCGGCGTGATGCCCTCCACGCGCTCCAGTTTTTTGACGGTAACGCGCGCCGCCGGCGCCTCCACCCGTACTGCTTCTACCGCAGCGGGCTCCCCTGCAATTTCCGGCTGAAGAGAGTTGCCCATTAAAGAGAGCACCTTGATATCGGACTTCAATTCGTACTCGGCAAAGGCCTTGCCGGAGAAAACGCCTTTTTTCACCCGGAAAGCCCCGCCCTCTGTCGTGGGGAGGGCGTTGACGCCGGAAACAGAACCTGCGCCCAGCCTCACGGCCACGCGGCCGGCAGTTGATTTGCCCAGGGCGGAGTGGCTGAAAACTACCGCTTTCGCCCCGTTTTGCTCCGCCACCCTGGCGATCACGGCAGCATAAACCTGGCTGTCAAAATTATTAAGGGCCGCATCGGAAGCATGATAAACCCGGGCGGCGCCGTATTTGCCCAGTGCTCCGGCATCCTCAGCCGCGCCCAACACCAGCGCCGCACATTCCGTGCCGAGCAACTGGGCAGTTTTGTATCCATAAGTTACGGCTTCCAGCGCCGCTTTCTTGAATTTTCCCTTCTGGGTTTCCGCTATGACTAATACCATTTTTATTAATGCTTTTGATGGTAGACTAACCTGAATCCTAAATAACCTTCGCTTCCTCATGCAGCAAACGCACCAGTTCGCCCATATTTTCGGGGTCGACCAGTTTGACATCGCCCTTATCCGCAGGAAGCTCGAACTTCACGGCGGTGGCAAGGTCTTCTACGGGCGCCGGCGGCGCCACATCGAGGGGCTTGCGCTTGGCCATCATAATGCCCCGCATGTTGGGGATGCGCTGTTCTGCCAGGCCTTTGGCAGCGCTGAGCACGAAGGGAAGCTCCACTTCCAACTGGGCCGTGCCGCCATCGATATCGGCCTCGATCATGGCCCTGTTGCCATCCAGCTCCATCTTTATTGCGTGGGAAATGAAGGGCAGGCCGAGCATTTCAGCTACCATAGGCCCGACTTCCGACCCGTTGTAGTCGATGCTTTCCTTGCCGAGAAAAACAATGTCGAAGTTTTTACCTTTGGCGTATTCGGCGATCTGCCGGGCCACAAAGTAGGCGCTCCGGGGTTCTGCATCGATGCGCACCGCATCGTCGGCGCCAATGGCCAACCCTTTGCGGATGATGGTATCGTTGGCCGCCGGTCCGACGTGGATGAGGGTCACCGTACCGCCATTGGCCTCCTGCAATTCGAGCGCGCGTACCAGGGAATACCATTCGTCATAGGGGTTCATGATGAACTGTACGCCGGAAGAGTCGAACTCGGTATTGTCGCTGGTGAAGGCGATCTTTGAGGTGGTTTCCGGTGTTTTGCTGACACAAACCAGTAATTTCATGGACAGTTGATTTTTTTACTGTTTAGGGCTTTTTTTAAGCACCGCAAATATACTCAAAAAACCTACAACTGGAAATGGATTTAGCGAATATTCGCTGAATTTTGACAATAG
>CAZAXA010000460.1:0-5329 GCA_964488965.1 uncultured Phaeodactylibacter sp. | reverse complement strand
CCATCGTGCGCGAAGGGCTCCCGCTGGGCGTGTTCTACGGCTATATTTCAGAAGGCGTTAACCCGGAAACCGGCGACCTGATGTACAAGGATGTGAACGGGAACGGCATTTTCGACCCGGGCGACCGCACCGTGATCGGCGACGCCAATCCGGATTTTATCTATGGCCTGACCAACTCCCTTTCCTGGAAAAATTTCAGCCTGGACCTGTTCTTCCAGGGCAGCCAGGGCAACGACATTTTCAACGCCACCCGCATCGACCTGGAAGGCATGTTCGACAGCAAGAACCAGTCTGCCGCCGTGTTGCGCCGCTGGACGCCCGACAACCGGAACACGGACATCCCGAGGGCCATCGGCGGCGGCAAGGTGGATAATGTGCGCAATTCCACCCGATTTGTGGAAGACGGCTCCTATCTCCGCCTGAAGGCGGTGACCCTGGCCTACAATTTCAACCCGGAGCGCCTGGAGCGGCTGAACATCCGGCAATTGTCGGTCTATATCACCGGGCAGAACCTGCTGACCTTCACTCAGTACAGCGGCTTCGACCCCGAGGTGAACGCCTTCGGAAGGAGCGCCACCGAACTGGGCATCGACTACGGCACCTATCCGCAGGCCCGTACGCTCACCGCCGGTTTGAATGTTGAATTCTAAAAATGGGAAAAATGAAAAAGCACATAGCATTTCTTTCTGCCCTTACGGCGCTGGCGTTGTTTTCCTGCGAAAATTACCTGGAACTCGAACCGGTGTCCCAGAGTATCGCCATCGACAATACCGATGCCGATTCCGTGTATTTCAATACCGCCAGCGAGGTGGAAGCGGCCCTCGCCGGCGCCTATTCTGATTTCAAGAATGAGTATTACCAACTGGATTACTATGTCAATGGCGACGCCCAGTCGGACGATGCCTACGCCGGAGGAGATAATCCCGACAACTTCCAGATCGACGACTACCGGCTGGACGCCACCAACCGGAATGTCAGCCGGGACTGGGCCTACCTTTATTCAACCGTCGGCAAGACGAACACCATCCTCAATAATATCGACGCGGTAACCGACCCGGCCCTGACGGCCGCCCGACGTGAGGAGATCATCGGCGAGGCCGCCTTCATACGAGCTTTCATGTATTTCCAGCTGGTGCAGCTGTGGGGGGATGTGCCGCTGCAGTTGCTGGAAGTCAAAACCATCAGCGCCGATAAACTGGACGAGATTTATCCGATCATCTTCCCCGCCCGCTCGCCTCAGGAAGAGGTCTATGCACAGATCATTGCGGACTTCGAAACGGCCCTGCCCCGCGTGCGCGCTACGGCCCCGCATAAAGGTTATGTAACGACGGGCGCCGTGAATGCCATGCTGGCCAAAGTTTACGCCACACAGGAGCCGCACGACTGGACGAAGGTGCGGGAATACTGCGACGCCGTCATTGCCGGCGGTTATTCGCTGCTGGCCGATTACAACCAGCTTTGGAACAATGCCAATGAGAACTCCGCCGAATCTATTTTTGAGATCAATTACAGCGGCGGGCCTTCCGACGGCAACTGGGGTACGAAGATTTTCCGCGGGCTGGACTGGAAGAAGTTCAACCTCCCTTCCAACGACCTGGTGGCCGCCTTCGACGCCGAGAACGACCAGATCCGTAAAAATGCTTCCGTCATTTTCCTGGACGTCACTGGCAAATGGTCGGACCCGCACTGGCCGCAGACGTACTACCCCTTCATCAATAAGTGGCGCAACTTCCAGGAGGGCAGCGACCAGAACTACATCTTCATCCGGCTGGCGGACATCCTGCTGCTGAAGGCCGAGGCGCTGAACGAGCTTGGCGATCCGGACGGGGCGGCGGCTCTGGTCAACCAGATCCGGGCCAGGGTCAACCTGCTTCCCACTACTGCCTCTACGCAGGCGGAAATGCGCCTGGCCATCGAGAAGGAACGCCGCCTCGAGCTGGCCTTCGAAGGGCACCGCTGGTACGACCTGAAGCGCACCGGGCGTGCCATCGAGGTGATGAACAACGCCAGGGGCGCCAACGGCCAGCCATTGGGCTATAACCTGACGGCCGAGCGGCTCATCTGGCCTATCCCTCAGGCAGAGCTGGACAAGAACTCGAAACTGACCCAAAATCCGGGATACTGAGCTGTGGAGAAGCATGATCGAAGAACTGAAGGGCCGTTCCAAACACATCAGGACGGGAAATGAAAACGATAGGCCAGGTTTGTACACCTTCTCCATTTTGTCGATATTTATAGCTTAACAAGAAATCAGAGCAATGAGAATAGCCACTTTAGCCATCCTGCTGCTCCCTGTGGCCATGGGTTACAGCCAGAAGCCCGGCAGCGGCGATCCGGCCCTTGCCCGGAATAATGCCACCCCCGAAAGAAAAGAAGCGGTAGTGTTCACCACTGCCGCCAACACCGGCCTTCGCCTCAGCCAGACGGAAGCCCTGGCGTTTGCGCCCTTCGGGCAGCCTTTTGAGAACCAGCCCTGCGTTTTCGTCGACCCTTCGCAGGCCTTCCAGGAATTTGTCGGCATCGGCGGAGCGCTGACCGATGCGGCGGCGGAGACCTTTGCCAAACTGCCGCCTGCCCGCCAGGAGGAGTTGCTGCGGGCCTATTTCGACCCTGAGGAGGGCATCGGCTACACCTTCGCCCGGACGAACATCAACAGTTGTGATTTTTCCAGCGGCATGTACACCTATACCGGAGAGGGCGACCGCGGGCTGAAGACGTTCAGTATTGCTCCCGACGAGCGTTTCAAGATGCCTTTCATCAGAAAAGCCATGGCGGCGGCCGGCGGCGCCCTCAACCTGTTTGTCAGCCCCTGGAGCCCGCCGGCCTGGATGAAGGACAACAACTCCATGCTGCAGGGAGGCAGGCTGAAACCGGAGTACTATGATTCCTGGGCGAATTACTTCGTGAAATTCATCCAGGCCTACGAAAAGGCAGGCATCCCGGTCTGGGGGCTATCGGTGCAGAACGAACCCATGGCGAAGCAAACCTGGGAATCCTGCATTTATACAGCGCAGGAGGAGGCCGTTTTCATAAAGAAACACCTGGGGCCTGCCCTGGAGAAGAACGGCCTGTCCGGCAAAAAGCTCATCGCCTGGGACCACAACCGCGACCTGCTGTACCAGCGCGCCTCCACTTACCTGAGCGATCCGGAAACTGCCCGTTACATCTGGGGCGTCGGCTTCCACTGGTACGAAATCTGGAACGGGGGGCGGCAGTATGAGAATGTGAAGCGCGTGGCGGAAGCCTTTCCCGAAGCCAGGCTGCTGCTTACCGAAGCCTGCAACTACCCCTTCTCGTGGGATACCTTCGACGAATGGTCCTGGGGCGAGCAGTACGGGGAGAATATGATCCACGATTTCAACAACGGCGCCGTTGCCTGGACAGACTGGAACATCCTGCTCGATGAGACGGGCGGCCCCAACCACGTCGGGAATTTCTGCTTCGCGCCCGTGCACGCCAAAACTCAGGAAGGCACGCTGCACTACATGAATTCCTATTATTACATCGGGCATTTTTCCAGGTTCATCCGCCCCGGCGCCCGGCGTATTATCAGCTCGTCGAGCCGGGCGCAGTTGCTCACCACCGCTTTTCTCAACCCCGACGGGCGCATTGCCGTGATAGTGATGAACCCCACGGAGGAAGAGATCGCCTATAGGTTGTATCTTGGCGGGCAGGCGGTGGAGACGGTGAGCCTGCCGCACTCGATCGCCACGCTGGTTTTATAAAACATCGATCATGTCCAGATTCCTGCTTTTGCTGCCCATCTTCAGCCTGCTGAGTTGCGAGGCCCAACCCGGCATTGAACCCTTCGAGCCTCCTCCCGTACTGCCGGTAGAGGTTTGGACGACTTCGGGCAATGGCGTTAACTTGTTGTACAAAAAGACCATCGGTTTTGCCGACGGCGAGGACGGCCGCTTCCCTTCCATACAGATCGACACTGCCCAGCGCTTTCAAACCGTGGAGGGCTTTGGCTACACCCTCACCGGCGGCAGCGCCATGCTGCTGCATCAGATGGAAGCCGGCGCGCGGGCGGCCCTTCTGCAGGAGTTCTTTGGCAAGGGTGAGCATTCCATCGGCGTGAGTTACCTGCGCATCAGCATCGGCGCCTCAGACCTCGATCCGGTAGTGTTCAGCTACAACGACCTGCCGGCCGGGCAAGCCGACCCGGAGCTGCAGCATTTTAGCTTGTTCCTCATCCCGGTATTGAAGGAGATTCTGGCCATCAATCCGGACATCAGGATCATGGGCTCGCCCTGGAGCCCCCCGGTTTGGATGAAAACCAACGGCAGCAGCGTCGGCGGCAACCTCAAGCCCCAGTACTACGGCGTTTACGCCCGGTATTTTGTCAGGTATATCCAGTCCATGCAGGCCCTGGGCATCGCGATTGACGCCATTACGCCGCAGAACGAGCCGCAGCACGGCGGCAACAACCCCAGCATGGTCATGTCGGCAGCCCAGCAGGCCGATTTTATCAAAAACCACCTGGGCCCGGCCTTCCAGTCGGCGGGCATCGCCACGAAGATCATCATCTGGGATCACAACTGTGACCGGCCGGACTATCCCATCGAGATTCTGAACGACCCGGCGGCCAGGGCCTACGTGCACGGTTCGGCCTTTCACCTGTACGCCGGCGACGTCGGCGCCCTGTCGCAGGTCCACGACGCCCATCCCGACAAAGCCCTCTATTTTACGGAACAGTGGACGGGGGCGGACGGCGCCTTCGAGGGCGACCTTCAGTGGCATCTGAAGAACGTCATCATCGGCACGATGCGCAACTGGAGCCGGGTAGCCCTCGAATGGAACCTCGCCAGCGACCCCAATCTCGAACCCCACACGCCCGGCGGCTGTACCCAATGCCTCGGGGCAGTGACGATCGACGGCTCGAAGGCCACCAAAAACGTCGGCTTCTATATCATCGCCCAGGCAGCCAGGTTCGTGCCGCCGGGATCGGTACGGCTGGGCAGCAACGTCCAGGGACAATTGCCGAACGTGGCCTTCCGCCGGCCGGATGGCAAGACGGTGCTGATCGTGCTGAACGAAAGCAGCAGCCTCCAATCCTTCAACATCAGTGCGGGCGGACAGTGGATCACGGCTTCGCTTACGGAGAGGACGGTGGGGACGTTGGTGTGGTGAGGAGTTTATGAGTTTGTAACTGCGCCCGAGCTTCCTTTTTTTACTCTCCCAGGCGCCATTGTTACAACACCCTACATGGGGATCGCCCAATCATAAGGAATTGGAACAGCGGGCTGAGGCGCAGCTTTTCTGTTTATCTTTGCCTGAATGATTGGAAACGCAGGCATTATGAACCTTTACAATTTTGAGCGGTACT
>CAZAXA010000459.1:0-5331 GCA_964488965.1 uncultured Phaeodactylibacter sp. | reverse complement strand
GGGCAGCGCCGATTCCCGGTATAATAATAAAATTCAAACCACATTGGCAAAGGATACGAAGGGCATGGATAACAAAGTAACGCCTCTGATGAGGCAGTATTTCAAGGTGAAGGCCAAATATCCGGACGCGATACTGCTGTTCCGGGTGGGAGATTTTTATGAGACCTTCGGAGAAGACGCCATCACCGCCTCCCAGGCCCTGGGGATCATCCTCACCCGCCGGAACAACGGAGGCAGCGATATCGAACTGGCGGGCTTCCCCCACCATTCCATGGACCTCTACCTGCCGCGCCTGGTCCGGGCCGGTTACCGGGTGGCTATTTGTGAGCAGTTGGAGAAACCCAGCCCCCAGAAGAAAATCGTCAAAAGAGGGGTGACCGAAGTGGTGACCCCCGGCGTCGCTATTGATGACAAGCTCCTGGACCACAAATCCAACAATTATCTCGCGTCCCTTTTTTTTGGCCGCAAAGGCCAGGTGGGGCTTTCTTTTCTGGATATATCTACCGGCGAGTTCCTGGTTTGCGAGGGCAGCCTGCCTTATGCCGATAAGCTCATCCAGAGCTTCAACCCCTCCGAGCTCATCTTTTCCAAAGACCGGCGCAAGGAATTTGAAAAACACTTCGGCGACAAGTTCTACACTTTTACGCTCGACGAATGGGTGTACACCTTCGATTATGCCCGGGAAAAACTGCTGGAGCATTTTGAAGTCCAGAACCTCAAAGGTTTTGGCATCGAGGAGATGGAACTGGCACAAGTGGCCGCCGGGGCCACCCTGCACTACCTGGCCACCACTGAGAACAAGAACCTTCAGCACATCAATGCGGTCAGCCGCATTCAACCGGACCGCTACGTCTGGCTCGACCGCTTCACCATCCGCAACCTGGAACTGATACACAGCAACCACGATACGGGAGTACCCCTGATTCAGATTCTGGACCAGGCCGTTTCACCCATGGGCGCCCGGCTGCTGAAGAAATGGGTGGTGCTGCCCCTGAAGTCCATCGCCGCGATCGAAAGCCGCCTCGATATAGTGGCCTATTTTCTGGACAATCCCGGGCTTAGCGCAGAGGTAGGGCAGTATATTCAGCAAATGGGAGACCTTGAGCGCCTCATCTCCAAAGTGCCTCTGGGCAAGGTCAATCCACGTGAAGTGGTACAGCTCAGGAAGGCCCTGGGGCTGATCGGCCCGGCCAGGGAACTGCTGCTGGCCAGCGATAATCCGCATCTTGCCAAGATCGCCGAAGGGCTCAACCCCTGCAACCTGCTTCGGGAAGAGATCGGCAGGCAGGTCGTTGACGACCCTCCCATCAACCTCGCCAAAGGCGGGGTGATCGCCGAAGGCTTCAACGAAGAACTGGACGATCTTCGCAACATTATTCAGAACAGCGAGGGGCTGCTGGAAGAAATACAAAAGGAGGAAGCCCGGCGCACCGGCATCAACAGCCTCAAGATCGGTTTTAACAACGTCTTCGGTTATTACCTGGAAGTGACCAACAAGTACAAAAACCAGGCTCCCCCGGAATGGACGCGCAAACAAACCCTGACGAACGCCGAACGCTATATCACGGACGAGCTGAAAAAGCTCGAGGCCAGAATCCTGGGCGCCCAGGAGAAAATACTGGAGCTGGAAGAGCAGCTCTTCGAACAACTGGTACTCAGCCTGACCGACTACATTCAACCCATACAGCACAACGCCAACCTGATCGCCCGCATCGACTGCCTGCTGTCATTCGCCAAGGTGGCCGGAAAAAACAACTACTGCCGGCCGAAGATCAACGATACGCTGACGATCGATATCAAACAGGGAAGGCATCCGGTGATCGAACGGCAAATGGCCCTGGATGAAGCTTACGTGCCCAATGACGTCTACCTGGATAACGAAGAACAACAAATCCTGATGATCACCGGCCCCAATATGGCCGGCAAGTCCGCCCTGCTGCGCCAAACCGCCCTCATCTGCCTGATGGCGCAGATGGGATCCTTCGTGCCGGCCCGGAGCGCTCATATTGGCTTGATAGACAAGGTTTTCACCCGTGTCGGTGCTTCCGACAACATCTCGTCGGGAGAGTCTACTTTCATGGTGGAAATGAACGAAACGGCCAGCATCATGAACAATATTTCCAACCGCAGCCTCATCCTGCTGGACGAGATCGGCCGGGGCACGAGCACTTATGACGGAATCTCTATAGCCTGGTCCATCGCCGAATTCCTTCACAATAATGGCGTGGCCCGCCCCAAAACCCTGTTTGCCACCCACTACCACGAACTCAACGAACTGGCCAACAAGTTTTCCCGCATCAGGAATTTCAACATCGCCACACGGGAAGTAGGCCATAAGGTGATATTCCTTCGCAAACTGGCGCCCGGCGGCAGCGAGCACAGCTTCGGCATTCACGTTGCCAAAATGGCGGGCATGCCCCGCAGTATTGTGGAACGGGCCGCCCATATCCTTACTCAACTCGAACAAAAGTTCATCGATAACGGGGAATCAGGTAGCGTTGAAGGCATTAAGGCGAAAAGGCCCCGGACTCAGCAGATATCGGCCGAGCCGATCCAACTCAGCATATTCGAAACGGTAGACCCGACGGCAGGCAGGATCAGGGAAGCGCTGCTCGAACTGGATATCAATGCCATGACCCCCATCGATTGCATGATGAAACTGAATGAACTGAAAAAGATCATCGAAGAAGAAGCATAAAAAAAGCCCTGACGGTATCATCAGGGCCCGGCGGCGGGCCGCATTCCACGTGTTTATTTGCTGGTTAGCAGCAAAACGAGGTGCACACCGCCTGAAACGGTGTTTGTCAATGGCCTTTGTGTTTATCTGTAAGGGCAAACGGCCCTTCTGAATGCGCAAGGCAGCTTTTAGACGGCCCTTACGGGCGCAGGCCACATCATTCATTTTTTTTTCTATGAAAATAGCTCTACTGGGATATGGGAAAATGGGCAGGGCCATCGAAGAACTTGCCCTGGCAGATGGAGACGAGGTCGTCCTCAGAGCTGATTCCGGCACTTCCGAAGAGGCCGCCCGAAGTTTCCTCCGCAGCGCCGATGTGGCCATAGAGTTCAGCCGCCCCGAAAGCGCTTTCGGCCATATCAGCCTGTCGATGAAAGCGGGCGTGCCGGTAGTATGTGGAACAACGGGCTGGCTGGGCCGGCTGGAAGAGGCGAAGGCCATTTGTAAAAAATACCAGGGTGCGCTGCTTTATGCCTCCAACTTCAGCATCGGCGTCAACCTGTTCTTTGCCCTTAACCGCTATCTGGCGGAAATGATGGCCCAACACGGCCAGTACCAGGTGCGGATCGAAGAAATCCATCACACCCAAAAACTGGATGCTCCCAGCGGCACCGCTATCAGCCTGGCCGAAGATATCCTGAAGCGCGTCCCCGGCCTGCGCCGATGGGCCGGCCGGGAAGCCGGCGGGGCGGGCGTTTTGCCGATACTGTCGAAACGGGAAGGCCAGGCCACGGGAACACATGAAGTGCAATACCTCTCTGCCATCGACTCCATCATTATCCGGCACGAGGCCCATTCCCGGGAGGGCTTTGCCCGGGGAGCGCTGATGGCCGCCAGATGGATCGCGGGCAAACAGGGTTACTTTGAAATGAAAGATATGCTCGGCTTTTGAAGGAAACGAAAGATTTGCGGGCGCTCACTCACTCCCCGTCCTCGTTCCCCGCCCGGGTAAAATTCACTTATTCATGAATATATCCAAACGCATTCGCAAGGCCCTCCGCTTCCTGGCCCTGTTCCTGGCCATTCCGGCGCTGTACATCGGCGCAGTGCTGGCCTATGGCTCCTACGGCGACTGGCAGCCTCCTGCTGTCAGCCCGCTGGATGCCTATCAGGTATCGGAAAAGAACCCGATACAGGACAGTATCCTTTCCTTTGTAACCTGGAACCTGGGCTACGGCGGCCTGGGAGAGGAGTCGGACTTCTTCTACGACCATGGCAACATGCTCTTTTCCGGAGGCCATATGGTGCGCGCACCCCGTGAATATGTAGAGAAGAATATCGCCGGCGACACGCTATTCGTGAAAACGACCCGTTCGGATTTCTTCCTGTTCCAGGAGGTGGACTTCAGTGCCCGGCGAAGCTACTTTATCAACCAGTTTGATGAGATCGGGGAGGAACTCCCCGGTTACGCCGCGTTTTTTGCCCCCAATTATAAGGTGTCCAGAGTGCCCATCCCGTTGCTGGAACCCTGGAACGCTTACGGCAAGGTACTGAGCGGCCTGGCTACCTACAGCCGTTTTCAGCCCTATGAATCTGTCCGCCTGCAACTGCCGGGGGCCTATCCCTGGCCTACGCGCATCTTTCAGTTGGACCGCTGTGTGGCCCTGCACCGCTACCAGGTGGCCAATGGTAAGGAACTGGTGGTGATGAACGTCCACAATTCCGCTTACGATGCCGATGGTTCCCTCAAACGCCAGCAGATGGCCTTCCTTCGGGAACTCTTCCTGGAAGAATACGGCAAGGGAAATTACGTGGTCGTAGGGGGCGACTGGAACCAGTGCCCGCCCTATTTCCGCTTCGACGGCTTCATGCCCGGCAATACCCAGGGATATACCCAGATCAATATCGATCCGGATTTTCTGCCTTCCGGCTGGCAGTGGGTATACGATCCAACTATCCCCACCAACCGGAAGACGCGCACGCCCTATCAACCCGGCCAGTCTTTCATTACCCTGATCGATTTCTTCCTCATCAGCCCCAACGTCCGCGCCCGCTCCGTAAAATGCCTGGACCAGCAGTTCCGCTTCTCCGACCACCAGCCGGTATGGATGGAGGTGGAACTGGTTCGTTGATCCGTAATTCGCCGATTCGTCCACACATGAATAACGAATATACGATCTGGCCCCGGTGATAATTGTTAGCCCCGCAATTGAGAAAAGTCATTCTCGCCTTCTTCGCAGAACCCTACTTTTGAAAGTGTTTAATTCACACTAAATCGCACAGGCCGAAAAACTTTCCTATCATGAGTTACAAAAAATATGTCTATACCTTCGGAGACAAAAAAGCAGAAGGCAATGCCAAGATGAAAGAATTGCTGGGTGGCAAAGGCGCCAACCTGGCCGAGATGAACCTCATTGGAGTGCCCGTCCCTCCGGGTTTTACCATTACCACTGAGGCGTGCAACAACTACTATAAGAACGGCAAGGAAGAAGTCCTCCGCATGCTGGACGAGCAGGTCCGGGCGGGCGTCGCTTACGTGGAAAAAGTGACCGGCAAGCGCTTCGGCGACCCCGGCAACCCATTGCTGTTATCTGTCCGCTCCGGCGCCCGGGCTTCCATGCCGGGCATGATGGATACGGTGCTCAACCTGGGTA
>CAZAXA010000458.1:0-5346 GCA_964488965.1 uncultured Phaeodactylibacter sp. | reverse complement strand
GACATCGGCGCCTCGGGCCTGGCGCCGGGCTTTTACGTGCTGGAAGTGCGGGCGGAGGGCCGGCGCTGGATGGGGAAGGTGGTGGTGGGGGAGTGAGCCCGCTTTGAGAAACTTCCTCCCGCTCCCGGCCGCAAGTTTCTTAAAGCTCCGGCCGACCCGGAAGAGCACAGCGACGGCGGGCTGGGTTTTTGGTTTCTTTCCATACATGAGAATCAATTTTGCAGCCCAGGCCAGAAAAAGGGCAAAGGTTAAGGTAAAACCTATTCAAGCCCTCAACATTGCTTCTGTCCAAAACTTTGTTTAGTTTTAAGCATTCCGAAAACTAAAACCACCTCATCCCTATGAAAAAAACGCTTACCTCTCTCCGGCGCCCTGCCGCCTCTCCGATGCCGTGTATGTGTGCGCCCGCCTTCGCCAGGGCTTCGGCGGGTGAATGTGTGTATGGGCATACAGCCGGCTTCCACAAACTTAAGCCGGCCCTGCTTTTTTTCATTCTGATGGCTGCTTTCCAACTTCCCGGCATTTATGGGCAGGGCGAAACCGACAGCTGTATTCTGGCAAGCCCGATAATTTACGGCGAGTATTATGACAATCCCGGCACTTATCATCTTCGCCTGTATGTCAACTTCGTCCGCAAGCCTGATAATCTGTGGATCAACCAGCAACAAGCTGATGCTGCGGCTGCGACTGCCTTGGAGTACATAAATGATGTTTATAACCAATATGGTATTTATTTTGTCAACCCCTCTAACCCCTGCTCAGCCCCTACCGCCAACTTAATCACTACTACAGCGGATGGCGTGGAAACGATCCGGGATGTCGTGCCGGGCGCCAAACATGAGGATGGCATCGACCTCTATATCTTTGGAGGGACAGGCAGCGCTGCCGGCTATGCTTTCGGCATACCAAATACCTACTTCAGTGTTGAGGGTCAGGATAATGGGGCGCCGGCCGCCGAAACGCCGGTATCCATACACGAGTTGGGGCATTGCCTGGGCTTGATGCATACTCATGAGGATAGTTGTGATGATACAAGCGCCTGCCTGGGTGGTATTGACGACTGTTACTGCACAGGAGATTACATCTGTGACACTCCTCCAACGGTTTCAAACCTGGATTGCGACACTTCTGCTCTCGGAACAAATTATATGAGCTATTCTAACCTGAACACTTGCCGCGACAATTTTACGCCGGAGCAGGCCTTGCGCATGCGGGCCCACCTGGCCAGCCATGATTCCCTGAAAAATGCCCTCATCGCCCCGGTTGTAATGCCGGGCGGCAGCCTCCCTGGCGGCCCATCCGGCAATATTGTGGTGGATTCGGGCGAGTTCCACGTAACTTCCACCCTGGAAATGCTGCCAGGCGCTTATATTTGGGTGAAACCCGGCGCCAAGCTCCTCGTCAGCGCGAAAATTACCGGCGCCTGCGGCCAGATGTGGCGTGGCGTTATCGTGCAGGGCAATAACCTGGCCGCTCAAACGCCTGCCAACCAGGGCAGGGTAGTCGTAAACAGCAGCGGGATCATCGAACATGCCGTATGCGGTATCGAAGCCCGCCTGGTGGGAGGAGGGGGGGCGCCGTATCCGGGCTCCGGCGGCGGCATCGTTTATGTAGGCGGAGGCAAATTTTTCAACAATATCACCAGTATCCGTTTCGGCTCTTACCCGGCCCCCAACGCCAGCCTGATACTTTCCGGAGGTTTTTATACGGACGACGATTACCGGGCAAGGGATATTTCCCCCACTCACCTGGAACTCATCAATGTGTCCAGGCTCTGGATAAACGCCTGTGAATTTAAGGATGGGCGCATGGATTGTGAAGCCCCCAGCAAACGGGCCACCGGCATCAGCTCAATAGATGCCGGCTTCCGGGCAGGGGGGCTGTGCCGCTTTGAAAACCTCCGCTTCGGCATTTTTGCCAACAACCTGACGGAAAACAGCGGCTCCTTTACCGCCTACAACAACCGCTTTAAGGCCTGCAATATCGGTATACGCACCAGGTCCATCAGCGATTTTTCCATTACCGGCAATGACTTCTATGTAAGAGCGCCGGACGGGTGCAATGTGGGCGAGGCTGTTGGTGTTTATTTGCAGGGGGCGACGGGTGGCTTCAGCCTGCAAGGCAATTTTTTCCACTATGACGAAGCAACCCCTCCGGGCTATGGCCTGGCCGGGACAAACAGCACTTCCCTGGGCCAGGGTATGAACAACCAGATAAAAGGCAATACTTACGAGAATATGACGGTTGCCAACCGGGCTCAAGGGAGGAATACAGCCTTTGAGGATGGCCTGGTATATCTGTGTGACTCCGTGTCCATCACTTTTTCAAGCATCCCGGGGGTGATCGGCGATTTTTTGGTGGAAGAAGAGGGGAGTATTTGGCGAGATCAGGAAGATGTGAGTGGAGCAGGCCAAAGGCTTCCTGCCGGCAATGTATTCTCCGGCAGCGGGGCGGGCAGTTATTCTTTTCAGAACCTTGGGCCTACCATTAATTACCTCTACTACGACGGCAGCAGCCGGCAGGATCCAGAGAGTACTGACCTGGATCCGGTCGGGATCAACTCCGAAGCAACTAATGAGGAGAACACCAACTGCACCGCCGGATCAGAACCCTGCACCCCACCCTGCAGTGAAGAACAACTGGAGGAATTGAAAGGGGCTTTCCACGAAAAGAAAGCCCGGTGGCAGGAACGCAAGGCGGCCTACCCCCTCATCGAAGATGAAGAAGAACAGGCGGCCGCACTAGACAGCATCATCCAGCTGCGGCGTGCCATGAACCGGGACGCCCGGCTCATCCTGATGTCCTACAGCCTGGACACCGCCGCCGTCAAGGCCGACTCCATCCTGGCCTGGCTGGCGCTGGCCGAAACCTACCCGGCGGATTACCGCCTGGCGCGCCATTACTTCTTCACCGGCAAGTTCGGGCTGTTCGACAGCCTGTGGGCGGCCATTCCCCAGTTCTACGAGCTGGGCGAGGCCCAACTGGCCGAGCTCGAGGATATTGAGGCTGTGTTCAATACTGTCCGCCATGAACTAGAGGCAGGAACATCCCTGAGCGGGATGCCGGAGGAAATATTGGATGCTCTTATGTACTGGCAGGATGATTGCACGGAGCCCGGCGCCCTGGCCCAGGCCATATTGTGGCGCAACGGCCGGCGGGCGTTCCCGGATTGTAACGGGGAAGCTTCCCGGCCCGGCGGGTTTCCGGTTTCAGCCGCAGAGGCGGAAAAGGCAGGCCCTTCGCCGGTTAAGCTTTACCCCAACCCCAGCCAGGGAAACCTCACGCTTGAATTGCCGGCAGGTTATGGCCCGGCTATCGGTGTATTCTATAACCTACAGGGCAGGCCCGTGCTGAAACAAAGCTTTCCCGAAGGGCGGCACACCATACGCCTGCCTCATGAGCAGTTCAGGCCAGGGGTTTACCTTATCGAAATTATCCCCTCTTCCGGGCGGCGCGAACGCTTTAAGTTGATCCTTACCCAATAACTCAGCAGCCGGGCCCTGAAAAGGGCAGAGCAGGCTCTGTAGGCCCGGCCCCTATAATCTTTCCTGAAATGCTTATTCCAAGATATTTTTCATTTATTCTCCTATTCATTTTGTGCTTGGTGCAAACCAATGGGCAAAGTACTTTTAATGTCCCCGTGGATATTGGCTGGCCCACGAACCATTTTCGGGATATGATCGTAGATAACGACACCATCATCGGTTATGGCCTGGGATACCCTGATAACACTTACTCCCAGCAGGGCCTTATCCTTTCCAAGTTTGATTCCTCGGGCAACCACCTGTTTTCCAGGATGATATTAGACCCCCTGGGAGAACACCTGTCCATAAGTTACCACTGGGGCAAGATCGCCAAAACGCGCGACGGCGGCTACATCATGACCGCCGCCCCCACTCATGGCGACGCCGCCTGGCTGGTCAAGGTGGATCATGGCCTTGAGGTGGAGTTCATCAAAGAGTACCTGGATACGGTGAACCGGAGCCATTTTTGGTACAATGCCCCCATCGAGCTGAGCGACGGGTATTTATTAAGCGGCGCCGTCCAACGCCCTAACTACAAGGATAACCCATTTGCCCGCAGGGTAGACCGGCAAGGCAATACCTTGTGGTTTAAATACTACGGAGATTATGACACGGATGCTGTGACCAATGCGGCCGCCAAGGTCAACGACTCCTTGTTTGTGTTAAGTGGCACGATAGTTTTACCAAGCCCCAATACTGGCCGGGTTGCCATCCGGTTTATCGATGGCCAGGGCGAGGTGGTGAGGCTTTGGCAGTCTGCACCCAATCCGGAGGCCGGTTATAACAGGAACATCCTCCCGCTAGATGATGGGGGGATGATCACTTTTGGGTTATATTTAGTTGAAGTAATTAACGGGGCAGGCATTGTCCAACCTACCCTGGCAAGATTAGATTCCAATTTCCAATTGGAGTGGGTTCGCCATTTCGGATATAAAGCGAAACTTGGAGCATACGTAAGGCTTTTAGATATTGAGCAAATTTCAGACGGCAACTACATCGGCGCCGGCGAAAATCTCGTAAAAGATGGAGATGGAACTATCCGCAAAGTCGGTTGGCTATACAAATTCTCTCCCCAGGGCGACAGTATCTGGGAAACCCTGGCCGACGCACCCTTTCCCATTTTGGAAAATAATTATGGCAGGCTCGCCGGCGTAGGCGAGCTGTCCAGCGGCAGCATCGTGGCGGCCGGGGAAACGATAGAGTTCAACCGAAGGTACATTTGGCTGGTGAAGGTGGCGCCGGACGGCTGCCTGGATACGCTTTGTTCGATGGTATCCCCGGTAAGGCCGGAGGCGCTGTTCCGGGAGGAGGGCTTCTCTCTCTACCCCAACCCCAGCAACGGCCGCTTTCGCCTGTCCTGGGAACAGGCCCCGGCGGGCAGCAACGCCCTTTGTACGCTATTCGATGCGCAGGGAAGGGCGGCCTGGCGGGAAGAGCGGCCGGCTGCGCCGGAGATGGACATCGGCGCCTCGGGCCTGGCGCCGGGCTTTTACGTGCTGGAAGTGCGGGCGGAGGGCCGGCGCTGGATGGGGAAGGTGGTGGTGGGGGAGTGAGCCCGCTTTGAGAAACTTCCTCCCGCTCCCGGCCGCAAGTTTCTTAAAGCTCCGGCCGACCCGGAAGAGCACAGCGACGGCGGGCTGGGTTTTTGGTTTCTTTCCATACATGAGAATCAATTTTGCAGCCCAGGCCAGAAAAAGGGCAAAGGTTAAGGTAAAACCTATTCAAGCCCTCAACATTGCTTCTGTCCAAAACTTTGTTTAGTTTTAAGCATTCCGAAAACTAAAACCATCTGATCCCTATGACAAAAAGGCTTACCTCCCTC
>CAZAXA010000457.1:0-5367 GCA_964488965.1 uncultured Phaeodactylibacter sp. | reverse complement strand
CTTACATCTTCTTTTTCCTGATGGCGCTCGTGAATGCTCCCTTTCGGTCGCATTTGCGGGAAGAAGAGGACTTCCTGAATGGAATGCTGGTTGGCCAGCAGCATGGCCAGGCGGTCGATGCCGATACCCAGGCCGGAAGCAGGCGGCATGCCATACTCCAGGGAAGTCAGGAAATCTTCATCCAGGGCCATGGCTTCCTCGTCGCCCCTCTCGGCCAGGCGCAGTTGTTCTTCGAAGCGCTCCCGCTGGTCGATGGGGTCATTGAGCTCAGAGTAGGCATTGGCGACCTCCTTGCCGTTGACGAACAGCTCGAAGCGTTCCACCAGGCCTTCCTTGCTGCGGTGCTTCTTGGCCAGAGGCGTCATTTCGATGGGGTAGTCGATGATGTAGGTGGGCTGAATGAGGTGAGCTTCCACCTTTCCGCCGAAAATCTCATCGATGAGCTTGCCCTTGCCCATGCTCGGATCAACCTCAATATACAGCCTTTTGCAAACATCGCGCAGGGCGGCTTCATCCATACCGGAGATGTCGATGCCGGTATAATTTTCGATGGCCTCGTACATACTCAGCCGCCGGTAGGGGCCGGCGTAATCGATCATCTTGCCTTCGTACTCCACTTTGGTATGGCCCGTCACCTCGATGGCTACGTATTCCAGCAGTTGCTCCACCATGGCCATCATCCACTGATAGTCCTTGTAGGCCACGTAAATCTCCATGGAAGTAAATTCCGGGTTGTGGGTACGGTCCATGCCTTCATTGCGAAACATCTTGCCAATCTCGTACACCCCTTCGAAGCCCCCGGCGATCAGCCGCTTGAGGTAGAGTTCGTTGGCGATGCGCAGGTAGAGCGGCATATCCAGCGTGTTGTGGTGGGTGCGGAAGGGGCGGGCGGCGGCGCCCCCGTGGATGGGCTGCAGTATGGGGGTCTCCACTTCCAGCCACCCGCGGCTGTCGAAGAAGCGGCGCATGGCGCTGATCAGCCTGGAACGCCTGAGGAAAATCTCCTTCACATGAGGGTTGACGGTCAGGTCGACATAGCGTTGCCGGTAGCGCTGCTCGGGGTCCGTGAAGGCGTCGTACACATTGCCCTCCTCATCGCGCTTTACGATGGGCAGCGGGTGCAGGGCCTTGCTGAGCATCTTCAGTTCCTTCACGTGGACCGTAATTTCCCCCATACGGGTGCGGAATACGAAGCCCTTCACACCGATGAAATCGCCGATGTCCAGCAGTTTTTTGAAAACCGTATTGTAGAGTTCCTTGTCCTCTCCCGGGCAGATCTCATCGCGGGCTATGTAAACCTGAATGCGGCCGGTGCTGTCCTGAAGTTCAGCGAAGGAAGCTTTCCCCATCACGCGGGTACTCATCAGGCGGCCGGCCAGGCTGACGTGCTGAAAGTTCGGGTTCTCCGCCTCATCATTGAACGCTTCCCTGATCTCTTTGGCATAGGCCGTGATCTCAAATTCTTCGGCAGGATAAGGGTCTATGCCGAGATCGCGCAGCTTCTGCAGATTGTCCCGGCGGATAAGTTCCTGTTCGCTGAGTTGCATTTTGATCTAAGATTTATTCTTTTTGTTAATCGTTTTTCCGGCTGGATTGTTCCTCCTGAAAAGAAATGCAAAAATAGGGTTTTGAAAGCCAAAAAAGTAAAATACAGGAGTTAATGCTGAAGATCGCATTTTCCCCCGTCTACCGTTACGACCTGCCGGAGAAACACCGTTTTCCCATGGTGAAGTACGAGCTGCTGCCCGAACAACTGCTCTATGAAGGCACCGTAAAAGAAGAGAATTTCTTCCAGCCCGATCCCCTGCCCGAAGAGACGATCCTGCTGACCCATGATAAGGAGTACTGGGAAAAGCTCAAAAACCAGCAACTGAGCCGGAGGGAGATCCGGGCCATCGGCTTTCCCATGTCGGAAAGGCTGGTACAAAGAGGGCGGCACATTGCCAACGGAACCGTACAGTGCGCTCTTTACTCCCGGAAATACGGTGTGGCGCTCAATGTGGCGGGCGGCACCCATCATTCCTTTACCTATAAAGGAGAAGGCTTCTGCCTGCTGAACGACATCGCCATTGCCGCCAACTACCTGCTGCACCATAACATAGTGGGGAAAATACTCATCGTCGACCTCGATGTCCATCAGGGCAACGGTACGGCCCAGATTTTCCGCAAAGAGCCCAGGGTATTTACCTTCAGCATGCACGGGGCCAAAAACTACCCGCTCCGCAAAGAACCGTCCGACCTGGATATCGGCCTGCCCGACAAAACCGGGGACGGGCCATATCTGAAAATCCTGCGCGAAACTCTGCCCCGCCTCATAGATGAAGTGCAGCCCGGGCAGGTATTTTACCTTGCGGGGGTGGATGTCCTGTTTTCCGACAAACTCGGCCGCCTCAGCCTCAGCATTCAGGGATGCCGGGAACGGGACCGCTTCGTACTGGAAACCTGCAAACGGCACGGCATCCCCGTAGCTGTGAGCATGGGAGGCGGCTACTCCGAACGGCTGGCGCACATCATCGAAGCACACGCCAATACCTATCGCCTGGCACAGGAGGTTTTCTTCTGAGGAGGGGCCGGCTGTTTATTTTGGAAAGAGAAAGAGGAGCAAAAGGGGCAAAAAAAAAGTCGCACAACCAATGTGTGCGACCCTTTCAATTATAATCCCATGAACATATCCAAAATTAATCTTTTTGTCGGCTAAAAATATTTGTCATTTTTTTGAATATGACAAACATTTGGATTAACTTCGCCTCAGCCAAAGAGAAAGAGAATACCATCTTACTCGGCTAATAACAAATTGTAATCTTATGGAAATTTTCTTTAGCTGAGGCGTCGTAATCCCATGAACATGACCTAATTCTCAGGCGGGCGCTTAAGCCCGCCTTTTTTATTTTTAATAGGGATCAGGGTGTTCTCGTAGTGTGTAATGCGTCCCGAAATTCGAATTTCGGGACGGCATACCACCAACAAATTATAATCCCATGAACATATTCTATTTCAATCAACTTGATCTCTTACTTCCTCCGTTGCTTACCAATCACAATACAAATATGCAACCATAGTCCTGGTAAATCAAAGACAAAATAAGCTCATTGTGAGAAAATTTTAAAGCAAATCTTTTTATACAACTACCTAATTTTCAATATTTATTACTACCACATGAACTCATCTTTGTGAATTTTTTATTTTTTTTCTTCTAAAGATTTCCCCCTTTTTTCGGTAAAAAAAAACATTTTTTGGGCTTACTCCTTTCAGGCGCCCGGGCCCAGGTACAAGGCAAAGTTCACATTAGCCGGCAGGGCCTGCGGAATGCCGCGTTCTAAACGGCGAGCGCCTCCGGAGGTGATCCGGAGGCGCTCGGCTTGATATTACGATTGCCGGGGAAGGGCCGGGTCAGGAATCCTTTTTCTCTTCGGCTTCGGCTTCGACTTCTTCGGTTTGCGGCCCCTCTTCCGCATTATCTGCGTTCTTTTCGTCGATGGGGGCCGTTACTGCTGCGGTTTCCTCTTCCATGCTTTCGGCATCCGGGGCTTCTTCCTCCTCCGCTTTCTCCTCCGGAGCTTCAGCTTCAGGGGCAGCGGGCGCTTCAGGAGTTTCTTCTTCCTGTTCCAGGGCTTCCCGGATATCTTCGATAACCTCTTCCACCTCATCGGCCGCTACTTCTGCGATAGCCCGAATGGTGTCCACTACATCTTCCAGGGCATCTCCCAGGGTATTGCCGAGGGCTTCCAATACATCGTCCTCCCGTTTGCCTGCCGGTTTTTTGGCGGCAGTTTCCCCACTGCTTTCCCCGACGATGGCCTCGGCGGCTTTTTCCAGTTCCTCCGCGCTGTCCTTCCTGGCGGCGGCTTCCGTCTTGATCTGTTCGTGTATCTTGGCTTCCGCCTCCTTTTTGGCCTGTTCGATCCGTTCGCGCTCCAGCCGCTTATTTTCCTTGTTTTTCAGCACTTCGATGCGCCGTTCGAGCTCCACCCGGGTTTGCATCATCTCTCCCAGTTTCTCTTCTTTGGAGCGGATACGCTCCTCGATCATTTTGATCTTGGCCTGCCGGATCTGCGCCTCCAGCTGGCCGTCCGTCCTGGCGATTTTGCGGTTCTGGAACTCCAGGTCATCCTGGTCGCGCTTAATGGAGCGCTCCATTTTTTCGATGGCGGAAAGCAGCCCGTCGTAGCGGCGCTTGATCCGCTCCTGGGGAGAGCGGTCGTCACCGCCGGAAGGGCCGAAGCGCTTTTCCTTAACAACCTTGAAGGCCGAATCCAGCCGTTCCCACACCTTGGAGCGGTGTTCACGGGTGAATTTAGCATCGCGGAATTTGCGCTGCAGCTTTTTCAGTTCCTCAAAAAGAGGCTGCAGGCGAAGGCCCTCGCTGATGCGTTTCTCTACATCATCGAGAATCTCCATAAATTTATCGTAGCTTTCCTTCGAGCGGTCTTTGAACTCGTCATCCAATTTTGCCCGGAGGTCTTTGAGGTGAGAAAACAACTCGTTGGTCTTATCGCGCAGGAAGTCGGCATGGTCGCGGAAGAGGTTGCGTTCCCGCACCTGCCGCTGGACTTTATTCCAGAAGCCTTTGAGTTCTTCCCATTGTTTTTCGTCAAAACGGGTGAGCTGCAGTACACGTTCTTTGAGGTCTTCCAGTTCCGACTCGTAGGCCTGGCTCAGCTTTGAGGATAAAACGATGAACTGCCATTCGGTCTGTGCCCGGGAGATCAGGTCTGTCCGTTCCACTTTGATATCATCGGGCAGCATGCTCTCCGAAGCGTTGAGGTTCTGGTCAATGGCGGCAAAGCCTTCCGGGAACTCCAGTTCCCCTCCGTCTCGCCACTCATTCATCATTTTCTGGCTAAACTCTTCAGTAGCAATGTTTTCCGGAAAGGTATAGACTTTCACCTTATTGTCGTCTGCCAGTAGTTCCAATGCCACTAAAATACGTTCGTCCTGGGCGTTTGCCCCCCAAAGTACAAGCTTGGTCTTCATAACGGTAATTAACGAGTTTTCATTTACAAGCAACACTCCTGAACCTGATCAGTAATGGGGCTGTGCCTGTTTTCGAACAGACTGTTCTTCAAAATTAAGAAAAATGCCGCCGAATACGGCATTTTTTGCCCTCAATTTCTGGCCGCCCGGTTTTCAGTAACTGGCCTGCCAGGCTTCTACCAGTTTATTTTCCAACAGGTATTCCGCGATCTGTATGGCATTGGTAGCGGCGCCCTTGCGGAGGTTATCGGCTACGATCCACAGGTTCAGGCCATTTTCAATCGACTCGTCCCGCCGGATGCGGCCCACGAACACCTCGTCCCTGTCTTTGGCGAAGAGCGGCATAGGATACTTGTTGCTGGCCGGGTCGTCCACAACCACTACCCCCGGCAT
>CAZAXA010000456.1:0-5368 GCA_964488965.1 uncultured Phaeodactylibacter sp. | reverse complement strand
TTTTCCCAAGCCCCACTTCATCCGCCAGGATAGCACCCTTCGATAGTGGAGACCGGAAGGCAAACAGCGCCGCTTCCACTTGGTGCGGATTGAGGTCCACCTGAGCGTCCACCAGCGTTGAGGCCAGCTTTTGGATGCTGTTGGAAGGGCTTCGCTTGGTCAATTCGTAAGCGAAGTATTTGGCGTGGTATGGAGTAATGCCCGTCATTAATCTCGTATTAGAGATTCACCAATAGCAAAGTGACTGCCCTTTATGTTTTTCAGCATTATTTCTCTTTGATAAGCTGCATTTTACGAAAAAACCGACAATTCAGTTGCAATGAGCGCTGATTTTATTGGCGGTTTCTGCTTGCCGGAAGAACTCACCTGCCGCATCGCAAATCAATACACCAGCACCCTTTCCGCCCTCACCCCCCGCTCCCCTGCCACCCGCAGGACATACATCTGCCCTGCCGGGATGGAAAGGGGAAGCTGCACGCTGGCTTCTCTTCCCTGCAGAGGCTTTCGCCAGATCATCTGTCCCTGCAGATTCCGGAGTTCCACGCTTTTCAGCCGGCCGCTGTCCCTGCTGTTCAGGCAGATGCTGCCGCCCGCCGGCAGAGGCTGGGCAAATTGGATGTCAATGGAATTCAGGGGCCCTGAAGGCGAAGCAGTATTCACGGCATTTTCGGCCTCCAGGAAAAGCACCAGGCCGTCGTGGTCGGAAGCCCGTTCCATCAGGAAGGGGTTGCTGAAATAGGCCAGGGCGTTGTCGGCATTGCCGCGGCCGTACTGCATGCCCTTCACGATGAGCCCTTCCATGGCGGAGGTGAGGCATTGGTCGAGCACCTGGGCGCTGCCTTCAAAGACGTAGGAATAGCGCTCTGCCGCGGGGAGTTGCTCCACCTGGTTGGCGAGCGGCGGGCTGACGATGGGCGCCGGCGGAAGCTGGGCGCCCAGCGAAGGCCGCCCGCTGATCTGGCTGGCCACATCGACATAGCCGTCCGTAAACTCGTAGGCGTTGAAATCCCCAAGCACGATCAGGTTGCCCTCCTGTTGCAGGGCCTGTACCATGTTGGCTACCGAGATGGCCTGCTGGTGGCGTTTGTTGCGCACAAAGCTGGAGTCCGGCCCTTCGATGCCCAGCAGCGAGCGGAGGTGAAGGTTGAGCACGCGGATGGGAGTAGGAGGAGAAGTGGGGAGCATGGCTTCCAGCAACAGGGGAGGGCGGTCGTGCAGCCTGCCGCCCTGGCTGAAGGTTTCGTTATTGCCGAGCTGGCGCACGGCGGATACTTCGACGCCCTGTTTTACGAGGAAACCCAGGTTGATCTCTCCGCCGCCGGGCAGCAGGTAGGCCTCGTAATCCGTGCCCGGGGCTTCCTGCCCCAGGTAGTAGGCGAGGTCGCGCAGCACTTCCAGGCTGCCCACTTCCTGCAGGGCGAGGATGTCCGGAAGGCGGAGCTGCTGATCGATGTACCGCGCCAGCTTCCGGAGGCGCTGGTTGGTAGCGGCGGTATTGGCAAAGAGCTGTAAGGCGTTGAGCGAGCCTATGGTAAATTCCCCGGCTTCGGAATCCCGCACTGCCTGCCGCACCGGGCCGCCGCTTACGGCGTACTCCAGCGGCATGGACAGCCAGAAGCCCCTGTCCGCCTCTGTCAGTATGCCCCTGGCCCCGACCGTCGCGCCGGCATTGATGAAACGGTTGTTGGGAGCGTTCAGGCCATTGGGGTCGAACCAGAAGACCTCGGGGTTGCCGTCCCATACCGGCAAGCCCGGCAGGCCGGGATGGCGAATGCCGGGTTCCCGGAAAGGGCGCTGCCCCGAAGCGCTGAGCGGCGTCAGTTCCAGCCCATCCGTAGGGCCGCTGGCCGTTGCAGAAAACTGCACCAGCATATTCTCCACCCGCTCCAGGCTGTGGATATCGGAGCTTTGAGAAGAAGGCAGGCCCTGCCCCAGGGCTACCGGCGGCGGCAAGGGGTGCCCTGAGGATATCGTGTTAACCGTTATGCCGGAAGAACTGATGCCGGTGGCGCCGCCGATCTCCAGTATGCGGCCGGTGATGGAAACGAGGTCGCCCACCTCTCCGTTATAGGCGGTATTGACCAGCAGGGCGTCGGAAGAGGAGGGGTTGTCGTCGCTTCGTTCCGGAGGCGTCTGGATGAAGAAGAAGCCGTTACCCCTGGCAGTGACGATATTCTCCGGCAGCGTTACCACCTCAAACTGGTAAGGGCTGGCAGCGCCTTCGCCCTGGGCCTGCCAGATTTCCAGTTCCTGGGCATAGGCGCTATTTATAATAATTCTAAAGAGCAGTATCCCAATAATAATTCCGAACTTTGGGTTCAACATCAGCGCATTAATTTGTTGTTAAATGCAGGTGCAGCACTTTTTTACTGGTAAACTGTATGATGAATTCAGCCGATAACACTTCCATCTTCGACCGGGCGTTCAGCCCTTTCCTGCAGGCCTCCATTACCTTTGGGGGGGTCATCCTGTTCATTCTGGTATCAAAGTTAGTCAAACTGACGGGTTTGGCCTACGTTCCGGAGCGCTTTCCATGGCTGACGGCCGCTTCTTTTCTGTTGCTGTTTGCCGTGTTTAACAGCGTATTTTCCCTGTCGGCCGAGAATATGCTGAAATACTGGGGCCGGTCGATCTACAGCTACCTCGGCCTGGCCTTTGCTTCCGGGCTGGCGGCTTATCTTTTTTCTTCCCTCACCATTGATGAAGCTGGCTCCTACCGGTGGATTTACGTAGTGCTGACCATCGGATACCTCGATTTCCTGGGCATAATGGCCTTCATGAGGAGGATAGTGGAGTTTGCCCAGCGCGAGGAGTGGAACCACCCCCGCATCCGGAGGAGCCCCGGAAGAAAGAAGAACAATGGCAATGGGAAGACAGATTGAGCCTTATGCCCCGGCTCCGGGCACTGCCCGCCCATGCCGGGCCGTTTCTTTTCAAAAAGACAATACCATGCAATTCAGAAATTTCATCTGCCTGACGGCCGCCATGCTGAGCCTTTGGTCCTGCAACCAGGCGCAGCATGACAAGGCCGGCAACGAACAGGGGCCGGAAATGGCCGGCCGTATTTTCATCAGCCTTCAGGGCGACACGCTGGCGCCGGTGCAGAAAAGCCCGGAAGAGTGGAAAGCGGAACTGGAAGGCCAGGCGTACTACGTCCTTCGCGAGGCAGGCACCGAACGCGCCTTTACCGGGAAGTACTGGGACAACAAAAAAGAGGGCATTTATACCTGCGCCGGTTGCGGGTTGCCGCTCTTTTCTTCACGAACCAAATTCAATTCCGGCACCGGCTGGCCCAGCTTCTGGGAGCCCATCCGCGAGGGCCATGTACTGCTGGAAGAGGACAGTAGCCTCGGCATGGCGCGCACCGAAGTGCTCTGCGCCCGCTGTGGCGGCCACCAGGGCCACGTCTTTGACGACGGCCCGCAGCCTACCGGCCTGCGCTATTGCATCAACTCCGTATCCCTGGATTTTGTGGAGGGAGCGAAAATGGCGGAAAAGAAGCCGTAGGGGATTGTATAGGTGTGTAAGTGTGTAAGTGCATTCGAGAGGGCGGGTTGCTGCCCGCAGTACCCTGCTGCCCAACTTATACACCCAAACACCTAAACACCTAAACACCTAAACACCTAAACACTTAATCCCCCCCCTCCTCAGCCCGGAAAGTAAACCGGATGCCGGAAATTGTACTCTTTGATAAAATCCAGCGCCTTGTCCTTTTTTCTGCCTTTAGCATTTTGGTATTCCTGGTAGAGCTGTGCGTCCCGCCGGAAGACAGGTTCCAGCTTTGAGGCTTTACAGGGGAAAAAACCGCCCGTTTCAAAGTCGAGGATGTAGAGTTTGCCGGAGCCCTGTTCACGGGCGGCCTGATACTTGTCGCCCGGATTGATGAAGGAGGAATAGGAATCCACCACATCGACTTCCCGGAGCAGGCAGATTTTGCCGACCACCTCCATGCGGTAGCGGGTTCCGTAGAATACCTGCCTGCCGTCGGAATAGCCGAAGATTTCTCCGGGTTTCAGGTAAACGATCTCGTTATTGCGCGGGAAACGGAACTGATCCAGAGCCAGGAGGTGCTGGAAGAACTTGGGCGAACCGGGGTCGATATCCGTAATGATCTCCGAAGGTTTGACGGGGTCGTTGTTCTGAAAGTCCTCCAGGCTGGTGTAGATGCCCCGGGCAAAGCGGAAATCATCCGTATAGCGTATTTTTTCCTGGGCCTGCAGGAGGGCGGGGCATAACAGGGCTATGGCGATGACGGCTAAGCTTTTCATGGCTTTTATATTTTAAGTTCTATACGATTGAGATACGAAATCAGGCCGGCATGGAGTATTTTCCCGCGGCCAGTTAAAGATTAATTAACCTTATAACAGTTGGTTGGGGATTCTTGTTAGAAATGGCCTGCTCCGCCGTTTTTCCTTCCAAAAGGAATGCTTAGTTTTATCCCGGCCAAAACCACGATCCATGTTTACCACGCTCATCTCCACAGAAGAACTCTTTCGCCGCCTCCAGGCCCCTGATTGGGTAGTTATCGACTGCCGTTTTGACCTGAGCGATACCGAGGCTGGCCGGCGGGCTTACCGCAGCGGGCACATTCCCGGAGCTTTGTATGCTCATCTCGATGAGAGCCTTTCCGGCCCCAAAGTGCCGGGCAAGACTGGCCGGCACCCTCTTCCCAACCCGGATGTGGCGGCGCTTCGCTTTGAACGCTGGGGCATCGGTTCCGATGTGCAGGTGATTGCCTATGACGATTCCGGGGGTATGTATGCCGCCCGTCTCTGGTGGATGCTGCGCTGGTTGGGGCACGATGCCGTTGCCGTGCTCGACGGCGGCTGGAGCCGGTGGGTGGGAGAGGGGCGGAAGGTGGAAACAGCCATACCGGAGCCTCATCCCCGTGCATTTATACCGCATCCGCGCCCGGAATTTATGGTGGATGTATATGGGGTGGAGGAAGCCCGTAAGTCGCCGGAATACAAGCTGATAGACTCCCGCGCCCCGGAGCGCTACCGCGGAGAAGTGGAACCGATCGACCCCGTGGCCGGCCACATCCCGGGCGCTCTGAACCTGCCTAACAACGAGGCCGTTGGGCAGGATGGGCTCTTTCTTTCCGAAAAAGCCTTGCAACAGCGCTTCCGCAAAACCCTGGGGGAAACCGATGCCGGCCATGCGATCTTTTACTGCGGTTCCGGAGTATCCGCCTGCCGCAACATCCTGGCATACAAACATGCCGGGCTGGGAGACGCCAAACTGTACCCCGGCTCCTGGAGCGAATGGGTGGCCGATCCTGAACGGGAAGTGGAGAGGGGTGGGTAGGATTTGGGGTTTAGGGTTTAGGGTTTAGGATTAAGGGGAAATTTAAACTGCCAAATACCTA
>CAZAXA010000455.1:0-5384 GCA_964488965.1 uncultured Phaeodactylibacter sp. | reverse complement strand
GCGGCCCGCCAGGAAGTATTCGTCGGAAGTGTCCTGTTTCTGCTTGATCACCCACCAGGCGATACCCAGGATGATGGAAAAATAAGCCAGGATGATGATCCAGTCAATTGTAGCCAGTACTGTCATTTTTGTTTTGTTTTGTTTGTAGTCGGCGACTAATGGATTAATGATAAAAACGGCGCCTCACTCTTGTCCGTAATAGGCGTTGGCGCCATGTTTCCGTTCGTAATGTTTTTTGATCAGGGCCTCCCTGAGGCGGGGCGCATCCGGCCGGATTTGCCGGGTGAGGCAGGCCATCCGGGCCAGTTCTTCCAGTACTGCGCTGTTGTAAACGGCCTTGTCTGCGGTAGCCCCCCAGGTAAAAGGAGCATGGTTGGCGACGAGCGCCATTTCCACCTCTTCAGGGTTCAGCCCTTTGTCCCTGAAAGCATTTATGATCTGAAATCCGGTTTGATATTCGTAGTCTCCCCTGATCATTTCATCGCTCATCACCGGGGCGCAGGGCACGTCAACGGTGAGGTGGTCGGCATGGGTAGTCCCGAAAATGGGGATATCCTGCTGGGTTTGCGCCCAGGCGGTGGCATAGGTGGAATGGGTGTGGACGATGCCGCCGATGTGGCCCCAGTGCTTATACAGTACGGCGTGGGTTCTGGTATCGGAAGAGGGGCGTTTCGCCCCTTCGATGATGTTGTTGTCAAAATCGACGACCACCATATCCTCCGGGCGCAGCCCGGCATAGGGCACTCCGCTGGGCTTGATGGCAAACACCCCCTTTTCCCGGTCAGCCGCGCTGGCGTTGCCGAAGGTAAAGAGCACCAGCCCCAGTTCGGGCAGGCGCATATTGGCATGGTAGGCGGCTTGCTTGATATCCTGGAATATGCTCATTGATGCTGTGTGTTGATGATTGAAGGTTTTTACCTACCCCTGCTTTCATTGTGGTTCCCGTTTCTGTCCGCTATACCAGCACTGTGAGCCGGTGGAAACGGAGTGCCCTCTTCAACAGGTACTGCTGCCTTTCGGTCAGGATGGCCGGGGCGCGAAGAATTGCTCTGCAAAATCCCCCAGTTTATTATAATCCTGATAGATTTTTTCATAAACGGCGGCGCGTTCCGGGCGGGGGTGATATTCCGCATCGAAACCGGCGCCCATTTTGCCCATGGCTCCGGAGACATCGTCATAGATGCCGGCGGCGGTAGCGGCGAACATGGCGGCGCCCAGGGCGCAGGTCTGTTCCGAACGCGCGATCCTGATCGGCTGATTGAGCACATCGGCCATGGTTTGCATGACGAAGGGCGACTTTCTGGCCACCCCGCCCAGCCCGATCACGCCTTTGATCGGCACGCCTTCCTCCTGGAAGCGGCCCATGATCTTTCTGGCGCCGAAGCAGGTGGCTTCCACCAGGGCCCGGAAGACCTTCGGCGCATCGCTGCCCAGGTTGAGGCCGAAGACGGCCCCTTTCAGCGCCTGGTTGGCGTCGGGGGTACGGCGCCCGTTGAGCCAGTCCAGGGCGATGATGCCGGTTTCTCCCGGTGGGATCTGCTCGGCGGCTGCCGTCAGCTCGGGAATGATGCGGGCGGAGGCTTCCTCGATCAACTGTTGCTTCAGCTTGTCATCCAGCAGCCGGCTTTTGCCCACCACCTCGTCCAGCGTCCAGGCCAGCAGGCTTTTGAACCAGGCGTACACATCGCCGAAGGCGGACTGCCCGGCTTCGAACCCCAGCATGCCGGGGATGACCGAGCCGTAGACCTGCCCGCAGATGCCGCTGACGAGCTTCTCTTTGCCGCCGTCCATAGGAGTTACCAGCATATCGCAGGTGGAGGTGCCCATGACCTTGCTCAGGTAGTAAGGCTCGATCTGGCCCCCGACGGCGCCCATGTGGGCGTCGAAGGCGCCTACGCTGACCACTACTTCCGTACTCAGGCCCAGTTTTTGCGCCCATTCTTCCGACAGTTTGCCGGCGGGCACATCGGAGGTGTAAGTCTCTCGGTACATTCTGCCCGCCAGGCCGTCCAGCAGGGGGTCGAGGGCCTTGAAGAACTCATTGGGCGGCAGCCCGCCGAAGTCCTCATGCCAGAGCGCTTTATGCCCGGCAGCGCAGCGGCTGCGTTTCATCTGGCCTACATCGGCGCCGCCCGTCAGCAGGAAAGGTATCCAGTCGCAGTGTTCCACCCAGGAATAAGCGGCCCGGCGGACCTTTTCATTTATCCGGAGGGTGCGCAAAATTTTTGCCCAGAACCATTCTGAGGAATAGACGCCGCCCTCGTATTTAGTGTAATCCACCTCCCATCTGGCTGCCAGTTCGTTGATCTCCGCCGCCTCTTTAATGGCGGTGTGGTCTTTCCAGAGGATGAACATGGCGTCGGGGTCTTCTTTGAATCCGGGCAGCAGTGCAAGCGGTGTTCCGCTTTTATTTACGGCGACTGGGGTCGAGCCCGTCGTATCAATGGCAATGCCTTTAACCCGGGCGGCCGTATCGGGCGGCGCCATTTCCAGCGCTTCCCGGATGGTTGTTTCCAGGCCCTCCAGGTAGTCCAGCGGATGCTGGCGAAAGCGGTTGCCGGCAGGGTCACAATACATGCCCTTCTTCCAACGGGGGTAATAGAAAACCGCACTGCCGGCTTCCTCACCGGTTTCGGCATTGACGATGACCGACCGCACCGAATCGGTTCCGTAGTCTACTCCTATAACATATTTACGCATATTTAATCGCTTCTGCCATATTCGAAGGATTTTGGAAAAACAGCTCTTGTTAACCTGCTGCAGGTTTCTTAAAAAGCCGGCTTATACGAACTTTCTGCTTTCGTCAGGGGAAATAACAAAAATTATCCCTTTCTTCAGCAGGATAAGGCAAGAAAAATACTGCTTTACCGAATTGTCCACCTTTAATGTGGAATCGTCAGTATTGCTTCGTTGAGCAATCCTTGCTATTTATCCCCCTCAACCTCAACCTCAACCTCAACCTCAACCTCAACCTCAACCTCAACCTCAACCTGGCTTAAATTGCTGAAAAACAGGCTAACCAGGTCAAACCTCATGTTAATATTATGATGGCCTTTCAGGCCGCAGGCGGCTTTCATCATTATACACGGGGCGATGCCCCGTGCTTAAATATATTGGCCTTTCAGGCCGATCCGGCTGTGGGGCGTTACCTGAAACCAGTATTTTAGGGCTTTTACACGGGGACAAATCACAACTGCGCCCTCTTAACTTTTACTTTATAGACAACCCGGGCAATTTCGATGCCATCGGGATAAGAAAAGAGGGGCAATTTGAAGTACACAAAGAGGAAGGCCTGCTGGGAGGGGCCAACGTTTTACACTATGAAGGATTCAGGGCCATACCGTATTATGCCTGGCCTAACCGGGAGTGGGCAAGATGAAAGTTTGGCTGGATTTCAGCGGCTGATACAAAACAACAGATACTCAACATAAATTCAAAACCTCTGACGGATTCCATGGTTACCAGGTTGGGATAGGTGCGCTCCCGGCCGCGGGGAATGATAGCGCCGTGGAAGTTGGCCATCAGATCCAAGGCGGCGGCATCTTCCATCAAATCCTGAAAACACAAAACCTGCCCTCTCAGCTGTCGCCAGGGGCAGGTTTTGTGTTTTAAGCAAAAGCTTACGCAACCGTGATCTCCTTATTCAGGTACACGTCCTGAATGGCGTTCAGCAGCGCGACGCCGTCCTTCATGGGCTTCTGGAAGGCCTTGCGCCCGGAGATGAGCCCCATGCCGCCGGCCCGCTTGTTGATGATGGCGGTGCGCACGGCCTGCGCCAGGTCGTTCTTGCCGGAGGCGCCGCCCGAGTTGATCAGCCCGGCCCGGCCCATGAAGCAGTTGACGACCTGGTAGCGCGTCAGGTCGATGGGGTGGCCGGTGGTCAGCTCGGTATAGACCTTCTCGTGGGTCTTGGAGTAATTGACGGCCTTGAAGCCGCCGTTGTTCTCCGGCTGCTTCTGCTTGACGATATCCGCCTCGATGGTAGCCGCCAGGTGGTTGGCCTGGCCGGTAAGGTCGGCAGCCAGGTGATAGTCCTTGTCCTTGTTGAAGGCGGAATTGCGCAGGTAGGCCCAGAGGATGGTCGCCATGCCCAGTTCATGAGCGTAGCGGAAGGCCTCGGACACCTCCTGAATCTGGCGGGTGCTTTCGTCGCTGCCGTAGTAAATGGTGGCGCCTACCGCAACCGCTCCCATATCGAAGGCCTGGTCGATACTGGCAAACAGCACCTGGTCGTACTTGTTGGGATAGGTCATCAGCTCGTTGTGGTTGAACTTCAGGATGAAGGGGATTTTGTGAGCGTACTTCCGGGAGACGGCGCCCAGCACGCCGAGGGTGGAAGCCACGGCGTTGCATCCGCCTTCGACGGCCAGCCTGACGATATTCTCCGGGTCGAAATAAATGGGGTTGGGAGCAAAGGAGGCCCCGGCAGTATGTTCTATACCCTGGTCGACGGGGAGGATGGAGACGTAGCCCGTGCCTCCCAGGCGCCCGGTGTTAAAGAGCGTCTGCATATTGCGCATCACGACCGGAGAACGGTCGGAACCCAGCACGACCCGGTCGACAAAGTCGGGCCCGGGCAGGTGCAACTGGCTTTTGGAGACGGTCTTGCATTCGTGCTCAAGCAGGTATTGAGCGTCATCGCCCAAAAGCGATTCCACAGAGGAAATGGATGCTGTTTGTATACTCATAGGATGAGAAAGTTTTGGTTTGATAGAAAAGCTAAAATTAAGGAATTCTCCGCAGGAATAAAGTGATTTTTATCATGCCCGGGCATGGTTGTTTGTTATTGTCCTTTTGACACTTTCTGCCTTATTTTGGGTATTTTACAGGTATTTAATCATTAACCCATAAATAGAATGGCAAACATCAAGAAAAAAAAAGGCGTCATCGGCATTCTGACGGGAGGCGGTGACGTGCCCGGGCTGAACCCGGCCATCCGGGCCATCACCATCCGGGCGCTCAGGGAAGGCTACGACGTGATCGGCATCCGCCGCGGCTGGGGCGGCATGGTCGACATTGTCCGGGACAAAAACTACGACAACAGCAACAATTTCCAGAGCCTGACCACGGAGATTGTCAACAGGGCGGGCAGGACGGGCGGCACCTTCCTGCACACCTCCCGCACACGGCCCAGCCACGTGGCCAAAGGCCAGGTGCCTCCACACCTGCAGGACACCTACAAGGAGGACATGAACGACCTGACCCCCGAAGTGCTGAAAAACCTGGAATGGCTCAACATCGACTACCTCATCCCCATCGGCGGGGACGACACGCTGAGCTACGGCGTGCACCTCTATCAGAAGGGCGTCAAGGTGGTGGCCATCCCCAAGACGATGGACAATGACGTGCCGGGCACCGACTACTGCATCGGTTTCAGCACCTGC
>CAZAXA010000454.1:0-5392 GCA_964488965.1 uncultured Phaeodactylibacter sp. | reverse complement strand
CTTCCTGCGCCCGGAGATCGTCAACAACCTGGAGCTGGGCTACACCCTGGCCCACCGCTACAACTTCAAACTGGCCTACAGCCGCACCACAGACCAGATCACCCGGCTGATCGCGCCGGATGAGGAAGACCCCCGGGCGGGTTTCATCACCTGGGCCAACCTGGCGGAGCAAACCATCTTCAGCTTCAACGCCAGCGCGCCGGTGCAGGTGGTCAAAGGCTGGAACGCCTATTTCAACCTGAGCGCCTCCCGCCTGGACAACCAGGCCGATTTCGGCGAGGGCGCCGTGGTGGACCTGCAGGCCTTTACCTACAGCATTTACCAGCAGCATACCATCGACCTGCCCGCCGGCTTTAAAGGGGAAGTCTCCGGTTACTATTCCGGCCCGGGCGTCTGGGGCGGCGTATTCGAATATGAATCCAACTGGAGCCTCGACCTGGGCCTGCAGCGCAAATTTCTCCAGGAGCGGCTCAATGTGCGCCTGAATGTCAGCGACATTTTCTACGAGACGGGCTGGGACGGGCAGTCGGCCTTCGACGGCCTGACGGCTATCGGCAGCGGCCGGTGGGACAGCCGCCGCGCCAGCCTGAGCCTCAGCTACCGCTTTGGCAATGAAAACGTGCAATCGCGGAGGAGGAAAACAGGGCTGGAGGAAGAGGCCGGAAGAGTTGGGGGGGAGTAGGTTGGTTGTTGTTGGTTGCGCCGCTCATAATAACCAGCAACGGATAACCGTTTTTTGACACTCTATTGACACTCCCCGGCCCTTTCGGCCATAATTTAACATTAATCCATGATCCAAAATGTGGACAATATTGTTGAGATTTTGTAGTTTCGCAACGGGCTGTTCAGAAATTAAGTTTTGGAATTGACCTTTTTTCCAAAAAATGTTCTTAATGGAGTTAAAACTGGAAAGCATACACTTTTGGTGAAAACCCTTCGTTTTTAAAGCGCAAGGACAGACAGGAATCCAAAAACACCTTTAGTACGATCAAATGCCCAATCAAGTAGACTAAACGAAGTTTACTGAATTCCTAACCAAATCCGAAAGGAATGACTAAAACATCCATGAAACGCCGATTGATTCGAACCCGGATAGCCCTCCATCAAACAATTCAAAAAATCCTCGACGTCAACCGGAGCCGTAAGCGCCTGTCCTTCCTGGACAATCCCGCCCAGAAGGAAGAAAGGCTGAACGAAGAACTCCGCGTACTCAACAAACTGGCCAAACAACAGGCCCAACTGGTGCAGCACTACGAAAGTGTGCTCTCCGGCCCCGGCGCCCCGGTATCGAGGCGCTCTCCTTTAAGCCATTAACATTTTATCCTGTACCTGGTTAACTACGCCGGGGATGAATGGGCGAAGCTCCTCCAGCAGGTCGCGCAACTGATGCTGCTTGGCCTCTACTCTGTCCAGTTGCCCGATGGAATCCTGGATGAGGCGGGTGATCTCGTCCTTCTGTATGAGCATTTCCTTGTACTGCGCCACTGCATTGTACCAGAGTATGGTGGGCAGGTAGTTGGCGTTTTTCTGATATTGCCGCTCCCGGTCCAGCAACTGGTATTTACGCACTACCTTCAGCAGTTTGGAATACTTTTCCTGCTGCAGGATGGCCTCCAGGTAGGAGGAGAAGAAGATGTGCCAGCGGTATTCGAAAATCTCTTTCTTGTAGGCCTGCAGGAATGACTCGGCATAGTTCTCCGCATTCTTGTACTGCTGGTTGTCATTGAGGCACTTCAGGTAGAAGGCCACAAAGCCGATGCGGTTGTGGAAGCTGGGCGTGTTTTTCATCTCCGGGTAGGCCGAGCGCATCAGTTGCAGGGCGTCCTGGTATTTTTTCTGCCGCAGCAGCACCGCGCTGAGGTTGTTCACATAGTGAATATAATCGCTGTTCTTTTCCCGGACGGAGAGGTAGCCGTAATACTCGGCCTTGTCGAACTCCTGGAATTTGGAGTGCAGCATCACCCGGTTGCCATAGTAGTTGAGCAGGATGCGGCGGGAGTAGTACTGCCCGCTCTTGAAAAGCCCGTCGATGTAGTTGTACTTCTCCCGCAGTTTTTCAAACTGCCGGTAGTTGAAGTACACGAAGGTCAGGCGCACCAGGGCCAGGTAGCGGTTCAGGCCGTCCAGTTCTTCGTTGTAGAAGACCTCCGTCAGCCAGTTTTCCCAATGGATGGATTGTGCGGAGTTCTTGGAATACTGGTTGACGATGTCCAGCGTGGCTTCGTGTATGCGTTCGCTCACCGCCTTGCACTCTTCGTATTTGCCGCGATAGCGCCGGAGGAAATCATCCGCCACCTTGTGGTGCGCATACCGCATGCGGATCAGCAGGAAGTGCCGGTAAACCTGTACCAGTTCATAGAACTTGGTGAAATAGAAATCCAGCTGAACATACTCGCGAATGGCCTTGAGCAACTGCTTCTCCTCCTGCGGCTCGATGGAATCGGTCATGATCTGCCGCTCCAGGTGGTTCATCCAGTCGAAACGCAGGTCCACGTCGATCGCTTCCAGGCGCTCCGCTATCCAGTTCTTGAGGTTGGAATACTTGCGCTTGTCAATGGCCGGATCATAGGGGGTGAACTGCCGGATGTTGTTGCAGTTGTAGTCGATCAGCTTCAGTATATCCAGTTTGACATCATCTTCGAACTGCTGGGCAGAGAGCAGGTAGGCCGTCTCGTGTGGCAGCAGCGTATTGGCGAAATCCGTGAATTTCTGCAGTTTCATCCTCATTTGCTTTTGCTTTGGCTGGTTTCTGGGTTTCTTCGCCAAGTTACGTTTTTTTTCAGGATCATGAAAACATATAGATAATTATATATGATTAAAATGAGAAAAAGCCCATGCATTTTCTACAAGGGCTTTCCGCTTGCTGAACTGCGGCGCACCGATACCCTGGCTGCCTCGCCGGCAAGAAGGCAATCAACCCCTTCACCCCCGTTCGCCCTTACAATATCAGCCCGCCGTCCACGCTGAGGGTAATGCCATTGATGAAGGCGGCCTCATCAGAAGCGAGGAAAAGATAGGCATTAGCGATCTCTTCCGGTTTACCCATGCGGCCTGTCGGCGTTTTATCCTCGATCATCTGGATCACTTTTTCCGGTATGGTGGAGATCATTTCGGTAGCGATAAAGCCGGGAGCGATGGCGTTGGCGGTGATCCCTTTGCGGCCGAACTCGCGGGCCCAGACTTTGGTCATGCCGATGACGCCGGCCTTGGTGGCCACGTAATTGGTTTGCCCGAAGTTGCCGTACAGGCCTACCACAGAAGCTGCGCTGATGATCCGGCCGTAGTTTCGTTCCATCATGTAGGAAGACACGGCCTTGGTACAGTTCCAGACGCCGGTGAGGTTGACGTCGATCACCATCTGCCACTGTTCCGGGCTCATTTTCTTCATAGTGGCGTCGCGCGTGATGCCGGCATTGTTGATGAGGATATCTATTTTGCCGAAATCCTCCATCACCTGCCGGGCGGCCTCTTCGGTAGCCGCCAGTTTGGTCGTGTCGACAAAGTAGAACTTGCTGTACGGCTCGCCGCCTTCTGTCTTGCCGTTTTGCTCTCCCGTTTCGAAAACGGGCACTTCAACTGCTTTTTCAGCCTGTTTAACGGCCAATTTGTTCAGCTCTGAAACAACCGCCATCCCTTTTTCCCTGTTTATATCCCAGATAACCACCCGGGCGCCTTCTTCCACAAAACGCTTTGCAGTTGCTTTACCGATTCCACTGGCGCCACCGGTGATGATGGCGACCTTGTCTTTCAGTCTATACATATTTATTTGTGTTTAGGGTTCTTACTCAAAATTCTTTGGGAACAGGGCTTCAGGATAACGCCGGCTAATATGGGGAGTTCATTGGGAGGTATTCAAATGTAAATAATCGGCCAGAAAGAAAAGGCCCCCTGCAAAAGGCCAAACCGGCTGACTAAAAAGACGGCAGTTTGCAATTATTGTTTCAAAACCCTGACAATCAAAAAATTAAATTACAACAAAACAGGGGTTGACAAAACGAATGGCTTGGAAAGAAAATATTAAATCGTGAAATTCGCGTTTTAGCTTGGCAACCAAATTAAACCACTTAGCATGAGAAAAGTATATATCGTATCTGCGGTGCGCACGCCTATCGGCAGCTTCGGCGGCGTATTGGCCGATGTGCCCGCCACGCGGCTGGGCGCCGCCGCCATCAGAGGCGCCCTGGAAAAAGCCGGAGTCCGGCCGGATCAGGTAGAAGAAGTCTTTATGGGCAACGTCTACTCAGCCAACCTGGGCCAGGCGCCGGCCCGGCAGGCCGCCATCTACGCCGGCATCCCCAATACAGTACCCTGTACGACCGTCAATAAGGTGTGCTCCTCCGGCGCCAAGGCCATCATGTTTGCCGCCCAGGCCATCATGCTCGGCCATCAGGACATCATCGTCGCCGGCGGCATGGAAAACATGAGCGCCGTGCCCTATTACGTCCCCAAAGCCCGTTATGGCTATGGTTACGGCCATGGCGAACTCATCGACGGCATGGTCAAAGACGGCCTGACCGACGCCTACAACCAGGCTGTCATGGGTGTCTGTGCCGACAATACCGCCCGGGAATACAACATCAGCCGGGAAGAACAGGACGCCTTCGCCATCACCTCCTACCGGCGCTCGGCAGCCAGTACGGAAAGCGGCGCCTTCAAAGACGAGATCGTCCCGGTAGAGGCGCCTCAGCGCAAGGGAGGCTCCGTTCTCATCAGCGAAGATGAAGAATACAAGCGGGTTATCTTCGAAAAAATCCCCGGCCTGCGCCCGGTATTCTCCAAAGACGGGACGGTAACGGCCGCCAATGCCTCCACCATCAACGACGGGGCGGCAGCCCTGGTTCTGGCCAGTGAGGAGAAGGTAAAAGAACTCGGCCTTTCTCCGGTGGCCCGCATCGTCAGCTTCGCCGATGCCGCTCAGGCGCCGGAATGGTTCACCACCGCCCCGGCCAAGGCCGCGCCAATCGCCCTGCAGCGCGCCGGCCTGAAAAAAGAAGACATCGATTACTTCGAAGTCAATGAGGCCTTCGCCGTGGTCACCCTGGCCTTCAACAAACTGATGGAACTCGGCCTGGATAAGGTTAACGTGCATGGCGGCGCCGTTTCCCTGGGCCACCCGCTCGGCGCCAGTGGCGCCCGCATCATCGCCACCCTGAACAACGTGCTGCACAAGAAGAACGGCCGGTTCGGCTTGGCCGCTATCTGCAACGGCGGCGGCGGCGCTTCTTCCATCATTATTGAAAGGGCCTGATCGAAACCGGAAGCTTCCAAAAAGTCAACCCCTTTATTTTAAAACTTAAAATATTGAATTTCACGCATTTAATTCATGAACACTTCAAATAGGATAGCAGTGGTCAGCGTTAGGTATATAGAAACTCCTATTGATGAGCAGCCC
>CAZAXA010000453.1:0-5420 GCA_964488965.1 uncultured Phaeodactylibacter sp. | reverse complement strand
GGCAGACAGCCATGACCCCATAGTAACCGACGGGGCCCGCCTGCGCCTGCAGGAACTGCTCGGCGCATGGTCGCAGTTTAAGAACCAGATGTGGAAGATCATCAACGAGGATATCGCCTCCTTTAACCGGCTATACCGGGAATATCAGGTGCCGGCGGTCATCCTGCCTCTGGGGGCCGAGTAGAAAAGGAATATCATTTCGGTACCGCAAAGAAAATCCTGATATTAAAATAGGGATCCACCCCTTGCCTGAAGTTATGTACTTCCTGCCAGCGTTGTTCCTGGCGGTAGATGCCGGACTGCAGGGGAATGGTGGCGCCGGCTTCGAAACCCAGCCCGACAAGGGGCGTAAGCAGCCGCTCATAACCTATGAGGGCATTGGCGTTGAGGCGGCGGTAGTTCAGGCCGGAAAGATGATCCATCGACAGGCCGGAGAGGTAATAATTGGCATTGCTGCCCCTGACGCCCATGAGGAGGCGGGAATCGTTGGAAAGCTTCCTGATGGCCAGCACCTTGGCGGGCAGCAGCAGGTCGAGTTGCCAGCTCTCTGACAGTTGCTCCTGATAAAGAAGGAGCGGCATGAAATTCATACGGCCCATAATATCGTAACCGCAGGAAGCCCCCAGGCCGTATTTGCCGCCGGCATGCTCCCTCAGCAGTAAAATGGAATTGCCCCACGACAGGGCGCTGCCGCTGGAATTCCAGAAACGGTCGGAACTCTGTTCGACGCCAAACTTGCCAAGCAGGCTGTATCCCTTGCCAAGCCTGTGAGACACCATGAAGGACAGGCTGGATTGATGCAGCTTGATCGGATCCGCTCCATCGTCATCGAAGGGGGAATAGGACCCAAAGATGTATTCATTGTTGTATTGCAGCTCACCGAATATCCGCGTATTCCCCCTGAGCTTTACAGGAAATTTCAGCTCCGCTTTAATGAGGTGGCTGGGTTCATAGGTTTGGGCAGGCGCCACCCCTCCTCCCTGCCGGGGGATCAACTGCGTAGGAGAACCCAGAGTCTGGTATTCGATACTGAAAAAACGCGCGGCAGATATGTCCTGGCATTTCAGCCGCCTGGCGCCGAACACCATCAAAGAAAGCAGGCAAAATATACAAGCCTTGCCGCCGGGCACAGCCGCCCGTTTTTTCCATACTGTTTTCAACCCCATAGATCCGTTCTGTTTATTCCTTTTGGACAAGCCTGTTTCTATAAACACTTTGAAAAGCAATAATATTATTGCCAGATGCTAAATTTATGTTAAAGGATGTATCGGGAACGGGTTAAAAACATAAAACTACAGGAAAACCAGCAGGCCGATCCCACAGCAAATGTTAAAATACGATAATCATCGTAGATAAATTTGTAAATTACGGCGGTTATCGTATATATTTGTCGTACGACATTTATCGTAGAACAAGAACTGAGGTTATGAGCGAATCGAAGAAACCCACCGATGCCGAACTGGAAGTCCTGCAGATTTTATGGCAGCACGGCCCTTCCAGCGTTCGCTTCGTCAACAGGGAACTGAGCAGAAACCGGGAAGTAGTGTACACCACCACTCTCAAAATGATGCAGGTGATGACGGAGAAGGGCTTTCTGAAACGGGACACCACGCAGCGCACCCACTTTTACGAGGCCATCATCGACGAGCGGATGGTCCAGGAAGACATAGTCGACAAGCTGGTGGACACTGTTTTCCGGGGTTCTCCCCTGAAACTGGCCATGCATGCCCTGGGGCACGAAAAGGCCAGTGCGAAGGATCTGGAGGAGATCAAAAGGATCATTGAAGAACTCGAAAAGAATAAAAAATGAGTACCATCACCCATTGGATCGATCCCGGCCTGGCAACAGCTATGGGCTGGGCCCTTCTGCATTCATTCTGGCAGGGAGCTGCCATCGCCCTCACCCTGGCGGCCGGCCTTATCCTGGCCCGCCGGCAACCGCCGGCTGTGCGCTACCGGCTGTGTGTTTCCGCTATGGTGGCCCTGCTCCTGGCTTTCGCCGGCACTTTTGCCTGGATGTACCAACCCTCTGGCGAAGGTAATGCCCCCATGCCGGCTCATGAGGTAACACTTTTCTTTACGGAGGTTCAGGAGGCGCTCCCGGCAGCTCACGCCCCGGCAACAGAAATTGCAGCAACTGATCACCCGGCTGTATTTTTGAACTATTTTGAACAGTACCTGCCGCTGCTGGTAAGCGGCTGGCTGCTGGGAGTCCTCCTCCTCAGTTTGCGGATGCTGGGTGAAATGGCTTACATTCAGCACCTCCGGCACTACCGCTGCCGGCAACCGGATGCCGTATGGCTGGAAAAGCTGGGCCGGATGCAGGAACAGATGGGCATTCGCCGGCCGGTAAGCTTACTGGAAACCCGGCGTATCCACGGCCCCATGGTGGTTGGCGTACTCAAACAGGTGATCCTTCTGCCGGCGGGCTTACTGTCGGGCCTGCCTCCCGAACAGGTAGAAGCCATACTGGCCCACGAGCTGGCTCATGTGCGCCGCCACGATTACCTGGCCAACCTGCTCCTTTCCCTGGTCGAGGTTCTGATTTTCTTCAACCCCCTGATGTGGTGGATCAGCAGAAAGGCAAGGGCCGAGCGGGAACATGCCTGCGACGACCTCGCCCTGGAAATGACCGGCGACGCCCTGGCCCTGGCCCGCTCTCTGGCGCTGCTGGAGGGATCGCGCCTCAGCGGCGCCCCTCTGGCCATGGCCTTCTCCGGCAGGGAGGGCAGCACACTGAGCCGCATCCGGCGCCTGCTTCAACGGGATGATAAACGGCAGGTGGCCGCCAAGGCTTTCTGGGCGCTGTCCACGGCCTGCCTCTTCCTGGTGTTCCTGGCCTTTCAGGGCGCCCCCCGCCAGGCCGTTCCGGCAGAGGAGCCTTATCTGGCTTCGGAGGAACCCGAACAACTTCCAAAACCAGAGGCCGGCCCGGCAACACCGCCTGCAGAGGCCGGCCCTGTGATTCCCGCGCCCCATATCGTTCAGCCCGGCGCCGATACCATTCCGGATGAGATAATGAAGGCCCAAAAGGAAATGCATCAGCTGGAGGAAAAAATGCGGGCATCGGAGCTGGCCCTGCGAAAGAAAGAGCAGGCCATGCGCAGCCAGGAACTCCAGGCCCGAAAGGAAGCTCAACAGGCCATGCAAAGCAAACAAAAGGCCCTGATGGAGCTGGAGATACAAATCCGGAATAAGGAAAGCGAAATAGAGATGCAGGAAAGCGAATTCGAAATAGCCGGGCATGAACTGGAGGCCTCTCAGATGGAGCTGGAAGAACAACAATATGCCCTGCAGCAACAGGAAGAGCAGTTGGAACAGGCTCAGGGCGAAGCTTTCCAGCAAAAGCTCAAGGCCTTCCAGGAAGCTCAACGGCAATTGGCCGAAAAGGAAAGAGCCCTTGAGTTGAAACATTTCAAAGCCGAGAAAGAACAACAACAGCAGGCCTTCGAAAAGGAAAAGGCCTTACAGGAGCTCCAAAACCGGCGCTTCCTGCTGGAACGGGAACTGCAAACCCAGGAACAGGATATGGAATTCAAAATAATGGGCCTGCAACATGAGATGGAACAACTGGAAGTGGAACAGCGCATCATAATCCGGGAGATCGAAGGCAAATACAGGGAACTGGAAGCAAAAATGATGAAGCTCATGGAGAGCCAGGAGGAATAAACGGCTTCTTAGCTGGAATATTTCTTAATTTATCCGCCAAACCATTCCAGCTATGAAGATTCTGATCGCCTGCGACTCTTTCAAAGACAGCATGCCCGCCCTGGAGGCCTGCCAGGCTGTAGCCCGCGGCCTGCAGCGGGCGCTTCCCCGGGCGGAACCCATCATCTTCCCGATGGCCGATGGGGGCGAAGGCACTGCCGGGATACTTACTTTTCACAGCAATGGCCAGACGATCAGCAGGGAGGTCAACGACCCTCTGTTCCGGCCCGTGAAGGCCAGTTATGGCCTTTCCGGCGACGGCAGGACGGCCTTCATCGAGATGGCTGCCGCTTCGGGCCTGCCCCTGCTAAGGGCAGAAGAGCGTTCCGCCCTGCATACGAGCACCTTCGGCGCCGGCGAACTCGTCCTGGACGCCATCCGGCGGGGGGTGAAGAAAATCCTGCTCGGCATCGGCGGCAGCGCTACCAACGACGCCGGCATGGGTATGGCGGCAGCCCTGGGCTACCGCTTTTTTAATGGCGGTGGCGAACGCCTGGCCGCCACCGGCGAAAGCCTGGAAAAAGTGAACCTTATCGACGACAGCCAACTGGATTTCGACCCGGAAGCGGTAAGCGTAGAAGTCCTCTGCGATGTCGACAACCCCCTCTATGGCGAGCAGGGAGCCGCCTATGTTTACGCTCCTCAAAAAGGAGCAGATGCCGCCGAAGTGGAAAAACTCGATCGCGGACTGCGCCATTTTGCCGATGTCCTGAAGCAAAAGTTCGGCCAGGATTTTGCTCATCGCCCCGGCGCCGGGGCAGCGGGAGGCCTGGGCGCCGGCGCTATGGCCTTCCTCCGTGCCCGGCTAAGGCCGGGCATTGAAGCGGTAATGGATCATACGGGCTTTGACGCCCGGCTGGAAGGCGTACAATGGGCCGTCACCGGCGAAGGAAGGATAGACCGGCAGACCCTTCACGGCAAGCTGATCTATGGCATTACGCGGCGGGCCGCCGCCAAAAACGTACCCGTTATTGCCCTTTGCGGCGCCTTGCTGGCCAGCCCCGAAGACATTGAGGCCATTGGCCTGAAAGCCGCCTTCTCTATACAGAACCGGCCGATGAGCCTGGAAGAAGCGCTCCGGGAAACCGCCGAAGGGCTGGAACGCACCGCATTCCATCTGGGGCGGCTGCTAAGCGCCGCAGGCCCCCGTTTCTGAGCAGTTAAGCGTTAATGCAGGGATGCAAAAGGGAGGTTGAAAATACCAAAACCCAGGTTTGAAACTGTTGCCTCTTGCCCTGAAGGGGCAGTCCCGGAACAAACAACAAACAACAAAGGCCAAAGGCATCCCTTCGGGACAACAAGCATTCAGAAGGACACCCTGAGCAAAGCGCCGTTCATCCCCCCGTACAGTTCCACGCCTTTCTTTTTCAGGCCCGCATTCTTGTGCAAATGCGGAATGAAAAAACCCGTCAGCGCGCCGACAGCATAGCCCGCGATAACATCGGTGGGATAATGGCGCCCGGACCGCACGCGCAGATAGCCGGTGATGGCCGGGATAGTGGCGGCAGTGGCCCACACCAGAGGTTTCCACTTGCTTTCCGGATAAAAGTCGGAAAACACCTTGGCGGTGAAGAAAGCGTTGGCCGCCGCAGCGGAAGTATGGCCGGAAAAGAAGGATGCCTGGGCATTGGTCGTTTGTTTTTCCGGGGCGTTCGTTTCGATGCTGTACACATAGGGCCGGGGCCGCCGGAAAGTATACTTGGAGGTAAAAG
>CAZAXA010000452.1:0-5423 GCA_964488965.1 uncultured Phaeodactylibacter sp. | reverse complement strand
TTCTAACAAATCGGCGTGGTCGACGTCGACTTTGTTCCTCTTCATGTTAACCTGGGCGGGCTTCAGGGGGGAGGCAGGCCTGCCGCCGGCCTGGGCGGGCAGGGCGGCGGAGGCCATCAACAGGGCCAGTAATAGTATTATATGCCTGGGCAGTAGTTCCATTCAGGATGCAAACATCTGATTTTTCCGGGAATATAACGGTTTTTTGGGGTGGTAACGTGTTAACGTGTTAATGTGTTGATGTGTTAACGTGTTAATGTGTATTCGGAGATCATTCTGTGTTCTTTCACCAATACACTAATGCACTTATTCTCCCCCCATCGCCAGCTCTGCTCCCTCTTCTCCCACCAGGGCGCCGATGGCCACGCCCATGCCGCCCAGGCGGACGGCGGCCACTATGTGGGGCGAGACCTGCCGGATAATGGGAGATTTCTGGTGGCCCAGGCCGAGGATACCGCTCCACCAGCCTTCCACATCCACCGGCTGGCCGGGCAGGATGGTTTCGTGGAGCAGGCGCAGGAGGGCGCCGCGGATGAGGGGAGTGGTGCCGAACTCATCGGTAGTTTCGCCGGCCTCGTCCAGGTTGCGGCCGCCGCCGAGCAGGATGCGGTTGTCGATATTCCGGAAGTAGTAATAGCCGCAGTCGTAGTGGAAGCAACCCCGGATGCGCAGGCCTGCTACGGGGGTGGTGATGAGCACCTGATTGCGGGCGGGGCGGACGGAGAGTTCAGGCAGCAGTTGGGGGGCGAAGCCGTTGGTGGCGATGAGGGCCCTGCCGGCGCGGAAGCTCCAGCCGTAAGCCGTCTGTATCTCTACGCCGGAGGGAATCTCCTCCAGCGCTTCCACCCGCAGGCCGTGAAAAATGGCGATGCCGGCCTGCAGGGCCATTTCCTGAAGAGCTTTGGCCATCTCGCCGGTATGGATTTGCCCTTCGCCGGCATTCCAGATGAGCTGGGAAGCGCCCCGGATGCCAAATTCGGCGATCCGGCTGTTGGCCAGGCGGTAGGTTTCCGGCAGCCCGGTGATGGGGCGTACCTGCCGGTTGAAGCGGGGGATGGCCTCGGCGCAGCGGGCAGCCATTTCTTCCTCTTCCGGGCGGAACAGCTCGAAGCCGCCCAGCCCTTCGTAGCGGATGCGGCTGTCGCCCAGGCGTTGCCGCAGCCGCTGCAGGCCTCGCCAGCGCCGCTCCACCAATGCCCAGACGGCGTCTTCTCCCTGTTTGTCCATATCGTCCAGCAGTTCCGATACACTGCCGAAACAGGCAAAGCCGGCATTGCGCGTGCTGGCGCCCAGAGGAAGCGGGCCCCGCTCGAGTACGGCAATCCGGGCGGCAGGCGCCAGTTCCCGCGCCCTCAGGGCGGCATTAAGCCCAACGATGCCGCTGCCGATGACGGCCAGGTCGATGTCCCGGAAAAAGCTTTCCCTTTCCCAGTAGCTGAGTTGGTAGGTCAATGGTTTCGGTTGCATGGGAGTTAGTGAATTTTACCCGGCCGAGCTATAGCGAGGACGGGGAGTGAAATCAGCCGCAACGCCACAGTGCCCGGAGCTTGCCATTATTTTTTAAATTTGAGCCCGGAACGCAAAAATAGCGCCTTATGCATCAAAGTATTTCGAAGCATCTCAGAATATTTTTATTCGGCCTTTGCGCCATCTTCCTTTCCCTGCCTGCCCGGGCCCAGGACCCTGCCCGCTTTGAGGCGGAAATCCGGCAACTGCTGCAGAAAAAGGACAGCCTGCGGCCGTTGGCCCCTGTACTGTTCGTGGGCAGTTCCAGCATCCGGATGTGGGAATGGCTGTCCGAGGATTTTCCCGAGATTCCCGTTCTGAACATGGGGTTTGGCGGCTCCCAGATGAGCGACCTGCTCCACTATGCCGAACCCCTGGTAATTGCCGCCCGCCCCCGGAAGGTTTTCATTTATGAAGGAGACAACGATGTGGCCTCCGGCAAGCCTTCCGGCAGGATCATGCGCGATACGCGCCGCCTGCTGCGGGTGCTGGAGCGGGGACTGCCCGGCGTGCCGGTAGTGCTGATCTCCGCCAAGCCGAGCCCATCGAGGTGGGACAAGCGGCAGCAATACGAGAGGTTCAACCGCAGGCTGGAAAAACTCTGCCGCCGCCGTTCCGGGCTCGACTTTGCCAACATCTGGGATATTATGCTGGACGAACAGGGGCGGCCGCGGGCAGATATTTTTCTGGAAGACCGGCTGCATATGAACCGCAGAGGTTATGAATTGTGGGCGCAGGCCCTGCGGCCTTTTCTGTGAGACAAATTTTCTAAATTTGCAATTTGCAGCTCATTACCGAAACATAAAGAACCTAAAAACAGCCTCATGCTACAACGCATTCAATCTGTCTTTTTACTGCTGGCCGGCCTGGCCTCCCTGAGCCTGTTTGGCGCCCCCTTTGCAACGACTCCTCAGGCGGTGGAGGGTTCCACCTTATTTGCCGACGCCGCCTATAACATCCAGGACCAGCCGGCGCTAATGGCCCTTTTCGGGCTGGCCGGCCTGTTGGCCATCATCAGCATTTTTCTGTTCCGCAACCGCCTGCTGCAAATGCGGATGAGCATCTTTGCCTTTATCGCCAATCTCACAGGCATCGTGCTGGGCGTATTATTCTTCATGCAAAACAGCCAGGATGTGGGGGATAAGGCCATTAACGACGGAATCGGCCTCTACCTGCCGGTTGCCGCTATGATCCTGGCCTTAGTCGCCTACCGGTTTATCAGTAAGGATGAGAAGCTGGTACGCTCTATGGACCGCCTGAGGTAGGAATGGCGGTTCGGGGCCATATGGTTATATAGCTATACGGGCTTACAAAAAAAAGTGGCACTTTCTTTCAAAAGTGCCACTTTTGCGCTTCCCGGGCGAAGCAAAAACGGATAAAGCAGAATCCTAGCTTTTCTTTGGGTCTTTCTTAGCAGAGTAGTTAACCTTTAGCTGTCCGGACTTGCGGAGCTGGGTTTTGACATCCTGGACGATACCCATGGTCACTTCGCCATCGACGCGAAGGGAGGAAGTGATCTGCCCGTGGCGGGATTCCGGCACCTTGACTTTGTGCCTTTCAAGGAAAAGGGGAATATCCTGGATGTTGGCAAATTTATCGCCCAGTTGGAGTCGCGGCTTGGTGCCATACAGCGCCTGGTATTTCTGAAGCGGCCGGCCGATGTAGAGATAGTTGACCAGCGACTTCTCTTCCAGCTTGGTCAGCTCCGTTGCATAGGGCGTACTTACCTTCACCTTCAGCTCTGCGTCCCTGAGCACGGTCACCACCATGAAGAAGAACAGGAGCATGAAGATAATGTCCGGAAGCGAAGCAGTGGATATGGCCGGCGAGGTCTTACCTCTTTTTTTTGCAAATTTAGACATGATGGTTACGTTTTTGTGAGGAGTGGGACAGGATTTACAGAAAACGCAGAAAGAGCGTTATTCTGCCGGGGCCCGTCTTTTTTGCAGGCCCCTGCTGTTCCTCTGTCAATCCTGTCAATCCTGTCTCATTCTTCACCGAAGGCTGTCGGTTCAGCTTCCGAAAGTACGAATGGGATTTCATTGCGGATAGCCTGCTTATAGGCGAAGGGCATATCCTCGCTATAGGAGATACCATATTTTCTCTGGCTCATTTCATCCCATAGTTCACTATAGGCGGCTTTCAGTTCGTTGTACACTTCCAGATAGGCCTTATAGCTCGTACCGCGGTCATTTTTCAGGGAAATAATGGCCTTGGTCGGCCTTTCAGCCATATCGGGGCGGTTGTTCGGGTTGGCGATGAAAATCTTAGCTTCTTCGCGCAGGCGGTCTACATCCATGATCTGGCCACGGACGAGGAGTTGATCCTGGGCATTGACGAGAACGGAGAAAACGTTGCGGGTTTTCAGCCTCGTAATATCCGGTTCTTCTTCGGACCAGGGCGGAAGTTTTACGGTAATACCCTTGTCTTCGGCAATAGTAGTTGTGACAAGGAAGAAGATCAGCAGCAGGAAGGCAATATCTGCCATCGAGCTGGCATTGATCTCATTACTCATCCGGTTTCTAGCATTTGATTTTGCCATAGGACCCTTATTTGAAGAAATTGCGAACTTCAGAGAAAACAAAAGCCACCACTGCGGCGACAACCATGACCAGAGCGGTCGTGATCCCGCCGCTGATGAACTTCAGGTTGCCGGGCGTGATCTCGCTGCCGGTTTCCATCCACTTTTCGATCGCTCCTTTAATATAAGGTGTTGGCTCTCCGGATGCAGTTGAAAAGGCAATGATGAACACCAACAGAAGTATGCCGAAACCGATCAGCCCTTTTGCCGAGGCTTTAAAATTTGAGAATATTTCGGCGATGCCGAATGCCAGCAGGGCGATCACGGTGAGGATGACTAAAGCAATGGAACTGACCAACCCGAAATTAAAGATGCCGGTCTCCCTCTGTTCTTCTATCGGCAGCGCAGAGAATTCGCTGGCGCCTGCGAAGACGATGATCAGGAAGACCACAGTGATCAGCGTGCCTATGCCAAAGGCAATAGTCTGGCCGTTTTTGGTTAAAAATTTATACATAGCAAAGATAATTTCGCACAGAAATGTACTCTTGAATATAATGAACACGGCCAAAAGGCTGTATCCTTCAATCCTTAAGCGGACATTTCTTATTTCTTAAAAATGTTGTTGGCAGCCATGATGTCAACCAGGGCGATAGAAGCGTCTTCCATCTTGTTGACGATCCCGTCGATCTTACTGACGATGTAGTTGTAGAAGACCTGCAGGATAATAGCCACCACAAGGCCGAATACCGTGGTCAGCAGGGCCACCTTGATACCGCCGGCAACAACTGAGGGCGAAAGGTCGCCTACCGCTTCGATGCGGTCGAAGGCCTGGATCATACCGATAACCGTTCCGAGGAAGCCGAGCATCGGGGCAATAGCGATGAAAAGAGAAATCCATACCAGGCCTTTTTCCAGCAGGCCCATTTGTACGCTGCCATACGAAACAATAGCTTTTTCTACTGCTTCGGGGCCTTCATTGGCGCTTTTCAGGCCTTCGTAAAGGATGCTGGCGGTTGGGCCCTGAGTGGACTTGCAGACCTCCATGGCGCCCTGAACGTCGCCGGACTTGAGCCTTTCGTCAATGCGGGCCAGCAGCTTGTCGGTGTTGGTCGTGGCGATGTTCAGCGTAATGATACGCTCGATACAGAACGCCAGGCCGAGGATCAGGGTGATCAGTACGAAGCTCATAAAGCGCCAGTCTCCGTCGATGAAGTACTTTTTGAGGAGTTGGTAGCCGCTTTGAGGGGCTTCAGTTGTTTCTGCTGCAGCGGGAGCAGGTTCGGGTTCGGGCTCCTCTGCAGGAGCAGCTTCTTCAACAGCCGCGGAATCTACCTGTTCGGTACCTGCCTGGTCACCGCCTTCTGCATCCTGCGCATATACGAAATTGCCGGAGAAT
>CAZAXA010000451.1:0-5433 GCA_964488965.1 uncultured Phaeodactylibacter sp. | reverse complement strand
TTCCATAGGCTGGCATTCAATCGGTTTTTTCGTGAGTATGCAGCATCAGCGCCTTGCCGTCGTAGTTCCTGATCTCCATGATGTCGCCCACCCGGAAAGGCCGTTTGAAGGCCATGAGGATGCCCGCCAGGAAATTCTCGCCGATATCCTTGAAGGCAAAGCCGATTACAAAAGCGGAAATGCCGGCCCCGGCCAGCAGGGAAGCGGCGGCCTTGCCCAGGCCCACTATCTGCAAGAGGCCGGCCAGGCACAGGAATGCCAAAAAAAGAAATAAACCCAATACCAGCCTGGGCAACAGCATGACAATGGATTCGTAATAGGAGTTTACCTGCTCCAGGATGTCATTCCAGAATCTTTGCATATTGATGGGTTTAACTGAAAATATAAAATTCGTTGTTGGTTGCCTGTTGTTTGTTCAGGGGCTGTCCTCCGTTGGGGCAACAAGCAACATACGGCAATCCCTTAGAGGGGCGCCCCCAGCTCCCGGCTCGCTTCCATGATGATCAGCTCCGTTTCCTGCCTGAGCAGTATCCAGCCGGCCATCAGGCTGTCGTTTTCGATGCGCTGGATTTGTTCCTCCAGCCGGGCATAAGCTTTTTCCACTGCGGCGATCTTCTGGCTGAGGCGGCGGGCGGTGGCCTTGTCGGCGTTATAGGCCCGGTTGTTCATGGCCTCCAACTGCCGGTTGATCTCCTGCTGCGCCCTGCCTATGCGAAACAGTAAAACATCGCGAATGGAATCCTGAACGGCCAGCACCTCGTCCGGCCCGGCTGGCGCGGTTTCTTTTGGCCGCTTGCAGGCCGGCAGAAGCAACAAGCTGAAGAACAGTATTTTAAGCAAAGGCCAGTTCATGGTTCGTTGATTTCAAAGTTAAGCGGCAGTATAACAGCCTGCAACAAAAATTCCAGATCAAAAATTTTACCCGGCTTGTAAAGATTGATCCGGCTGACTAAACAGACGGGCCCAAGCCCTACAGATGCGCTTCCCGGACGATAAACAGGGGCCGGGCGCGCGACTGGTCGTAAATGCGGCTGACGTATTCCCCCAGTATCCGTATAGAAGCCAACTGTACCCCGCCGAAGAAGAAGATGGCCAGGATGAGGGTGGTAAAGCCTTCGATGATCTCCCCCCAGATCAGCTTTTTGGAGAGGATGAAAAGGGTATAGCCGACGCTGGCCATAATGGTAAAGTAGCCCAGCCGCCCCAGGAAGCGGATGGGAAAATCGCTGAAGCTGAAGATACCGTTATATGCCAGGCGCAGCAGGTGTTTCAGGCTATATTTGGTGTTGCCGGCGAAGCGCTCCGGCCGTTCGTACTCGAAGCCGGTTTGCCGGAAGCCCACCCAGAAGCGGAGCCCCCGCAGGAAAAGGCTCTGTTCCGGCATCCGGAGAATCTCGTCGAGCACCTGCCGCCGCATCAGGCAGAAGTCGCCGCTGTCGACGGGCATCCGCAGGTCGGCAATCTGGGTGAGGATGCGGTAGAAAGCCCAGTAGGCAATACGCCGCGGCCAGCCTTCCTTCCGCTTTTTGCGCACGGCGTACACCACGTCGAACCCTTCTTGCATCCGCTTCAGGAAATCGGCGAACAACTCGGGCGGATCCTGAAGGTCGGCGTCCATAACGCCGACGAAGTTTCCCCGGGCATAGGCCAGCCCGGCCAGGACGGCCCGCTGATGGCCGAAATTGCGGGAGAGGGCGATAGCCTTGAACCGCGGGTCTTCCCGGCGCCGGCCGACGAGCAGTTCCAGGCTGCGGTCGCCGCTCCCGTCGTCGACACATACGACTTCAAAGTCCGGGCTCAGGGCCTCCAGCGCGGCGGCGGTGCGGCTGAAAAGCTCCGGCAGGCCTTTCTCTTCGTTGTAAACCGGTATGACAATGCTGATCAATGGCGGCTGCTCCTGTGGGGAGTGGGACATAGGCTACATTTTTTAGTTACTGATGCGAATGGCGGGCAGGAATGGGCGGGCTTAAACCTTTGAGGTTTCCGAAACCTCAAAGGTTTTCAGGCGCCCGAAATAAGAATTAACCCGGCATTCGCACTACTGGCAGTCACAAATATAGCCGCTCTCCGCATTTTCACCTTCCTGATATTAGTAGTAATATTGCGTCATGGATCAAAAGAAGGAAAAGATCAGCGCCAGCCTGCTCTTTTGGGCCCTGCTCGTAGCGCTTGGCCTGGGCTATGGTTTTCACCGGTACGGGTGGTACGGGCCGGTGTCGCTGCACAGCTGGCGGCAGGCCGACGGCGCTTCCTTCGCCCGTTGTTATTACGAAGACGGGATGGATTTCTTTTCGCCGGGCGTACACAACCTGCAAAGCGGGAGCGGCAAAACAGTGGCGGAATTTCCCCTGATGTACTACCTGGCGGCGGCGCTGTACCAGTTTTTCGGCCCGGAGCCCATCGTTTTCCGCCTGCTCAACTTTCTGGCGCTGGCCCTGGGGCTGTTCACGCTCTTCCGGCTGCTCCTGAGGCAGCTGGGCAGCTGGGCGCCGGCCCTCCTGCTTCCTTTTCTGTTGCTGGGCTTTCCCGTGCTGGCCTTTTACGGTTTTAATTTCATGCCCAACACCCCGGCGCTGGGCTTCCTGCTGCTGGCCGCCGGCGCCTTTTTCCGCTACCAGCGCAGCGGGCAGGCCGGCCACTACTACCTGATGTGCCTGCTGGCCCTGCTGGGCGCCCTGATCAAGATCAGCATGCTGATCCCCTTTCTGGCCCTGGCGGGTACGATATTTCTCGAAAAAGTTCTTCCCCGTAAGAGCGAGGGCTTTCGCAGCCCTGCCTGGGGGCCCTTCCTGGCCAGTTCTCTGCTGGTGGCGGCCCTGGCGGGGGGGTGGTACCAATGGGCGTCCTATTACAACCACCAACACGGTTCTTTCATTCTCCTGACCGGCCTGAAGCCGATCTGGGATATGGCGGCGGAAGACATCCGGTTCACTTTTCAGGTCCTGTTCCGGGAAGAACACCATTACTGGGAGATCATCGTGTGGAAATATACGCTCTGGCTGTTCATGGGCCTGTGGGCCCTGAGCCTGCTGGCCTTCCGGAAAATACCCCGCCCGGCCTACCTGTTCCTGATCTTGCTGTCCTTCGGTTCTGTTTCCTTTCTGCTGATCTTTTTCTATCAGCTGTACATTCATGGGTATTACTGGCTGGATGTTCTGGCGCTGCCTGTTTACGTGTTTGCCCTGGCCCTGTGGCTGCTGAAGCGATCCTTCCCGCGCATTTTCCGCCACTGGGCCCTCCATCTGGCCTTTCTGGCCTTCGTGCTGCTCAACGTTCATTATTGCTATGGCAAAATGCAGTTCTTTTATTCGGAAGAATACGTGGGCGACCTCAACCCCGGCTTTCTGAAACAGGAGGCCCTGCAGGATTTCTACCGCCGCCACGGCATCAGTTTCGACAGCACCCACGTCAACGTGGCGCCGGATATGACGCCCAACCTCAACCTGTACTACCTCAACCTGCGCGGCTGGCCCTGGCGCATGGACCACGACTTCCGGGACGCCAACGTCGTCTGGCAGGCCAACAACGGGGTGGACTATTTTGTGGTCACCGATACGGCCTACTTCCATAAAGAAGGCCTGGAGCGCACCTTCAGCTGCCCCCGGCTGGTGTTCGACAGCTGTATTTATTTCATTGATATCAGGGGGTTGAAGGAAGAGAAAGGAATGAATGGCCATTAAGCCTGTCAAGGCTATCCATCTAAGGTTGGACAGAGAAGCAGGAATATAGATTCCTGCGCTGCCCTGGAGAGGTAAAGCACGGGAATCTATATTCCCCTTTCTCGTAGGATGAAAACATCATTGTCCAACGTTAGACGGGTAGCCACTTTAACCCAACATTCCGCATTCCCGTCAGCGATTCCAGTTAATTTTCAAGGCCCGACACCCGTTCCCACTCCCCATCCACAACAGCGCGCCCGAATTTGAACAGGTATTCGTTCATACTGTGGTCGTCCACCGGGCGGATATCGAACAGGCCTTTGGAACGGGCGTCCTCCGGCAGCTCGGGCGGCGTATTCAGAAACTGCATTTCGGCCGCCACCGACCGCCGCGCTTCCCGCAGTTGTTCCAGGATTTCCTGCTGGGCGGCCTCATCCAGTTCCTCGAAGGCCATCTCCTCTTCCTCTCCCGGCATCCCCTTGGGTTTGGGCAGTATGCTGATGGCATGGCCTTCATCGAACAGGCGCGGCCCGCCGCCCAGGTGGCGGAAGCCCAGGATGCGGGGCGGGATGCGGGCTACGATGTCTTTATTGTTGATGTGGAGGAAGGTTTTTGCCTCCAGCAGCTCATTATAAGCGTCTCTGTATTCCGGGTCGCCGATCCGGGGTGAGCCGTAAACATAAATCCCTGCCACGGGATAACCTTCCAGCGCAAAGCGGTGGGCAGCCAACTGCGCCAGGGCGGCCCCCAGGCTGTGTCCGCTCAGGAACAGCTTTTTGCCGCCGCCCATCGCCCCGGCAGCGGCCTCCAACTGGCCCCAGACGCTGTCCAGAGCCTTGTTGAAGCCGCGATGTACGCGCCCGCGGCCGCCGAAGGCGCTGGTTTTCAGGAAGCGGGTATCTACCAGGGCGTCCTTTCCGCTGCTCGTACCCCGAAAGCAAACGACCAGATGGGCGTCTTTGCCGGCTACAAAGGCCTGGGTGTCCGTCTTTTTATCTTCAGCCCATTGAAAGGGCCCATAGCCCCATCGGCCAAGCTGCTTTCCCACATAAGCGGGCCCGAAATAGGCCAGGTGGGAAAAGTCGGCCAGGGCCAGGGCATTGGGCAGCGAATGGCCTTCGGCATTTTCATCGAAACCGAAGGCAAAGGGCGGCGCCACCGCATCGCGGCCGTAGCGCGCCCGGTTGATTGCCGGGCCGATCTCCCGCAGCGACCAGGCGGCGCTCCGGCCGGGCCTGGCGCCCCATTCCGAAACGGGCAGCTTTTTGTCGTCCACTTCCAGGAAGGCAGCTCCATCTTCCTGCCGGTTAAGGCCTACGCCGAGCAAATCCGCATAGCGGCCCGCCGCCTCCAGTACATCAAAGGGGTCGTCGCTCTCCGCTTCCGGGATCGGGCCGTCCGTATTGACGATGTAATGCAGAAAGGCCTGGGCGATGACGGCCTCCGGGGGCTCGCCGGCCGCCGCTGCATCGCTGAGCCTTTTGCGGAAGACGATCAGCGTCTCGGCCAGCTTTTTGTTCAAAGCGCCGGTTTCCAGCAGGAACTGATCCTGTCCGGGCTGGAAGGCAAATGCCAGGGCCATATTGAAAAAGTCCTTTTGAAGCGGTGGCAGCCCCTTTCGCAGCGCGGAGAGGGATTTTTTCAGGGCTTTTTGTGTCGGAGCCGGCATAGGTGGTGCTGTTTGTGTTGCGAAAGGTATAAATCTAAGGAAATTCCTGTTATACTGGCGCACGCATGGTTTTGTGTTCCACAAAACCTGCGAGGCCAGTACCTG
>CAZAXA010000450.1:0-5436 GCA_964488965.1 uncultured Phaeodactylibacter sp. | reverse complement strand
GGCGTACGCCTGCAGATGGGGGGCTCCGACCAATGGGGCAACATCACCTCCGGCGCCGAGTTCATCCGTAAAAACCTGGGAGAACACGCCTACGCCATGACCACGCCTCTGCTGACCAAAGCCGACGGCTCCAAATTCGGCAAATCTACCGAGGGCAACATCTGGCTGGACCCGGAGCTGACCTCTCCCTACAAGTTCTATCAGTTCTGGATCAATGCCGATGATGCCGACATTCCCAAATTCACGCGCTACTTTACGCTCAAGCCCCGCGGGGAGATCGAAGCCCGGGAGCGGGAACTTGAAGGCAACCCCCAGGAACTCAAGCGCCTGCTGGCGGAAGAACTGTCTATCCGCGTACATTCCGAAGAGGCCTACCGCTCCGTGCTCAAGGTTACGGAACTGCTCTTCAGCCGCCAGGCCAGCAAGGAACATCTGCTTGGCCTTAAGGAAAGCGAACTGGCGGCGGTAGCCGCCGAAATTCCCAGCTTTTCCATTGATAAAAACGCCCTGGCCAACGGCATCAACATCGTCGACCTGCTGGCGGAGCATACGGAGATCGTAGCCTCCAAGGGCGACGCCCGCCGCGCCATCAAGGGCAACGCCATCAGCGTCAACAGGGATAAGGTCGACGGCCACGAGGCCATGATCGGCCACGAAGCCCTGCTCCATGGCAGGTACCTGATGGTGGAAAACGGGAAGAAAAACAAATACATCGTGATCGCGAAGTAGCGGCTCACTCCAACAGCGCCGCAAACAGCTCTTCCCTGGCCTTCGCCGCTTCCTCATGCAGAGGGCTGTCGGTTACCGTGCCCAGGTTTATGGCGATGAACAGGTACAATTTCTTCTGCGGGAAATAGCGCAGTTCGCAACCTGAGCCGATGCCGCCGCCGCTATGGCCGATGGCCGCCTGCCCGCGGATGGTAGCATAACCCAGCCCCAGCCCGTAGCGGGGAGCGCCGTTGCCGTCAAAAACCCAGCTTTGCATTTGCTCCAGGGTGGAAGGGGCGAGCAGTTTCCCTTCCATCAGCCCTTTCAGGAATTTCACGGCCTCTACCGGAGTGGCCACAATGCCGTCGTCGCCGATCAGGGAAGCCACGTTGTTGCGCTGCAGCTTCGATACATTTTCCAGCACTCCATCGCTGTGCCGGTCCCAGTAAGTATTCGCCAGTTCCGGATAGTTCAGGTAGCCCGGCTGGCTGCGGTAGAAGGTGTTGCTCAACCCCAGGGGGGTAAAGATGGTTTCGGTGATAAACCGGGCGTGGCCGCCGGTGATGGCGTCCGTCAGAAGGGCCAGGATGACGTAATTGGTGTTCCGGTATGAATAACGGCTGCCAGGCTCGAAATCGAGGGGTTTCCCGTCGATGTACTTCAGATAATCTTCCGGGGAGAAAAGGTGGTCCGGGTGCTGTAGCAGGCAGATGACGTAGGCCGGGGAGAAATTGTACTCCGGTATGCCGGAGGTGTGGTTCAGCAGCATGCGCACCGTGATCCTTCCGGCATCCGTGATGTAACGGCTGTATTTTTTCGGCAGGTATTCCGTGAACGGGGCATCCAGGTTGACTTTGCCCTGTTCATATAATTTCAAAACGGCAACGGCCATGTAGGTTTTGGCGACGCTTTGCAGATACTGCAGATGGCAGGCCTGCATCGGGGCGCCACCTTCGATCTTCGCCAGCCCTGAGGCGCCGGCCCACCAGCCCTCTTCCGAATAAACCGCCACTGCACACCCGGGCACGCCGGATCGGGTGATCCGTTGCATGGCCCGTTCCAGTTTCCCGGCCCTGGAATATCCAGGGTTGATGATATCCTCTTCCCCGGCACAGGCCGCGATGGGCAGGCCCTGCTGATACGCAGAGCAACCGCTCAGGAACAGAAGGATGAAATACCAGATGGGGATATTTTGGGTCATCATAGTTTTTGATTTTTGATTTTTGCCAGTCCGTCTGATCAGCCGGATAAATCTCTGTGAGCCGGGTAAAATTTAAGATTTGGCGACGCCTATTTAAAATGGATGCGGGAACCCACCTGTACGAGGGTTTCCGGCACGAGCGGAATGCTTTTATTATACCCTTTGGCCAATAAGAACTGGTAGCTGGCAAAAGGAGAGAAGTAGGCGCCGGGCGAATAATCGTTGTACCCCAGGGAGATGCCGGCGGGCAATGCCAACAGCCCCTTCCCGTGGCGCCCCACCGGCGTCCAATCGCCATTTGCCTGCCGGTAGGACGCTACCGGCCTGAAGGAATAGAGATAACCCGCGCCTGCCTTTATTTCGGTGTAAACGCCGGAGGCAAGGGTAGGCCTCCAGGCAGATTGGGTGTAGCACAGCAGGCCGTTGCCGGCCGCCCTGTTGCGGTACCATACCAGGCTGAACTGCTGTGCCCAGTTGTGTTTGCCGTTGAGGCTCACCTCTGTGCCCAGCCCGATGCCCATATTGGAAAAGTTGGCTTTGACGTCCCGAAACGGCAATGCCAGCGAATGGAACTGAAGGGTGACAACAACCGGGAAATTCCGGTATTCCTTTGCAGCCGCATCTGTCTGAGCAGACAAGGAAAATACCAGGCAATACTTCAGGATCAGCAACAGGAGTTTTTTTTTCATGGATAGGCCTTTTTCGGCAAAGCTATTGCCGGGAAGGGGCTGAAATCAAGAACGAGAATGGTATTTTCCGCTGAAGTGTAGCAAATTTCCCCTTGAAATGCATTCATTCCGGCTGAAACCAGCTCTTGAATGACGGCGCTTTGGTGCGGCTCACTCTTATCTTTGGGGGGAAGGGTCCGCTTTCGTTCCGCAGCAATACGTTTATTTTGCCGTTTTCCACCCTTTCGAAGCCGGCGATCATCTGCCGGTGGAGGATAAACTGCCGGTTGAGGCGGAAAAACAGCCCCGCCGGCAGCTTTCGTTCCAGTTTGTCCAGCGATTCGTCGTGATAGTACTTTCTGCCTTCCATATGGCAGGCCAGGACATAGTCGCTGTCTACGTAAAAGCCGGCCAGTTCTTCATAGCTCAGATGAATATCCTGTTTGCCCAGTTTAACCAAAAGGCCTTCCTCTTTTCGGCGGCTTTCTTCCCTGCGCCTGGACTCTGACCCTTGCCATTCGTCGTAGTAATGCATCCCGATATAGATGCCGTTGATCACAAAGAACCAGACGCTGATGATGACCAGGTCCCGGGTATAAAAGTGTGAATCCGCCGGTTTGCCCCGGGCCGCCCAGCTCACGAGCTCTGTCAGCAGGCTGATCACCAGCAGGCCCAGGAGGGTGGTGCTTATCAACTGGAGAAGGACGCGGCGAAGCGGCCTTTTGCCATATGGCAGTATCCTGTCAAAATACAGGATGAGATACCTCACGCTCATCCAGGCCGCATATCCCTGCAGGGTGTCTATGGTAAAGGTGATCGCCAGAAACCAGTTCAGCCGGATGCTGGAGTAGGTGAGGTAATAATTGAAGGCGTTGATAAACGGGATCAGGATCAGGAACAGCGGCACATCAGCGTGGCGGGGCCTCGCCGAAAAACCGGCTTTCCCCTTGCCTGGAGTGGCCGGCAACTCGTCCCGATCTTCTGGTTTTATGTTCATTAAAGGCATAGGGTTACCTGTAAATATCGTTCATTTCTGATAAAAGAATGGGGTATGGTTATATTTTCTCACAGTTGGGCTTCCCTTTCCTTCATCTTTTACCCCTCCCTGGCAGTTGCACAAACTTCAATTCCGTACCTTTGCCCAAACTCAACTGCAGCGCCCATTAATGGAATGAAACATTGGGTATAGTATTCAGCTAATGGAAAAACCCCGAAACATACAACTCCGCCTCCTGTCCTACGGAGTCATCGCCTACATGATGCTGGCCTTCGCCTGGTGGTCCATCCTCCTGTTCACCAAAAACCGCGACGCCTATGAGGCCAAACGGGACACCATGCGGCTGGTGATGATAGCCAGGGAAGAAATCCCGCCGACGGACGAGGCCTTCTACAACTCTCCGGCCTTCCGGGAACTGAAGAAAAAGTATGAAAATCAGGAATACATGATCCTGGGAGAGGCCAGCGTGTTCGTGCTCAGCCTGGCCATCGGGGTCTGGCTCATCAACCGGGGCTACCACAAAGAGATGCTGGCCGCTCAGCAACGGCGCAACTTCCTGTTATCCATCACCCACGAACTCAAGTCGCCCATTGCTTCCATCCGCCTGGTACTGGAGACCTTCCAGCGCCGCGAATTACCGCGGGACAAGGCCGAGCGCCTCATCCGGAACGGCCTGACAGAGGCCGACCGGCTCAATAAACTGGTCAATGACCTCCTGCTTTCCGCCAAACTGGAATCGGCCTACCAACTGCACCTGGAACCGGTAAATCTCGCTCAGCTGCTGGAAGATATCTTCGAACAGACCGAAGCCAAATACCCCCGGGCCAGCTTCACCTTCAACAAGGAAAGCGCCGTGGAAGACACCATGGGCGATGTGGCCGGCCTGACCTCCGTCATCCTCAACCTGCTGGAAAATGCCGTCAAGTACTCCGCCCCGGAAGCCGATATCGAGGCCCGCATCTGCCAGGTCGACGGCAAAATCCGCATGGAAATCGCCGACATGGGCATCGGCATCGAGGACCGGGAAAAAAACAAAATCTTTGATAAATTCTACCGCGTCGGCAATGAAGAAACCCGCAAAACAAAAGGAACGGGTTTGGGTTTATACATTGTGAACGAGATCGTCCGGGCCCATAAGGGGAAGATCACCGTGCTGGACAATAAACCACGGGGGACGGTCTTCCGCATAGAACTGCCTCTGGTGAAGGAAACGGCAAAACCGCAACCCGCCGCCTGAGGTATTGCTCTGTATTTCAATGTATTTCCATAACCCTGTGCCCATTCAAACTACCTGATAACCACAATGCTCATGATGCGAATACTACTTGTCGAAGACGAAGAAAATATACGCGATGTAGTAAAGCTCAACCTCGAGATGGAAGACTTTGAGGTAGTCGCTGCCGATAATGGCAAGGACGCGCTGAAGTACGCCAGGGAGCAACATTTCGACCTGCTCATCCTGGACGTCATGCTCCCGGAGGTCGACGGCTTCCAGATTTGCGAACAGATACGCCTGACCAACAGGGACGTGCCCATCATTTTCCTGACCGCCAAGGATACGGCCCAGGACCGCATCACCGGCCTGAAGAAGGGCGCCGACGACTACCTGACCAAGCCTTTCAACCTCGAAGAGCTGCTGCTGCGGGTGCAGATTCTCATCAAACGAACCAGCAGGAGCCCCGCCAATACGCCGGAAGAGTATGAGTTCGGCGGCAATAAGGTCAACTTCGCCACCTATGAGGCCGTGGGCAACCCGGGCCCCTTCGCCCTTACCAAAAAAGAGGCCATGCTGCTCAAACTGCTCATCGACCGGCGGGGCGAGGTGGTCTCCCGCCAGCAAATCCTGCAGTCGGTCTGGGGCT
>CAZAXA010000449.1:0-5439 GCA_964488965.1 uncultured Phaeodactylibacter sp. | reverse complement strand
ACCAGTTCAATACTCAGGACAGCTACGCCATCCTGTTCATTATGCTGATCGCTTTTCTCTTTGGCCTGTTGCTGGGCTATATCCTGCGCAGCCGCCGGGTGATACAGCTGAGGCGTGAGCTCAGGGAAAAAGAAAAAGAACTAGCCGGCGCCAGGGCCCGGATCGAAGCCCTGGAGGAAGAGGCCGGGCTCAAAGAGGCCGACCTCAAAAAAGCCGGCTTTGCGCTCCAGGAGGCCGAGGCCAGGGCAGAACGCATCGAAGCGGAGAAAGCGGCCCTTCACAAGGAGATTTTCAACCTCAACCGGCAGCTCGACGAACTGAAGTCCGCCGACAGGTCATACGAAGCCACCATCGGGGAACTGAACGCCACAATCGACGGGCTGAAGGCCAGGAACCAGCAACTTTCCGAAGCGATGGAGGCCGAAGATGAGGAGGCAGAGAACCTGGCCCAGATGCAGAGCGTCTATAACGCCACCCGCAACCGCCTGGAAGCCCTGGAAGAAAAACTGGAGAAACTGGCTGGGGAAAACGCCGGCCTGCGCTCAGAGCTGGATGAATTGAAAAAAAGCGCCCTGGCAATGTTAACGGGAGCGCCGATAATACAGGAACGGGCGCCGGAACCCCGCTCCGTCCACCCCGAACCGGGCCTTCCCGACGCCGAATTGGTAGAGGAAGAGCCTGAAGTAGTAATAGCTCCGGATAAACCCTTCCTTCAGGAGAAGATCGGGCTTGCCGCAGAGGCCCACGAGAAAGACGACCTCACCCGCATCGAAGGCGTCGGCCCCTTCCTGGAAAAGAAACTCAACGAGATCGGGGTGTACACCTACGAAGAAATAGCCAGCTGGGATTCCGCCCGCATCCGGGAGGTCACCGAGGCCATTCAGTACTTCCCGGGCCGCATTGAGCGCGACAACTGGGTGGAACAGGCGGCTCGCCTGGCCTTCAGAAAACAGGAGAACCCCGATGCTTTTCACGCCCGCCCCGGCGCCCTTTCGAACGACCCGGCAGACCTGAAGATCATCGAAGGCATCGGCGCCAAGATCGAAGAACTGCTCAAAACCGCCGGGATCGGCAACTGGGCTGCCCTGGCCGAAGCCGATGTGGAATGGCTGCGCGATATCCTCGAATCCGCCGGCCCCAGCTACCGCATCCACGATCCTTCCACCTGGCCTGCTCAGGCCCGCCTTGCCGCCAACGGCGAGTGGGGCGTACTGCGGGAGTATCAGGCCGAATTGTTCGGGGGGAGGGAGCCGGATCGGGATTCGTGATTTTTGATTTGAGATTTGAGATGAAATCAAAAATCTCAAATCATACCCCACTCCGGCGCCTCCCGCGGTATCTGCCGCCGGATTTTGTTGAAGAAGGGGAAGAAGTGTACCTCCAGGCTATGCCGTTGGGTGTGGAGGAAGTCCTTTTCGATCTCCGCGCATTCTCTGTCCGCCAGTTCCCGCACATTTTCAGGGATGGGCCAGCGCCCCATGACGTGGTTGGCGGCCAGTTTGGCCTGCAGGTCAGACAGGGGCCAGATGCAGCCCTGGGGCTGGGTAAGGCCAATGAAGAAGAGCGTAGGGTGATCCGGGTAGATCATGCGCAGGTAGAGGGGAATGCGTTCGGCCTCCTCAAAATTGATGAAGGCCTTGTCGAAGAACGGGAAGGCAATCTTGTAGCCGGTAGCGGCGATCACCACATCGTAAGCCTCCGTTTTGCCGTCCTTAAAATGTACTTTATTGCCCTCGAAGCGCTCGACGCCCTGCCGCGGGTGCACCTTGCCGTGGCGGATGCGGTAGAGCAGCTCGGAATTGAGGGTGGGGTGGCACTGCGTGATCGGATAATCCGGCAGGCTGAGGCCATAGTCGCGGTAGTCGCCGACCTGCAGGCGCAGGCTCAGCTTCTGCAGGGGGCCGCGGACGGCCTTCGGCAGGCGGGTGAGCAGCCGGTTGTAGGTATCGGTAGGCTTGCCCATCATGAACTTGGGAATGATGTAGTATGGCCGGCGCATGCTGATGCCCACATGGCTGGCCACCCGGCTGACCTCCACGGCACAGTCGCAGCCGGAATTGCCGGCGCCGATGACGAGCACCCGCTTGCCCGCAAAAGCGGCATTGCTTTTGTAACTGTGCGAATGCAACAGCTCGCCGGCAAATTTCCCGGGAATGTCCGGCAGGCGGGGAACGGAATGGTGCCCGTTGGCGGTAAACAGATAGTCAAAAAAGTGTTCTTCTCCGTTTTCGAGCCGGACCTTCCACTTCTTATCGGCCGTTTCCTCCGCTTTGGCCACCGCCGTATTGAAGCGTATGTATTTTTCCAGCCCGAAATGGCGGGCATAGTTCTGAAAATAGGCCAGCACCTGGGCGTGGGAAGGATAGTCCGGATAGTGGTCCGGCATGGGAAAGTCCAGGAACCCGGACATCGTCCGGGAGGAGATGATGTGCGTCGTTTCACATACGCTGGAATGAGACTCGCCCGCTGTGAAAATCCAGTTGCCGCCCACCTGATCGTTTTTCTCGAAACAGACGACGTTCTCAACGCCGGCCTGTATCAGGTTCTTAACCGACGTCAGCCCGGAACATCCGGCGCCAATGACGCATACGCTGGGGGATGTGGAATTTGCTGCCATTTATGCAAATCAAAAATCAAAAATCAACGAATCCCCGCTCCTCACAATTCCAGCCCCTCCAGATCACCCAGGTCTTCCTGTTTATAGTGCTGCTTGGTAAAAACCCTTTGTTTCTGGCGCTCCAGAATAAGCCTGGCCAGGGCGACGTTTGCCGGTTCTTCGCAGAAAGGCGACAGCGCAAAGTGCACTTTCTTCTCGTCGATATCGAGGCGGTACATCAGGCTGAGCAGGAACTCCAGCTTTGTTTCGATCATTGCCGCCACGTGGTTTGCCAGCAGGTGCAGCAACTCTTCCTCGGAGAGGATTTCCTGCTGTGGTTCCAGCTCGAAATCCCGGGCGATCAGTTCTGCCGTGGTAGCCAGTTGTCCTTTATCCATAAACGATCCAGGTTCAGAGCCGCAAAGTAGTTATTGCGGGGCATTTTTCCAAATGGGGTAGTTTTCTGAGGTTTCTGAGTTCATTATCGTGTTAACTATAAACCAGCAACGAGCGATCAAAACCTGGATACTGAAACTTTCCCGACGTTCTTAATTGCATAGTTCTGCCTTGTTGGCTACCGGGGCAGGTCTTCCGGCTGTATATCCACCGGCAGGGAGGCGGCGACACCGGGCGGCTTGCCAAGCCAGTCCGGGGTGTTTTTCACCGGCCGGGGCAGGGGGGCGTCGCTTCCCCGCAGCAGGCTGAGGTGTTCGTGGACGAATACCTGGTTGAATTCCACGCCCCGGCTGCAGTACACCTGGCGGAGATTCGGCAGCTTCAGGAACCAGGAAGGCAGGAGTGCAACGGGGTTTTCCCGCAGGTCGACGATCTTCAGCTGGGGGAACTGCCGGATGGCTACTGGGATAAAACGGATGTCCTGCCGCCGCAGGTCGAGCACCTGCCCTTCCCCGGAATCATAAATCCAGTTCTTCAGCAGGCAAGCCACCTCCTTAGGGTGAAAATGATCCAGCGAGAAGCCCTTTTCTTTGACCAGTTCCGTCTTCAGGATATTTTTCAGGGGATGCCGCAGGTATTCGAAGAAGGACAACTTAATTTTGTTTGCCCTCAGGTCTGCCTCCTGCAGATGTACGAGGGCGCCCAGCCCTTCGGGCGCCTTTTGAAACCGGTTGTGGCTAAGGTCCAGGAAACGGAGCTTCTGAAAAGGCGCAAGAAAAAAGACGTCGGAGCCGGACAGCTCGTTATAGCTGAGGTCTAAGCCCTCCAATTCCCTGAAAATCCAGGCCTCCTCCGGCAGTTGGCTGAGCCCCGCCCGGCTAAGGCCGAGGGTTTGCCCGTGAACACCGTAGTAAATCCTGCTTTGCAGCATCTCCACTCGGTCCGGCCCGGAACTGCGCTGCAGCAGGAACTGAAAACAGAGGCCGCTGCGGGAGAACAGGAAGCGCGCCAGCGCTGCCGAATCCAGGCCCAGCGCGTCTTCCAGAATGTACAGGAACTGCTCCGGCCCGGTATTTTTTTGGCCGGGGTCGTAGTTGAGGAGCCAAAGCAGGCGGTCTCTTTGCGGCGCTGTGCATTTTTTTTCCCGGATGGCCACCTGGAGCAGCGACCGGAGGCAATTGCGCAACACCAGGCGCTGCTCGCCTTCCGCCACCATGAAATACCCGCAGAGGCTCAGCAAAAAGTCATCGGCTGCCTGCTGGCCGTTCAGCAGGCGGTAGGCCAGCGTGCCGTTGCGTTCGTCTTCCGTATTCAGAAGGCGAAGGATATTGGCCGATACGCTGCGGGGTAATGACATACTGATTGGTTTGAGGCCAGCACAAATTAAGGATTTATACTGAGAAGCTCCTGGTTTTGTGCGCAGCAAAAACCGGGGCCGCCTGCCCGGGAGGAAAAAAATCTACCCGTAAACATTTCCTTTTTTAGAATATACCCTTATATTTATTTGCGCAAGGCGGTTACCCGCCAGAATTTCTTTTGACAGCTTTTCTCTTCGGCAATTTGCCGGCGTATTCATTCCCGGGCGGCTAAGAGCCCCTTTTCGGTTGCCGCAGTTTTTCACAGGGCAACCGCTCTTCATTGATCTATAACCCCGAAAACCGAACCGTTCGCTTCATTACCAGATTTTTTTTGAACACCCTGCCGGCTTAGGCCGGCAAGTGCTTTAATTAAGGTTGAACCCAAAAATCCCAAGCTATGAATGCGACAATTGCAAAGGTAAACAAATCCATCTGGCCCCTGAATTTCGAGCAACTCCATCGCGATTACCACGACTGGATGTCCATGGTCGATTTCTGGAAATACGAAGTCCGCTACCTGGAAAAGGTCATGAAACACTTTCTGGCCTATCCGCTCACTACCAGCCAGGCATCGGAGATGCGGCAGGCCTTTAACCAGCTCATGTGCTCCATCAAGCCGGAGATCCGGGAGATCGAAGGCTGGCTGCGCTCTTTCCACCGCCAGCTGGCAAGGATCGCCAATCCCGATTCCGGGGAGCATAACCTCAAAAGCGGCTCCGAACACCGGCGCATCTACCGCAAGATGGACAGCTTCCGCCGGCGCCTGGCACACCTCAAACAACAACTGTATGCCCTGCTCATCGAAGTGAAACGCGAAGAAAAAGCGGCGCAACACCAGTACCGGCCTATCTGGGCGCATCCTTATCCGGCGCAGTTGCGGCAGAGCGGGTAGGGGAAGGATGCCGGGCACTTCGTGGATTGTGTATAGGGGTATAAGTGAGGCTGCTCCGAAAAGTCAGGATGGGAACCTCGTAATTGAAAATGAGAAACTTTATTTTGAAACGCCCCCCCAAATCAGAGGAATATCCCCCGCTGGCGGGGGTTAGGGGGTGGATTCAAAATAAAATTCGAGATCGAAGATGTTAAAAT
>CAZAXA010000448.1:0-5443 GCA_964488965.1 uncultured Phaeodactylibacter sp. | reverse complement strand
GTCATCCACCTGGCGGCCGAATCCCACGTCGACCGCTCCATCGCCAACCCCATGAGTTTTATCGAGACCAACATCGTGGGTACGGTGGTGTTGCTCAATGCCGCCCGCTCTCACTGGAAGGACGCCAAAGGCAAGCGCTTTTACCACATCTCTACCGATGAGGTCTACGGCAGCCTGGGCGAAACCGGTTTTTTTACGGAAGAAACTCCCTATGATCCGCGCTCGCCCTATTCCGCCTCCAAAGCCAGTTCCGACCACCTGGTGCGCGCTTACTGCCACACCTACGGCCTGCCCGCCGTCATTTCCAACTGCTCCAACAATTACGGCCCCTACCAGTTCCCCGAGAAGCTGATCCCCCTCATGATCAACAACATCCGCCACAACAAACCCCTGCCCGTCTACGGCGACGGCCTGTACACCCGCGACTGGCTCTGGGTGGAAGACCATGCCGCCGCTATCGACCTGATCTATCACCAGGGCAAAACGGGAGAAACCTACAACATCGGGGGCAGCAACGAATGGAAAAACATTGAGCTGGTACAACAACTTTGCGATATCGTCGATGAACTGCTGGGCCGCAAAGCGGGAACCTCCCGAAGCCTCATCACCTTCGTCAAGGACCGCCCCGGCCACGACCGCCGCTACGCTATCGATGCTTCCAAGGTGCAGCGCGAGCTGGGCTGGCAGCCCTCCATACAGGCTGACGAAGGGTTGCGACGGACAGCGGCCTGGTACCTGGAAAATGCGGAATGGCTGGAGCGGGTGACTTCCGGGGCCTATCAGAAGTATTATGAAGAGCAGTATGGCGTTCGGTAAACGCTTCTTTGACTGTCTTCGATCACAGGATTTGTCAAAGAACCAAAATAGCAATATTATACCGTTGTATTTTGCCCGCACATTGCATTTTTGATGAAACGCAATGTTCATTCATCTTATATTTAACGGCAATAGGTTTTCACGTACATGCAGTGTCGGGAAAACCTATTGCAGCGGAGTATAAATGCCTGCCATGAAATACCTGGAGATTCTTCCCCATCCCCTTCTTCGGCCTTATGTGGAAAACTACTGGCTGATCACCATAGACGGCGCCGGCAGCGGGTGGAAGGAAGAAATATCCGTTCCGGACGGCAACACCAGCCTGATGTTCATCTCCGGGCAGGCCTGCCGTATAGGGCCGGATGAGAAAACGCCGGAAGGCCTTGCGGAGCAGGCGGTTGTGGTAGGGCAAAAGAGCAAACCGGCGCGTTATCGGTTCGATGCCGGCCGGCGCCTTCAGGCATTTGGCATTCGCTTCCGGCCGGCAGGGCTGAGCCGCTTCACAACTGTTCCTCAGGCCGAACTGAAGGATGTGGTCGCAAGGCCGGAACAAATCTTCCGCCACCTGCCGGAGGAGACGGAGGAGCTTGTGGCCCTGGCGCCTGATGCCGTCCGGAAGGCAGAACTGGCCGGCCGTTTTTTGTTGCGGAACCTTTTGCCACAGGACGGCCGGCGGGAGCAGGCCGAACGGGCCGCCTTCCATCTGCAGCAGTGCGGGGGCGATGCCGGCCTTGCGGGGCTGGCTGAAAAACTGGGCCTGCACCCACGCCGCCTCGAGCGCCTTTTCAATCAATACATAGGCCTGAGCCCGAAAGCCTTCGCCCGGGTCGCCCGTTTCAACTCCGCTATCTATTACCGTTCCTTACACCCCGGCCGGCGATTGACGGAAGTGGCCTATGCCGCCGGCTATTTCGACCAGATGCATTTCATCAAGGATTTTAAAACGTTCGCCGCCTACCCGCCAAAAACCTACTTCCGGGAAAAAGGCGGAGATTTTCACGGCTACCTGAACCGCTTGCTGGAGCAGCGTTTCGGAAGCTTCCCGCCCGGCTTTTAAGCCTTTTTCCCGGGCGTCGGTTTTTTACTATTCTGCTGTTTTGATTCTGCCCACCTTTGTAGCAACCGACTGTTAACTGAAATATACCATGAAGTTGTTACTATCATTGCTGGCCCTGGCGCCGGCTTTTGCCTCCTTATGGGGCCAGGCGGCCCAAATCTCCGGTAAGGCCGCCGGCGAAGCAGGCCAGCCGCTGGAATTTGCCGGCATTACCCTGCACCAGGCATCGGACAGCGCTCTGGTCAAAGGCGCCATTGCCGATTCTTCCGGTTTTTTCTGTTTCCTGCCGCCTCCGCCGGGGGATTATTTCATCCGCGTTTCCCATATCGGTTACGAGGCCGGCGAAACGCCTGTTTTCTCATTTCGCGATGAGGGCGGCGGATACGATATAGGTACGCTCCGCCTGGCGCCGCAATCTTCCACTCTGCAGGCAGTATCCGTCCGGGGTAAAAAACCTTTTGTGGAACGCCATCTCGACAAACTGGTAGTGAATGTAGAGAACAGCATCGTCAGCGCCGGGGCATCTATTCTCGAGGTGCTGGAGCGGTCGCCCAACGTTTTTGTCGACCAGAATGGCAACATCACCCTGAACGGCAGGGCCGGAGTGGTCATCATGATGGATGACAAGCCCGTGCAATTGTCCGGCGACGCGCTGGCCAATATGCTGCGGGGCATGTCTTCCACTGCCATTGAAAAGATCGAGATCATCAGCAACCCTTCCGCCCGTTATGATGCCCAGGGCAGTTCCGGCATTATCAACCTGAAAACGAAAAAGGGCAGGCAGATGGGCGCCAGCGGCAATGTTTCCCTGTCGGCAGGCCACGGCAAGTTCGGCAAGGCGTCGGCCGGCGGCAACCTGAACTATCGCGGCGGGCACTACAACCTGTTCGGCAACTATAACTACAGCTGGAATAAGTTCTTCAACAACCTGGTGGTCTACCGGCGGTTCAGCGAAAGCGGGGCAGTACAGGCCGCCTATGACCAGAACAGCTTCCTGGCCATGCCTTTCCATAACCACAGCGCCAGGGTCGGCGTTGACCTCTTCCCGGGCCCCAATACTACCGTAGGTTTCCTGGCCAGCGGCGTTTTCAACCAGTTTGACCCCCGGGGCGATAACGAGAGCAGCATCCTGGGGCCGGAGGGAGAACTCAACGGCCGGTTCACTACCACCAACCGCTCGCGGGACCGCTGGAACAACTACGCCCTGAACCTTAACCTGCGCCGGAATTTTGGCCGGGAAGGCCAGTCGCTTACCGCCGACCTCGACTACGCCCGTTACTGGAACGAGACCGCCCAGCTTTTCCATACCTACTTTTTCGATACCGGGGGTGCTCTTTCCGGAACGGATTACCTGCGCGGCGATATCGGCGGTTTTCTGAGCCTGTATTCCTTCAAGGCCGATTATACTCAGCCCCTGGGCAGCCTGGGTACGCTCGACGCCGGCCTGAAATCCAGCTATGTCAAGGCCGATAACGACCTGAAGTATTTCATCCTGCTCAATAGCGAGGAGGAGCTGGACAGCCGGCAAAGCAATCACTTCATTTATGAAGAAAATATCAATGCCGGCTACCTGAACTGGAAACGGGAATGGGGCAAGTGGAATGTGCAACTGGGCCTGCGCGGGGAGCAGACCGTTGCCGACGGCTTTCAGGTGGCCACTGACAGCGCTTTCAGCCGCAATTACTTCCAGTTTTTCCCTTCGGCCTTCGTCAATTATACGGTTTCCGACAACCACCTGCTCGGCATTTCTTTAAGCCGGCGCATCGACCGGCCCAACTATCAGCAGCTTAACCCTTTCCGGGCCTTCGTCGACCCGACCACCTACCGGGCAGGCAACCCCTTCCTGCTGCCCCAGCTTACCTATTCGGCAGAGTTGACACATACCTTCCGGCAGCGCTTCAGCACCAATTTGAGTTACAGCAGCACCAAAGACAACATCACCTACGCCCTGATCCAGAACGACGAGGCCCGGCAGACGGTGGTGACCAATGTGAACATCCTCCGGTACGAGTACTTCGGGCTGGGCATCAACGCTCCCTTCGATCTGGCCAAATGGTGGAACGTAAATACCAATTTCCTACTGTATTATAACCGTTTTGAGGGCGACGTCGCCGGGTTTGGGTTGGGCCAGGGAGGCACAGCCTTCCACCTGGACCTCAACCAGTCCTTCCTTCTCTCCAGAGGTTTTTCGGCGGAGTTGGGTGGTTTCTACATGCACCGCCACGTATACGGCATCTCGGTAATGGAGCCGATGTGGGCGCTGAATGCCGGCATACAGAAAAGCCTTTGGGAGGGGAGGGGGACGTTGCGCCTGAACGTCAGCGATATATTCTGGCAAAGCTGGCCCCGCGGCGGCACCCGCTTCGGCAATATTAACGAAGAGTTCCGGAGTTACCGTGAAACCCGCGTCGGCAGGCTCGCTTTCAGCTATAATTTCGGCAAGCAGAACCTGGCGCCCAGCCGCCGCCGCCCGACCGGCGCCGAGGAGGAAAAACGCCGGGCCCAGGCGGGAAGCGGAGGGTGAGAGGAGAAGTACATTATAACAAGATCACCGGTAATATGAAATATTTTCTCAGCCCGATGTTCAGCCTGTTGCTGTCGTTTACCCTTACTGGTCAGGACTATGCCGGCCCTGCCGTCTCGCCCGATGGGCAGTGGCTTGCCTTCACCTGCAACGAGGGCGGCAATCAGGATATTTACGTGGCCAGGGCCGGCGGCACGGAGCTGCGGCGCCTGGCCAGCCTTCCCGGGCTGGATGTGCACCCACGCTGGTCGCCGGACGGGCAGAAAATCCTTTTCAACTCTTTTCCCCTGGAAGCCGGCCAGCCACATGACGTTTATATCATCAATTTTGACGGCTCGGGCCTGGCCAACCTGTCCAGGGGCCGCTTCCCCGATGGGCAGGCCAACGACTGGCATCCGGACGGGAAGCGGGTGCTCATCTCTTCCGGCAGATACCCCGCTATCAACATTTATGTGCTGAGCCTGGATGGAACGGAGGTGGAACAACTGACTCACGAAGACAATAAAGTCTGCCATTACGCTTCCTATGATCCGAAAGGAGAAAAAATCCTCTTTTCCGGCTTCACCGAGCCGGGGCGGGGCCTGTACCTGTCGCGGGCCGACGGTACGGGCATTCAGGAAATCCGCCCCGGCGGCGATGCCGGCGCCTGGTCGCCCGATGGCGCCAGGATCGCTTTCCAGGAAAAGCAGGATGGCCTGTTCCGGCTTATGTGGATGAACGCTGATGGCAGCGGCGCAGAGCCCCCGGCGGGCAGGGAAACTCCCGGCCAGGCGCCTTCCTGGTCGCCGGATGGCCGGAAGCTTTTTTACTTCACTGCCGGCGACAACGGCCGGACGCAAATCCGGGAGCTGGACCTGCAGAGCGGGAAATCCCGGCAGGTGCTGCCGGTGCGGGCAGTTTCGAAATAGTAATGTTTTTATAAGTTTCTTTTACTCAGTTAGAGTTTTTTTCCAAACATACCATTCAATAAAAAACTACTTAAGGTGAGGTTTGAGGTTGAGCCCGGAGAACGCCTTGTGAACAGAATATATCCAGGGAAAGACGGT
>CAZAXA010000447.1:0-5443 GCA_964488965.1 uncultured Phaeodactylibacter sp. | reverse complement strand
TCAACGACGAGAACCCGGAGGCGCCGGGCCGCACCGTCGCCGCCATGGACGTGCTTTTCCCCGGCATCGGCGAGGTCATCGGCGGCTCTCAGCGCGAAGAGCGCCACGATGTGCTCGTGCAGCGCATGCGCGACATGCACGTGCCCGAAGAGGAACTGTGGTGGTATCTGGAACTGCGTAAATTCGGCGGCTGCCCCCATGCCGGCTTCGGCCTGGGCTTCGAGCGCATGGTGCAGTTCATCACCGGCATGGGCAACATCCGCGATGTGATCGGCTTCCCGCGGACGCCGGGTAATGCGGAGTTTTAGTTTATTGGCTGAGCGTTGCCGGTTGTTTGTTTCCTGCCCGACTGGCAACGCTCAACCAACAACCGCTTCAGTACTCCCCAAGCGCTCTCCATGGTTCCACAGTGACGCCTGTCGAACGCTCCTGCCGTTCGTCCCCTCCGTAAAATACTACCCCTTTCTTCGTCCCGCTTAGTTTCTGCCAGTAGGCCAGGCCTTTGAAGTAATCGCCGGTAATGGTGCTTCCCGATTTCGCCTCCACCGGCGTCAACTCCATGCCATTGTCAATAACTACATCAATTTCATGGCCCGCATTGTCCCTCCAATAGTACAGGTTGGATCGCCGCCCCTGGTTAAACCGGTTCTTTATCAATTCGGACACCACCAGGTTTTCAAACAGGGCGCCCCGATAAGGGTGTTGAAACAAAGCTTCTGCCTGCTGTATCCGCAACAGATAACTGGCCAGGCCCGTATCGTAAAAGTAAAGCTTGGGGCTTTTAACGATCCGTTTATTGAAGTTCTTGTAAAAGGGCGGCAACAGGAAAACAATGTAACTGGCCTGCAGGATACCAAGCCAAGCCTGCACCGTTTTGACATCCACCCCCGTCTCAACTGCCAGGTTGGAGTAGTTCAGCTGCTGCCCTGTACGGGCGGCGCACAACGACAGCAAGCGTTCGAACTGCAACAGGTTTTCTACATTTCTGATCTGCCTGACATCCCGTTCCACATAAGTCCGGACGTAGGCGGAAAACCAATCCTCAGGATGGATGCCCTGCGCCTGGACCGGCGGGTAGCCTCCTTTTAAAATAAGGGTGTTCAGGCTGGATAAAGCACCCTCAACTGCTTTCAGTTCCCTTATAGAAAAAGGTAATAATTCCAGATAAGACACTCTGCCTGCCAGGGTTTGAGTGATCTTCTCCAAAAGGAGCAGGTTATTGGAGCCTGTGAGAACGAACTTTCCCCGCTCCTCCGTTTCATCTAACCTTTGCTGCAAATAAGAAAGAATATCCGGCGCACGCTGTATTTCATCCAGAACTGCGCCGTCTCCATATTGATCTAAAAACCCTTGTGGGTCTTCAATCGCAAAGGAACGAGTGCCGGGGTTTTCCAAAGTCACGTACGTCTTTTCCGGAAAACACAGCCGCGCAAGAGTCGTCTTCCCACTCTGGCGAGGCCCCATTATGGCGACTGCTTTAAATTGGCTGGCCAGGCTTTTTGCCTTTTCTCCTGCTTGTCGCTGGATCATTTTTATACAAATTTGGAATCGGATTCCAAATTTGTATAAAAATGATGAAAAATCCAAATGCTGAAAAAATGTTAAGGAACATTTAAAAAGCCCAAAGGGATTTTTATAATCCCTACCAGGCATAGGGGTAAGGCCCCCCTTCCCGGTATCAAAGAAATAGAGAACTGAAAAAAGAAAGCTCCCGGCGGTAACATTTACACTGAAAAGCAAATAAAGAAGTAAACAAGCCAACACCACCCCATCAAGGGAGCACACTAAAACCAATTATCATGAAGGCCATAACCCTGATCACCCTCGGCAAAGAAACCGCAGTCCATTATCTGCTGGCCCTTGGCGCCCAGCTGCAGCAGCGCGGTATGAACGCCTGCCTGGCCGCCGCCCCGGCCTTTGGCCCGCTGGCCCGGAAGGCAGGGCTTCGTTTCCAGCCTCTGGCCGCCGATCAGGCAAGCCTGGAAAATCCGGGCCGGGAGTTGCTCCGGCAAGTGCAGGAACTGGCGCGCAATGCCAGCCTGATGGTGGTGCACCAGGCCAGCCTCGCCGTCGTACAGGCAGCCGGGCCGCTGCCCTGCCTCGTGACAGGCCTCGGCCTGGAAGCATCGGAGCTGTTCTCCCGCATTCAAAGGAAAGGGGGGCTGCTGGGCCGCGTAGCTTCCTGGATAAAAGAGGGTTCCCGCAACGGCGCCGGCCCTTACGTCCCCACGCTCTATAACTTCAGCCCTCAATTGCTGCCCGGAAAAGAAGCCGAAAGTTCTGCTCTTCATTTTACCGGACAGTGGGCCATTCCCGACAGCCTGCAGTGGAAGCTTTCCGGCAGGGCGCCCTCGCCCGCTCTGAACGACTGGCTGTATCACGGAGGCCGGCCGGTATTTTTCGACCTCAGCCAGGCGCCGGAAGAAGATCGCGAACTGCTGCTGGGCATGGTGAAAGGCCTGTCAGAAAAGATGGGGTTTCGGGCATTGGTATGCGCTCCCTGGGAAAGTTGTAAGGAAGGCCTGCTGCAACGCGACATCTTCCGTGTCGCAGCGCCCGTCCAGGAGTGGCTGTTTCAGCAATGCGCCGCTGTTATTCACTACCGCGGCAGCGAGAAGCTGCCGGCCGCCATCCGTGCAGGCGTCCCCAGTATCCTGTGCGCATCCGGAACGGAAGCCCAGGGTTGGGGAGAAGTATTGCAGCAACGCGGCATTGGCATCCACCTGCGCAGGGAACACCTTGCGGCCGCCGCTCTGGAAGCCGCTCTGGAACAGGCCCTGCGCCTCTCCATGCAATACAAGGCCAAGGCGGTGGGCAAGGCCCTGCGGGAAGAGAACGGCCTGGAATATGCGGCGAGCGTCATTTGCCGGCAGGCAGAAGAAAAACGGATGGCGCTGGCGGTATAATTGCCTGAACACATAAACAAGGGAATGCGTGGAAATGACAGGTATTTCCACGTTTCCCCACACCTGCCTTTCATTTACCTTAATTTTCCAGCGGCGGCATAGAAATCTTACCTGCCGCTTCGAACTTCATGAGTTGCCCCTCCGCGTCGCCATGCCCCAGGCCTGTGACCCAGCCGAAGGTATGCTCAAAGGGGCCCGTGCCGCCGGTAAATTCGTAGCGGGGTTCTCTCCGGCCTTCGGGGTAGTAACGGCATTCTCCCCAGTATCTCAGGCAGTAGTGATCCGTGCTGCCCAGGAAAACACCCTCTACCCAGACGTCGAAAGTATCCTTCACCGGGTTCTTGTCGGGCGGCAGGTAATGTACCTCATAGCTCATGCCGGGATCCAGGCCGCCCAGAAAAGTAACATTTCCCTGCATACCGTACATCCTCACCTTTGCCCCTTTGGGCGGCTTGCGGGTTTCGAAGGTGTTCGGCAGGGCTTCTACCCTCGACAATACGTAATCCATCTCGATGGCCTCCATGCGGGGCGCTCCCCGGAAAGGCTCATCCCCGCCATACCGCCAGCCCGCTTCTTCATTTGAAAAGCCCGTGAGGCTGTCTTTCTGGCAGGAAAAAACGAGGCCGAGCAAGGCTGCGATCGTAAATATTACCGTGCGTTTCATATTCTTCAGGTTTAGGGTGATTGAATACAACAACGGGACGTAAGGCCCGTTTACGAGCGCTTACGCCCCTAATTACACCCCATAAGCGCTGCCCCGCAATGACAAAAATCAGCCGGAAGCCTGACCTTTGTCCACCGGTTTCCGGCCGCCCTTCCAATATCTTTAAAGCTAAAATATCCTTTTGGGCCGGAACTGGGGTTGCGGGCTTCCGCTCCCGCCGGCAATGAGCCCTGATAACGCTCTTCCCGTACAGGAAATGAGAAAGTTCAGCATTGCTCCGGGAAAAACCGCAACACAAATGAACCATGCAAGGCAGAAATTTTGAAGTGAGCATCATCAGCACGGTAAAGACGTCCAAACACCTCAACGGGGAATACCTCGAAGAATGGATGAACCAGAATTTTCCCCTCTTCAAATACGGCGACGGGCTCGACGAAATTTTTATCCTCTTCAACGTCGATGAGGCCAATGCCGGCAGCACTTACCGCTACCACCCGGACGACCGCCTCCTGGAGCTGGCCATTCACCTGCCGGAAAAAGAACTGCAGGATGCCGGGGAAAAGGAAACCCTGCTGCTCATGGCTTCCGCCCTGCTGACTACCCTGCGGGCCATCCCCAGACAGGCCATCAGCGCGTTTGATATCTCCTCCTTCCGGGCCGATTTTGCAGAGATGGTGGCCTGATGGCTTGCAGGCTGGCCGGACAGGATTAACAGCTTTTCTACATGCATAAAAAATCCTTTCCCATTCTCCACAGAAAATTAATTCTCCTAACTTGCGTTTCCTTTTTTGAAATCCGAAACCTTTGAGGTTTTGAAAACCTCAAAGGTTTTTCCGATCAGGAGCTTTTTCAGGAAGATAAAGCCCGCGCAAATCACCGGTATGAAACACATATACTTTATTGCCCTTTTGCTGTTGTGCTGTATTCTCACCCTATCCGCCCAGGAAAGCCCGCGCGCCGGTATCACGGGCATAGTGACCGACGCCGTAAGCGGCCTGCCCATCGACCTGGCGACCGTGTTCATCGAGGGTACCAACCGGGCGGTGGAAACCAGCGCCAACGGCCGCTACAGCATTACCGTGCCGGCCGATGAGGAATTTACCCTCGTTTTTTCCCGCCTGGGCTATCAGAAGGCCAGCGCCGCCATCAGCCCCATGCCGGCGCGGAGCGCCCGCCAGGTCGACGTCGCCCTGGCGCCTTCCAATTCGGAGATCGAGGTCATCGTACGGGCGAGCAAGATACAGGATGCCGGCATCATCCGGGAGGATGTACAACAGCTGAAGCTGCTGCCGACCACCACCGGCAACCTGGAAAGCCTGCTGCCACACATCGCCCTGGGCGCCAGCAGCGGGACGGGCGGGGAACTGAGCTCCCAGTATAACGTCCGGGGTGGCAATTACGACGAGAACCTCGTTTACGTCAACGATTTTGAAATCTACCGCCCGCAGCTCATCCGCGCCGGGCAGCAGGAAGGCCTCACCTTTCCCAATTTGGACCTCATCCGCGACCTGTCCTTCTCTTCCGGCGGCTTCGAGGCCAAATACGGCGATAAAATGTCCTCGGTGCTGGATATCCACTACAAGCGGCCGGACAGCCTCCGCGCTTCCCTGGGCATGAGCTTCCTGGGCGGCTCGGCCCATGTAGAGGGCAGTTTCAAAGCGGATGAAAGCGGCTACCGCAGGCTGCGCTACCTGGCCGGCGCCCGCTATAAGACGACCCGCTACCTGCTGGGCACCCTGGATGTGCAGGGCGAGTATGTGCCCAACTTTGCCGATATCCAGGCCTATGTCACTTACGATATCAGCCGCGACTGGCAGCACGACACGAGTGTAAAGGCCGCCTCAAACGCAATCTCTGGTGCGACACTGAGAAA
>CAZAXA010000446.1:0-5445 GCA_964488965.1 uncultured Phaeodactylibacter sp. | reverse complement strand
CTTTCGGAATGGCCTCTGTGTTTTTTCAGGTAATTAATCTTCAGTTAACACGCTTTTTTCGGGATTGCATCTTCAATATCCTATTTTGCCGCTCCTTTTGTCTATTTTTCCGACTACAACTCCTTTTCATGGAAAAACTGGAATACTTCAACCGGGACCTCAGCTGGCTGGCTTTCAACCAACGCGTTTTGCAGGAAGCCGAAGACAGGAGGGCGCCCCTGTACGAGCGCATCAAGTTCCTGGCCATCCACAGCTCCAACCTCGACGAGTTCTACCGCGTGCGGGTGGCTTCCCTGCGCAGCTTTAAAGAACTGAAAAGGAAAACCCGCCGGAAACTCGACCTGGAGGTGAAACCCAGGAAGGAACTGAAGCTGATCCGGAAGGCCGTCCAGGAGCAACAGGAGGCCTTCGGGCGCATATTCCGGGAGGATATCCTGCCCGAACTGGCAGGCCATGGCATTCATCTGATTCAAGAAGATGGGTTTTCTGAAGAACAACAGGCATTTGCGCGGGACTATTTTTCCCGGAAAATCCGTCCTCAGGCCAATGCCGTGTTCCTGGAGCCGGAAGGCAAGGCGCCTTTCCTCAAAAACCGGGGGCTGTACTTCGTAGTCGAAGTGGAGCGGGCCGGACAACTGGCCATAGTGGAAATACCCTCCGAAGAGTTGCCCCGGTTCATCATCCTGCCTTCCGGCGGACAAGATCATTATATTACCTTTCTGGACGATATTGTCCGCTTCAGCCTGGAAGAACTGCTGGGCAGGCCCTGCCTTGGCGCCTATGCAGTCAAACTTTCCCGGGATGCCGAGCTGTACATCGATGATGAGTATTCGGGCAACCTGCTGGAAAAGCTCAGGAAAGGCCTGGAAAAGCGCAACGTCGGCCTTCCTACCCGCTTCCTTTACGATTCCGCCATGCCCGATGCCCTGCTTAAGCGGCTGCGCGGCTTGTTCGGCCTGAGCAAAGACGACCTCATCCCCGGCGCCCGTTACCACAATTTCAACGACTTCTTCAGCTTTCCCAACCCTACCGGAGACGCCGGCCTGCACGACCCGCCCATGCCGCCGCTGCCTCACCCGGAGCTGGAGGGCCTGGAAAAGATCCTGCCCTTCCTCAGCCGGAAGGACGCCATGCTGCATTTTCCGTATCAGAAGTACGACTATGTCCCCCAATTGATCGAAGAGGCGGCCAACGACCCTGATGTAAGGAGCATCAAGATCACCCTGTACCGGGTGGCGGCCAGATCCGCTATCGTGGATTCGCTGCTGAAGGCCAGAAAAAACGGAAAACAGGTCACTGCTTTCATCGAAGCCAAGGCGCGTTTTGACGAAGCCTCCAACCTCTACTGGGGCGAACAGTTGGAGAAGGCCGGCGCCTATGTCTTTTACAGCTACCCCGGCATCAAGGTGCATACCAAGCTGTTGCTCATCCAGCGGGAGGAGGAGCAGGGCCTGCACAATTACGCCTACCTGGGTACGGGCAATTTTAATGAAAAAACGGCGAGGCTATACTGCGACCATGCGCTGCTGACCGGCGATAAGCGCCTGGGCGATGAAGTGGCCCAGATTTTTCTGCTGCTGGAAAAAAAGGTGCTCATGCCCAGGTGTGAGCACATGTTCGTTTCTCCATTTACCACCCGGCAGCGTTTTGCCGCGCTGATAGAACGCGAAATAGAACAGGCGAGGAACGGAAAGGCAGCCTATATGATCCTGAAAATGAACAGCCTGGAAGATCCGGCTATGATCGAAAAGCTCTACGAGGCCAGCCAGGCCGGCGTGAAGATACAGCTCATCATCCGCGGCATCTGCTGCCTGGCGCCGGGAGTGGAAGGGATGAGCGAAAACATCGAGGCGATAAGCATTGTCGACAGCTTCCTGGAACACGCCCGGGCCTACATCTTCTGCAACGGCGGCCAGGAAGTGGTGTACACCGCTTCCGCCGACTGGATGACCCGCAACCTCGACCACCGGGTGGAGGCCGTGATGCCCATCCTGGATGAGCAAATCCGCCAGGAATTGCGCCATATCATCAACCTCCAGCTTCAGGATAATACCAAGGCCCGCCGGATCGATACGGAGCAAAGCAATGCCTACAAAAAGCAGGGCGATGAGATGGTGCGGGCACAGTGGGATACGTATGCTTTCCTGAAAAGGAAGGTTTCACACCTGGCCTGATACGCCTTTCGAGTAAAAAAAATGCTCATATATAATAAATTCGTTGTTTTGTTTTAATATATTTGGATTTTCGAGCAGTAAGGCTGCCGCCCCCCTCGTTTTCTGAAAGGACGGACTTGATCAATACAATCCAAAAAAAGCTTCACAGCATGGATAACATCCATATCAGCCGCATTGAAGAACAGGGCCGCGCTATGGAGCGTTCCCACCGCCTGCAATCCAGAATATATGACGCCACCCGTTGGGCCTTTCTTTTCGGGCGGCGGCAGATCATCCGCACGATCCCTATTCCTATAGAAAAACAGGCAAAGATACTGGAGGTAGGCTGCGGCGCGGGCCACAACCTGCGGCAGTTGGCCCGCTGGTTTCCCAATGCCCGGATCACCGGCCTGGATGCCTCTCCCCTTATGATCGCCAAAGCGGGCCGGGTTACGGCCAGGTTTCACGACAGGGTACAACTGGTACGGGAGCCCTACGTCTATGGCAGTGAGCGTTTCAGTGGCCAGATGGATGCCATCCTGTTTTCCTACTCCCTGACCAGGGCAGGCGCCAATTGGCGTCAACTGGTGCGGCAGGCCAGAGAGGACCTCCGCCCGGGCGGCTATATTGCCGTCGTCGATTTCCATGATTCCTTCTTTCCATGGTTCAGGGAACTCCTGGACAGCCATCATCCCGGTATGGGCGGAGACATTCTGCCGTTCCTCAGCCGGGAGTTTACGACACTGGCGCGTGAAGTTGACCTCGCCTATGGCGGCTTCTGGGATTATTTCACTTTTCTGGGGAGGAAAGGGTAGAGGATAAGCCGGCGGCATCTTCCATTACGATTCTGGCGATAAGGCCAGCATGGCGCCCCCGCTGCCAATGTACACCCTGGGCCTGGGCCATACCTTCTTGCCGGCCCCACTCACGCCGGCGGCCCGCGCTGTCATGGGACAGTTGTAGCTGCCGGCCAACTGCCACCCTGGAACACGCTTTTGGATTTCGGAGAAAAGGCCAAAAAAGACAATTGTAAAAGGACCCCCTCATATTATCTTTATTCCTTGCGGCCGGCAAAAGGGCCATGGCTTCCTTTTTTTGAAGCCATATTACCCCTTCTTGCCTTCCGGGAAGGAAAGAACAAATTCAAAAAACGATCAAAAATGGCAAAACTTGATTTTGGAGGAGTAAAAGAGAACGTAGTGACCAGGGAAGAATTCCCCCTGGAAAAGGCAAGGCAGGTATTGAAGGATGAAACGATCGCCGTTATCGGCTACGGCGTCCAGGGTCCGGGCCAGGCGATGAACCTGCGTGACAACGGTTTCAACGTGATCATTGGCCAGCGCCGGGACTCCAGTACCTGGGACAAGGCGGTTGCCGACGGCTGGACGCCCGGCGAGACGCTTTTCCCCATCGGCGAAGCGGCGAAGCGCGGCTCTGTCATCCAGTACCTGCTGTCCGATGCGGCCCAGATCGCCGTCTGGCCTGCCATCAAACCTCATCTGACTGCCGGCAAGGCCCTCTGTTTTTCCCACGGCTTCGGCATCACCTATAAAGAGCGCACCGGTATTGTCCCGCCCAAAGATGTCGACGTCATCCTCGTCGCTCCCAAGGGCTCAGGCACCAGCCTGCGGCGGATGTTTCTGGCCGGCAAGGGCCTGAATTCCAGCTACGCCATCTTTCAGGACGCTACCGGCCGCGCCTGCGAGCGCGTCGTCGCCCTCGGCATCGGCGTGGGTTCCGGTTATTTGTTTGAGACAACTTTCAAAAATGAGGTCTACAGCGACCTGACCGGCGAGCGGGGCACTCTAATGGGCGCCATCCAGGGAATCTTCGCTGCCCAGTACGACCTGCTGCGGCGGCGCGGCCATACGCCCTCCGAGGCTTTCAACGAAACGGTGGAGGAACTGACCCAGAGCCTGATGCCCCTGGTGGCGGAAAACGGCATGGACTGGATGTACGCCAACTGCTCCACTACGGCCCAGCGCGGAGCGCTCGACTGGTGGAAAAAGTTCCGCGACGCCGTCGCCCCGGTCTTCGAAGAGCTGTACGACAGCGTGGCTGCCGGCAAAGAAGCCCAGCGATCCATCGACTCCAACAGCCAGCCCGACTACCGCGAAAAGCTGCAGGCAGAACTGAAAGAACTGCGGGAGAGCGAAATGTGGCAGGCCGGCCGCACGGTGCGCAGCCTCAGGCCGGAAAACCAGCCGGAGGCAGTGGAGAAGTAAGTGGGAAGCCGGAAATGCGAAGTCGGAAATACGTAGCTCAATGATACCCTTCCGACTTCCCACTTCCCACTTCCGCCTTCCGATTTCCCACTTCCCACTTCAAAACCATCGTCCCATGACAACCCAAACCTCCGGCAAAAGCCCGGTGATCACCGTCGAAAATATCTACAAGGCCAAAGTGCGCCTGAAAGGTATAGCGGAGCAGACGCCCCTGATGTACAACTACCGCCTTTCCGAGCATTACGGCTGCCGGCTGTACCTCAAGCGGGAGGACATGCAGGTGGTGCGTTCCTACAAAATCCGCGGCGCCTACAACAAGATGGCCACTGTGCCGAAGAAAGAACTCGCCAGGGGGGTAGTCTGCGCCAGTGCGGGCAACCATGCTCAGGGCGTGGCCTTCGCCTGCCAGAAGATGGAGGTGCACGGTAAGGTGTACATGCCCGGCGTGACGCCCCGCCAGAAGGTTAAAAAGGTCAAGCTCTTCGGCAAGGAATGGGTGGACGTAGTGCTGACGGGCGACACCTTCGACGACGCCTGCCACGAGGCCAGAAAGGACGCCGATGAAAACAAAAAGGTTTTCATCCACCCCTTCGATGACGAGCGCATCATCGAGGGGCAGGGCACGGTGGGCCTGGAAATCCTGGAGGATTGCGACCGCTCACTGGACTACGTCTTCGTCGCCGTGGGCGGCGGCGGGCTGATCTCCGGCCTGGGCAGCTACTTCAAGCAGCTGAGCCCCAATACGCGCATCATCGGCGTGGAGCCGGAAGGCGCCCCCGCCATGTTCGAATCCCTCCGGGCCGGCGAGCCGGTAACCCTCAACCAGATCGACAGCTTCGTCGACGGAGTCGCCGTGCGCAGGGTAGGCAACCTTACCTTCCGCATCGCCCGCAAAGTGGTGGACGATATGATCCTCGTGCCCGAAGGCAAGGTGTGCAGCGCCATCCTGCAACTGTACAACGAAGAGGGTATCGTCGTGGAGCCCGCCGGCGCCCTGGCCGTGGCCGCCCTGGACCTTTATAAAGAACAGATCAAAGACAAGAACATCGCCTGCGTGGTCAGCGGCA
>CAZAXA010000445.1:0-5449 GCA_964488965.1 uncultured Phaeodactylibacter sp. | reverse complement strand
CGTTCAGGGCGGCCTTGCTGACGCCGTAGGCAGGCGCCTCGGCGCCCATGCCGTGCAGAGAGCCCGAGCCGCTGGAGACGTTGACGATGCGCCCCCAGCGGTTCTTCCGCATCAGGGGAAGGAAGGCGGCGCACATCCGCCACGGGCCGAGCAGGTTGGCGGCGAGGGTGTCTTCCACTATGCCGAAGTCGGGCGCCGCCACTTCCTGCCAGGTGTCGTAGTGAATGGCGGCGTTGTTGATGAGCATATCGAGCCGGCCGAATTCCGCTTCGACGAATTCCCGCAAGGCCGCAATGCTCTCCGGGCGGGCGACATCGAGCGGGTGAAAGGTGATCTCCCCGCCGCCTTCCAGCCGGCGGGCAGCTTCCCGCCCTTTGCTTTCGTCCCGGCTGGTGAGTATCACCCGGCGCCCGCTCCGGAGCAGCTGCCGGCATACTTCGAACCCGATGCCCCGGTTGGCGCCGGTGGCCAATGCGATCCTCGGTTTTTCCATGTCTGTTGTTTAACGGGTAAATGTATGAGATAACGGAGCATATAATAAAAACCGAATAACCATTTAACCATTATTGTTGTCCGTTGTCCGTTGTCGGTTGTTCGTTGTTCGTTGTTCGTTGTTCGTTGTTCGTTGTCCTGGCGGGAGCCCCTGGAACCAACAACCAACACCCCCCCTCCTCTTGAAAATATGAAAGAATCTTCATAAATTTGTGCGTTTCCCAACAAAAGGGAACAGGATACCGATAACACATACCAAAATCTCACCTTCATGAAAATCGAGCAGATTTATACCGGATGCCTGGCTCAGGGGGCTTACTATATCGAGAGCAACGGGGAAGCCGCCATTGTCGACCCCCTGCGGGAAACGGAGCCCTACCTGCGGAAAGCCCATGAGAATAAAGCGGTGATCAAGTATATCTTTGAAACGCATTTCCACGCCGACTTCGTTTCCGGCCACCTTGACCTGGCCCGCAAGACGGGCGCCCGCATCGTTTACGGCCCGGGCGCAGAGACGGCCTACGAGAAATACGAGGCCAAAGACGGCGAGGAGTTCCAGCTGGGTAATGCCGCCATCCGCGTGTTGCATACGCCGGGCCATACGCCGGAGAGCACCACTTACCTGCTGCTGGATGAGAACGGCAGGGAGCGCGCCATCTTTTCCGGCGACACCCTGTTCATCGGCGATGTGGGCCGGCCCGACCTTGCCCAGAAGAAGGGCAGCCTGACCAAGGAAGACCTGGCCGGCTGGCTTTACGACAGCCTGCGCACCAAGGTCATGGCGCTGCCGGATGAGGTGATCGTCTACCCCGCTCACGGGGCCGGCTCGGCCTGCGGCAAAAATATGAGCAAGGAAACCTGGGATACGCTGGGCAACCAGAAGCGGACGAATTACGCCCTGCGGGCAGATATGACCCGCGAGGAATTCATCCGGGAGGTGACCGAAGGCCTGCAGCCCCCGCCCCAGTATTTTGCCAAGAACGCCAGGATCAACAAGACGGGCTACGAAAGCTTCGATACGGTCATGGAGCGCGGCGCCCAGCCGCTGCCTCCCGAGGCTTTCGAGCTGGCTGCCAATGCCCACGACGCGCTGGTGCTGGATGTGCGCGATAAGGAGGATTTTGTCAAAGGCTTTGTTCCCAATAGTATTTTCATTGGCCTGGACGGCACCTTCGCCCCCTGGGTGGGCGCCCTGATCCCGGACCTTCAGCAGCCCATCCTGATCGTCGCGCCCAAAGGCCGGGAGGAAGAAACCGTCATGCGCCTGTCGCGCGTCGGCTACGACAATGCCATCGGCTACCTGGATGGGGGCTTCGAAGCCTGGAAGGCCGCCGGCAAGGAGGTGGATGCCGTCGAATCCATTGATGCCGTTGAGTTCGCCCGGCGCTTCAAAGCACAGCCCGATATGCATATCCTCGACGTGCGCAAGCCCGGCGAATGGGGCGCCGAACGGCTGGCAGTGGGCGAGCACTTCGCCCTGGATTTTATCAACGACAATATGGCGGCGATCAACCGCGATGCGGAGTATTACCTCCACTGCCGGAGCGGCTACCGCTCTACCATCGCCGCTTCTATACTCAAGGCCAGGGGGTATGACAACCTGGTCAATGTACAGTCTTCTCTGGAGGAGATCGTCGCCGCCGGCCTGCCGAAAACGGACTTTTCCTGCCCGGGCAAGGCGGGGGTGTGAGCTGGTGGGTTTCTGGTTCACCATCTCAGAAACCCATAAACACCGGAAACCCGCAACACCGGAAACCCGCAATACCGGAAAACCGTGAACAACATCCGTTCCTACATTCCCATTCTCGGCTGGCTGCCGAAGTACAAGCGCTCCTATCTTCGGGGCGACCTGCTGGCGGGGCTGACCGTCGGCGTCATGCTGGTGCCGCAGGGCATGGCCTACGGCCTGCTGGCGGGCCTGCCGCCCATCTACGGCCTGTATGCCAGCATCATACCTTTATTCCTTTATGCTTTCTTCGGCACTTCCCGGCAGCTGTCGGTAGGGCCGGTGGCCCTGGTCTCGCTGCTGATCCTGGCGGGCGTGGGGCAGTTTGCGGAGACGGGTACCGAGGCCTTCATCGGCATGGCCATCGCCACGGCCCTGATCGCGGGGGTGATACAGGTTCTGCTGGGGGTCTTCCGGCTGGGCTTTCTGATCAACTTCCTTTCCCATCCGGTCATTGCAGGTTTCACTTCGGCGGCGGCTTTCATCATAGGGCTCAGCCAGCTGAAGAACCTCCTGGGAATAAATATTACCCGCAGTAACTTCATCCACGAGATCGTCGCCAGTACGGTGCAGAATATCGGCGATATCCACTGGCCGACGGTGGCCCTGGGCTTCGGAGGCATCGCTTTCATCCTCATCCTGAAGCGCGTCAACAAGGCCATTCCCGGCGCCCTGCTGGCGGTGATAGCCAGTACCGCCCTGGTTTATTTCTTCGGCATGCAGGATCTGGGCGTGGAGATCGTCAGGGAGGTGCCGAAGGGCCTGCCGCCGGTATCCGCGCCTCATATCGGCCTGCCGATGGTGATGAAGCTGCTGCCGCTGGCCCTTACCATCTGCCTGATCAGCTTTATCGAATCGCTGGCCATCGCCAAGACCATAGAGGCCATGCATAAGAATTACCGCGTGGCGCCTAACCAGGAACTCATCGCCCTGGGGCTGACCAAGATCGGCGGGGCTTTCTTTCACTCTTACCCCACCACAGGAAGCTTCACCCGTTCCGCCGTCAACAACGACTCCGGCGCACAGACAGGCGTTTCCTCCATGATCAGCGCCGTGCTCGTCGCCCTGACGCTGTTGTTCCTGACTCCCCTGTTCTTCTACCTGCCCAAGGCCATCCTGGCCTCCATCATCGTGGTGGCCGTGATCAACCTGGTGGACTACAAAGAGGCCTTCCACCTCTGGCATACCGACCGCCGCGACTTCATGACCATGATGGTTACCTTTGCCGCTACCCTTACCTTAGGCATTCAGAACGGCGTCTTCACCGGCGTTATCCTTTCTCTGGCCTTCATGATATACCGCAACTCCAAACCCCATATTTCCGTCCTGGGCCAGTTGCCCGATTCCAGGAGCTACCGCAATATCAACCGCTTCGAAAAGGCCATCCGCCACAACCAGATCCTCATCGTCCGCTTCGACGCCCAGTTGTATTTTGGCAATTGCGCTTACTTCCGGGAATCGATGGAAGCCCTGGCCGAAAAGGAAGGGAAAGAACTTAAATTGGTGATACTGGACGCGTCCAGCATTCACGATATCGATTCCAGCGGCATCCAGATCCTGGAAGAGTTCATGGCTTTCCTCAACCAGCGAAAGGTGCAGTTCTACCTGTCGGGAGCAATCGGCCCGGTGCGGGATATCCTGAAGAAAAACGGCCTGATCGAAAAGATCGGCGCCCGAAACCACTTCATGTACGTTCATGACGCCGTAGAGGCATTCCACAAGCGGCAGGGGGCCGGCGAAGAGGATTCCTGGAGCCCCGATGCGGTGCAGACGAACGAAGAGCGGTAGTGCTCTGGAATGTAATGCTGCGTTGATTGTTGCCTGTTGCCTGTTGATTGTTGCCTGTTGATTGTTGATTGGTGCCCTATTTTTACAATGTCTAAATTGGCGGGGCCTTTGATATTTTTGACGGCGCGGTTTGTTATATTATTTACCTGATTAGCTCACCCAACTCCCATTTTCCTGCCCGTTGCGCCATGTTTCGTAAAAACCTGACGAGTTTGCTGTCGGCCGTTTCAGAGGAAAAGCCGTCAAGTCTGCCCGCATATTTTGAAATATGAAAATGTGTTCATACTTTTATCCATTATTGCGAAAATATATTCTGAAATAGATCATGAAATACGGCTTTATCATTGACAACCGGAAGTGTATTGGCTGCCATGCCTGCACCACAGCCTGCAAGGCCGAGCATCAGGTGCCGGTAGGCGTCAACCGCACCTGGGTCAAGCAGGTCGAGAAAGGGGAATTCCCGCATACGCGGCGCCTTTTCTCGGTAATGCGTTGCAACCACTGTACGGAGGCCCCCTGCGTAGAAATCTGCCCGGTGGAGGCCCTGTTCATCCGGGACGACGGCATCGTCGATTTCGACAAGAACCGCTGTATCGGCTGTAAATCCTGCATGCAGGCCTGCCCCTACGACGCGCTCTACATCGACCCGGAGAACCACACGGCCGCCAAGTGCAATTACTGTGCGCACCGTATCGACATCGGCCTGGAGCCTGCCTGCGTCAATGTCTGCCCGGAACATGCCATCATCTCCGGAGACATGGACGACCCGGAATCGGAGATATTCCAGTTGCTGGGCCGCGAGCAGGCCACCGTCCGCAAGGCGGCCAAAGGAACCGTTCCGAACCTGTTCTATATCAATGGCGATGAGGCTTCTCTGAACCCGGTTGCCACCGAAAAATCGGATGCCTACTTCTGGAGCGCCCAGGCGCGCGGGGTAGGGCACTATGCCAGGGCCGCCGAAAAGCTGGCCTTCTCGAACGGCGATGCCATCGACGCCCTGATGGAGGCAAACGGGCATACCACCTATGCCGGCAATGTAGCTCAGAACGGCGCCTCCAGGTCAATCGAACTATTGCTGGACAAGCCCCGCCGCGTGTACGATGCGCCGGATAAGGGCGTCCTCTGGGGCTGGGAGGTCTCGGGTTATGTGCTGGCCAAGGCCATCTCGGCCGGCCTGTTCCTGGTAGCCTTCCTGGGCGCTCTTTTCGGCTGGGCCAGGGCCGATGCGGCAACCTGGTGGTGGGGCCTGGGCGCCGGGCTGCTCTTCCTGGCGGCTACCGGCCTGCTGCTCATCAAAGACCTCGACCGCCCGGACCGCTTCCTGAACGTGCTGCTGCGCCCGCAATGGCGGTCGTGGCTGGTGCGCGGAGGCTATTCCTTCAGCATCTACGGCGGCCTGCTCACCCTGCTGAGCCTCGCGGTCTGCCTCTTCGTCGTGGTCGA
>CAZAXA010000444.1:0-5458 GCA_964488965.1 uncultured Phaeodactylibacter sp. | reverse complement strand
CGTCAGGGCCATTCAGTCCGCCGCCCCTTCCTTCATCTTCCCCAACCGCTCTTCCAGTTCCACCACCGCTCCCCTGCGGTCGAACAAGAGGGCGCGGTGCAGCCTGGCGCGACTGAGGTAAGTCTCTTCCCACTGCCGTGGCTGGCGGCGCAGGTCCGAGAGCGTGAAGAAGAGGGCTTTCACCCGCTGGCCGAACTCATTGCGCAGGGCGGTGAGTTTGTACAGGGCATCCTCGAAGAGCTGCCTGGGGCGGGCGCCCAGGCCTGTTTTGCACTCGACAATGTGCAGGGTGTTGTTGAGGGTGAACAGGATGTCGCACTCGTTGGGGACGGCCTGCCCGTCGGCGTTCTGCCGTTCCACCCGGACGCCGAAGCGGATGGCCTCGCCGGGCAGCTCCAAATGCTGCCGGAGGCGGCTGAAGGCCCACTCCTCGAACCAGCCGCCGGTGAGGTAGGCGATATCCCCTTTCGTCAGCAGGCCACGGGCAGAAAGCGGATACCGGATTTGCTCCAGGAAGGGTTGCAGGCCCCGCTCCACCGGCGCCTCCAGGGCCGGCTTCTGGTAGGAGCGGTTGTAGGTATCCCGCAGTTTTTTCATAGCGCTCCAGAAAGCGTGGCTGTCCATTACCGAGAGGAAATGGGGCATCACCGAGGCGGTGTAGCTTTCCGGCCGGTGGAGGTCCCGCAGCCCCTTTTGCGCTGTGGCGGCAATGCCGTAACTGGCCAGATATTCTTCCAGCGAGATGCGGTAGGTGAGCGGCTGCTCGCGCGCCTGTTCTTCGGGGAACACCTGCAGGAAGGCATTCTTGCCGATGGGAATGTAAAAGATGCTGCTGCAGTGGCGGTAGGCCGGCTGGGTGAAAAACGCATAGAGAGCGACCGACATCAGCTTGGTTCCGCTGGTCAGGTTGACATAGTAGTGGTTGCCATGGGCGGGCAACTGCAGGCTGGCGAGCCGCTCCCGGATGGCCCCCAGGTTGTCGGCCTCTACGGGCAGCCGAAGGCAGGCGGCGGGCGGCAAGCCCGTAGAAGCAATGATGTAGTCGAGGCGCCGCCGTTCTTCCATCTGCGGAGTATCCACGAAGATGTAACGGTCGATCATCCGGAAAGCGGGATCACGGATGAGAAAAACATTGGGCACTGTTTGGTCGCCGACCAGGCTGATGAGGACGTTGGCCATGGGGCAAAGGTAGGAAGAAATCCCGTAACCCGCTTTTTCTTGACCGGCTCCTGGAAATTGTATATTTTTGCCAGGATCGATACCGTATAATGATGAGTGTACAAGATCTCAAGGCCGCCATTGCCAGGTTGGAACCAGCTGAACTCAGGGAATTGGCCGATTTCATAGCAGAGCGGATGTCCGATCATCCGGTTGAAATGGATGAGGAGCGCTTTTGGCATATTATTGAACTGCTGGACTGGCAGCAGGAAGGAAATGATGAAGCTGTGCTGGCCCCGGCAATAGCCGCTTTGGGGCAGTTTTCAGAAACAGCCATCCGCACTTTTGCAGACATTCAGGCAAAGCTGCTGTGCCAACTTGACGGTAAAGTCTACGCTGACTCCTATGCCGCTGATAGCGATTTTTTTTCAGCCGACGGCTTTCTCTACGCCCGTTGTGCCGTAGTCGCCAATGGCCGTGAAACTTATTATCGCATCCTGTCTCATCCCGAGGAAATGCCGCAGGAGGTAGAATTCGAAGCCCTGCTGAACCTACCTGAGCAAGCCTGGCAATTACGCACCGGCAAAGAAGAATGGGATTACATCCCTCCTTACAACTATGAAACCGGCTTCAACGAAGAAGGCTGGGGAGAGTTGGCCATCAAGTTGTAAACCTCCGGTTGAATGCACGGCAACAACAAGAAGAACCGGCGTACATTTCATTTGTATGAGATCAGGGATACTGAAGAGGATGACGTCTATAAATATGGCATTTCCTCTGGCCCAATCAGTGAAAAAGACCAGTTGTCCAAACGCGTCCGGGACCAGGTAAACCTCTTTAACCGGGTAATAAGGAATTACTCTTACGAACTGATCCGTGTTTCCTCAACTCGGCCCCCGCCGGTCGAGCCGCACCACGCCGAAGCCCTTGGCCACGGCATTGCCCAGGCCGATGTATTCCGGCAGCAGCAGGGGGCAGCGGAAGCTGAGGTCGAAACAATGGTAGCTGATGGGGCCGCAGCTCACCGGCTTTTCATTCATGAGGTGGAGGTTCTGCACTTCGAGCTGAAAATCCAGTTCCCATCCTACGGCGCGGGCGAAGGCGAGCAGGTGTTTCGCCAGGAGCCTGCCCAGGAATTCCTTCTTTTCCTCCTCTTCTTTCAAACGCCGGTAAATCCGGTAATTATCGGAATTGAGCGCCTGATACTTGAAGAGGTTGTAAGCATAGGGCTGCTCTCCGGCCTGCCATTCGAAGCTGTACACTTTGGCTTCGGCAATGGCCAGGGAATATAGCCGGCCGTTGACCAGCACCTGCATGTCGAGGCTGTTCCGGAAAATCTCCAGCGCCTGGCCTACCTTGGCGCCCAGGCACAGAAGCAGCGGCTGGTAGCGGCCGCCGTTGCGGCGCATTTTGAACTGCGCCATCGGATAGGCGAAGGGAGAGGAAGGCAGCCCCGCCGCGCCGGCATCGCCTGGCCCGCCCGGCGGGCTGAACAACCCTTCGGGGTCGCCCCCCAGATAATCGGCAACCGCGGCCTGAAAGGCGGGCGCCTCCCAGGGATTTATCTCTGTTTCGAAAGTCAGGCGCAGTAAGCTCAGCCGTTGCATAGGATACGTTTTAAAGGATTACTCCAAACTTACTGCAACAGCTCGCCCGAAAAATTGACAATTTTCAAAGAAAACTTTTATCTTAAGGAAGAATTTATAGCTCTGTATAAACTTTATATATTGATATCCAGCATTTTATTTTTTATCAAAAAACTAAAAAACTTTGCCTCAACCTAAACTTTACCGCCTGCTGGAACGGCTGGAAGGGCAGGAATTGCCCTGGCTGGACAAATTCCTGGCTTCGACCTATTTCCATTCCAGCCCCTGGCCGCAGCGCCTGTGGAGCTGCCTGCGCCCGGCTCACCCCCGCTACGAAACCCTCGGCAAAGAGGAGGTTTTCGGGCAGCTGTGCCCGGGGAAACCCTTCGACGGCAAGTTCCTCAACGACCGTTACAGCGAGCTGAGCCGGCTGGTAGAGGGTTTCTTCTTCCAGCAGGAATTTCAACGGGAGGAAGCCCTTCAGCGGAGGGCGCGGCGGTCGGCCTACCGCAGCCGGGGGCTGTTCGGCCTTTTTTCCCGGGAAAGCCGCCGGCAGTCCGGTCTTTTGTTCAGCCTGCCCTACCGCAGCCCGCTGGCTCTGGCCGAGGCTGTAGAGATTTTTGAAGAACACTATACCCACCCGGGCGCCAACAGCCATTCCGAGGACAGGGCGGATACCAGCGGGGCTATGGAATTGCTCGACCAGCACTTCGTGTTGCTGAAACTGAAGTACGCAAGCGACCAACTGGCCCGGCAGCGGGTTTACCAGGCGCCCCTCCTGGACGGCCGTTTTCTGGATACGGCCCTGAAGGAGGCCGCGGCCATGGAAGCCGCCCATCCGGCCATCGGCCTGTACCGCCGGCTCGTCCTCCTCTTCCGGGAGGACAGCCCCGATGAGGACTTCCTGGCCGCCAAAACCCTGTTCTGCCGCCTGGGCCAGGTTCTTCCTCCTGATGAACAATCTTTCGTCCAGGCAAAGCTCGTGGCATTGGCCTTTTTCCGGCATAACCAGGGCAGGCAGCAGTATATGAATGAGCTTTTTGACCTGTTCCGATATGGAGAGGAGCACGGGCTGTTCATTTTTAACGGCACGATCTCCGACGCCACCTTCCTCAATGCCTGCACCGTAGCGTCTCAGGCCGGCCATTTTGACTGGGCCCAACAGTTTATCCGCAACAACCAGTCCTGCCTGCCCATTCCTGCCGCCCGGGACGCCGCCGCTCTGGGGCAGGCCACCGTGCTGTTTGCCCGGGAGGACTATGCCGGCGCCCACGGCCAACTGAACGAAGTGTACCGAAAACAGTCGGCTTACAAGCTGAGGGTATATTCCCTGTACGTGCGCTGCCTGTTGTGCATGCACCTGGAGGAGCCTGTTTATGAAGACACCCTGCGCTCCGCGCTCGAAGCTTTCGGGCAGTATATCCGCCGCCACAAAAAACTCTCCGGCCGGCGCAGAAAGGAATACCTCAACTTTATCAAAGCGGCCCGGAAGATCGCCCTGCTGCGCTCCCAGGCCTGGCATTCCCGGCGGGCCCGCGCCGCAGCCCTGGAGTGGCTCGACGGATTGGCGCCTCTTATCCTTGGCTCCTGGCTGAGAAAGCAGTTGGAAGGCGGCGGGCAGGCGGCCATAATAAAGGAAACATGAGCCATTCCTGAGTTCAGGCTGACTCATGTTCCTACCCATCAGGAAAAATTACAGATCGACGACCTCTTCGAAGCCGGGGCCGTCGCCGCCGTCCCCTCCCCTGACCAGCTTCTGCTGGGCGGGGCCCATGGCGAAGGCCTTGAAATCGTCGAGTTGCCACTCTCTTGCGGCGGCGGTTTTCATAGCTTCCTGCTCTCTCATAGTACCAAAAGATTAGAGTGAAAGAAGAGCCAAACGAGAGGGGCGGGCATGGCTCCGCCAGGCCGGCACAGTGGTGTGTTGCCCGGCACATTGCGCCATGTTTCATGGCCTTCCCTGCTTGTCTGGCAGTATCACTATCTAATGGTGGGAGAACAGAGAAATGTCATCGGGAAGAAGAGAAAAACAAAACGCGGATGACGCGGATTGTGCGGATTCTTACGGGCAGGCGCTTCGGCCTGTCCGCGAAAACCCGCTGTATCCGCGCCATCCGCGTTCTGTATCTGTATTCGGGACGGCTCAATTCCCAAAACGGCCCCTACTGCATGCCGAAAGCATAATACCTCACTCCCGGCACATCCTCATACACCCCTTCCAGCATCACGCCGCCGGACTTGCCCTCCAGGGCGCCGGCCAGTTCTTCGGCGCTCTTCACCGGGCGGCCGTCCACCCTGGTGATGATGAAGCCTTCGCGCATGTCGGTGTATTTGCGGAGCTTGCCGGCGTACAGTTTGGTGACCTTTACGCCGCCCTCAATGTCGAGCCTGCGGGCGGCGTCGCTGTTCAGGGGCTCGAATTCGGCGCCGAGCATACTCAGCGCGTCCTTCTGTTCCGGCTTTTCCACCAGGGCGGTGCTGCCCTGCCGGTTGTTGAGCACGACCTGGAAGGCCTTCTGCTTGCCGGCGCGGTCCACTTTCAGCTGTACTTTGTCGCCGGGACGGTAGCGGGCGATCATCTCCTGCAGTTCGGGGGAGGAGTTGATGGGGCGGCCTTCCACTTCGACCACCACGTCGCCGGGTTTGATGCCGGCGGCGGCGGCGGCGCTGTTTTCCAGCAGGCTATCCACATAGGCGCCACTGGTCACTTCCAG
>CAZAXA010000443.1:0-5479 GCA_964488965.1 uncultured Phaeodactylibacter sp. | reverse complement strand
TGTGTCTCCTGCTTTGGGAGCAGGAGGCCGCAGGTTCGAATCCTGCTACCCCGACTGGACAGGAGGGAGTTGCGAAAAAGTTTGTAACTCCCTTTTTTGTTTTTCACAGGCAGGAGGATAATACCCAAAACGAAAGACTATGAAATTTGAATTTATTGACTACGCTATTTTTATAGCCTACGGTTTCATCATCGTCGGGATCGCTTACTGGGTCACCCGGAAGGGAGAGAAGACCTCGGAGGATTATTTTCTCGCCGGCAAGTCCTTACCCTGGTGGGCCATCGGCGCATCCCTGATTGCCGCCAATATTTCCGCTGAACAGTTCATCGGCATGTCCGGCTCGGGTTTTGCCATCGGGCTGGCCATCGCCTCTTACGAATGGATGGCGGCGCTCACCTTACTCATCGTTGGGAAATTCTTCCTCCCCATTTTTATCGAGAAGCAATTGTACACCATCCCCGAATTCGTACAAAAGCGCTATAGTGAAAACCTGAAAACGATACTCGCCGTTTTCTGGATCGGCCTGTATATATTCGTCAACCTCACTTCGGTCTTATATCTCGGCGCCACAGCCCTGGATACTATCCTGGGCGCCGGCACCGGCTCCATCCTGCTGCCCTGCATTATCGGGCTGGCCCTCTTTGCGGCTTTATACTCCCTGTGGGGAGGCCTGGCGGCAGTGGCCTGGACCGATGTGATACAAGTGATATTGCTCATCGTTGGCGGGCTTATTACCACTTTCATTGCTTTATCTCACGTTTCGCCGGACGGCGGGGTCATCGCCGGGTTCAAGGCGATCTACGAACAGGTTCCCGGCAAATTCTCCATGATCCTCGAAAAAGGGGAGATCATCACTCCAAACGGGACGGACGCCTGGTGGGACCTCCCTGGCCTGGCCGTGCTGATCGGTGGAATGTGGATTGCCAACTTGTACTACTGGGGGTTCAACCAGTATATCATTCAACGGACGCTGGCGGCGAAATCCCTCAGGGAATCTCAAAAGGGTATCGCCTTTGCGGCTTTCCTGAAATTATTGATCCCTCTGATCGTGGTAGTGCCTGGTATTGTCGCTTACGTATTAAATGCCGGGCCCGACGGAATGGTGACCGCTGAATCAGTCGCGCCCTCCTTCGTAGGTAAAAATGGCAACATCATCAATGATAATGCCGCCCCCTGGCTGATCAGCAATTTTATCCCTTCCGGCCTGAAGGGCCTGGTGGTAGCGGCACTGGCGGCAGCTATCGTTTCTTCCCTGGCCTCGATGCTCAACTCTACGGCTACCATTTTTACGATGGACATCTATAAACCCTATATCAATAAGGCTGCCACTGAAGGAAAACTGGTAAACGTGGGCAGGCTTTCGGCCGGGGCAGCCCTGCTGATCGCTGTTGCACTGGCGCCGCAGCTGAAAAACCTTGGGCAGGTGTTCCAGTATATTCAGGAATACACCGGCATTGTCAGCCCGGGTATCCTGGCCGTGTTCATGCTGGGCTTGTTCTGGAAGAAAGCCACCAACAAGGGCGCTATCTGGGGGGCAGTACTGTCGATCCCTATAGCCCTGTACTTCAAGGTGGCGCCCAACGGGTGGTCCGACAGCCCGTTCTTCCTGCATCTGCCTTTCATGAATCAGATGTTCTGGACGTGGATATCCACCATGGTGATCATTGTAATTGCCAGTTACATAGAGAATAAAGGCGCCGACTTTGAGAAGGGCATCCCGCTTTCCCGGCAGTTGTTCGCTACCGGCAGGGTATTCAATATCAGTGCCGTTGTGATCTGCCTGATCTTATTGGCGCTTTATACCGTCTTTTGGTAAAACCGCCATGAGCGCCTTCGTTCGCTTTCCGGTTACGGAAGCTCTTGCATTTTATGCGCCCCGGCCAAAAATTGGCTTCCGGGGTGCAACTTCGCAAGGGCCATAACGTAAACACCAGCATGAAAGCGACAATCGAAAATTCCTACCTGCGTATCGCCGTAAAGGAAAAAGGCGGAGAATTGTGCAGCCTGTTCAAAAAGGAAACACAGACGGAATATCTCTGGCAGGCGGGCCCCGATTACTGGAACCGCCATGCACCGGTGCTGTTCCCCATCGTAGGGGCGCTCAAGGACGGGATTTACTACTACGATGGCAAATGCTATAAAATGGGGCAGCATGGGCTGGCGCGGGACCTGCCCTTTACGCTTGCCGAAAAAAAGGACAATGAGCTGGCCTACTCGCTGAAAAGCAACCCCTTCACCCTGGAGCGCTACCCCTTTGATTTTGAGTTGCAGGTCATCTATACAATTCAGGAAAACCGCTTAATGACAACTTACCGGGTGATCAACCCTTCCGATAAAAAGCTGTACTTTTCCATCGGCGGGCATCCCGCTTTCAACTGCCCTCTGTATGGGCATGAAAAACGCTCGGACTACCAGCTCGTTTTTGAACAACCCGAAATAGCCAATATCCAGCGGATCATCAACGGCTTCCGCAATGGCGTCCGCGAGCTGATACTTGATGGCCAGCGGCATCTGCCTGTAACGGAAGGCCTTTTCAGGAAGGATGCACTGATCTTCAAAAGCCTGAAATCTTCTTCCGTCACCCTGCAAAAAGGTGAAGAGCCTGTACTCTCCCTCGATTTTACCGGCTTCCCCTACCTTGGGGTCTGGTCCAAAAGCGCTACTGCTCCTTTCGTTTGTATCGAACCCTGGTTCGGCCTCACCGACCATACCCTTCACAACCAGCAACTTACGGAAAAAGAAGGGGTAGTTGCCCTGGAGGCACATGAGGAATTCCGGCATGCTTATACGATCACCATCCACTAATGGCCCTGCCCCCGTTCCATATCTTCCCAATGCAAATTTGACCCTACATTAGGGTTAAAATTCGGGTCGTCCGTAAGGATGTACTCGCCCAGGTTGTTCACCCAGGCATGGTTGTAACCACTGGGCAGCTCTACCTCCCGTTCTTCAAAGGGGTCGTAGTAGCGGTCGATGTTGAGCATGTAATCGCTGAATTTTTGCGCGCCCTGGTCAAATGCCTTGCCGCGCGCCTCGAACTGCGCCAGGTTTTCAGCCCGCATCTGATCGCTCATCTGGCTCAGCGTGCGGCTAAGTTCGCCGAGGTTGTGTATGCGCTGAATCTGCTGCCGGGCGAGGTATTCGACCATATTGCTGTACTTGGCGTACCACTGCGGGTTGAGGCGGAAGGAAGAGGTAATGGTTTGGAAGGCCTTGGCATGTTTTTCCAGTTCACCCTTCGGGGCCCTGAAGGAAAAGAGATAATCCATATACCAGATGATGTTGGTGGTTGTGCCGTACATCGACTGGATGGGAAAAAACGCCCCTTCCACCACACCGTAAAATTCTTCCTCCATCAAAACGCCATCCTGCTCGTAAGCGGCCCTTATCCTGGCCCCGTCAGCAAAGGATTGCACATACCCTTCTCCCATCTTCCCCGCGCCGGTGGCCTGTGCCAGTTCAGGGAGGGGTTCCGCACTGAGAATCTGGAAGTTGCGCCGGTGGCCGCGGGCCGGTGGCAGCAGGATTTGCTGAAGGGCGCCAACCGCTGTGGCCGGCGGGCGGACTTCCATGCCGAAATAGCGGGAGCCGGGTGGGTTAAGGCTTAGCGTCATCTGGTTGTCCGTCCAGAAGTAACAACGGTTGGCAAAGGCTTCGAAGGCTTCGGCGCCATCGGGGTTGTACACCCGGAAAGCAGCGGTGGCCGGCATGGCCGGCAAGTCCAGCGCCCAGCTTATCCCCCCCTCGAATTTCCAGTCGGCAGGCATCAGAAAACGAAAGGCCTCTCCTCCCGTTCCCTGGGCATCGATGTAAGAGAAAGACTTGAATTTGATGGTTGGCTCTTCTCTTTCCACGTACCCCGTAGCAGGCTCCCCGTGGACGGCTGTATCTCCGCAGGAGGCCATCAGGATTGCGGAAAAGAAGGCGCCGCAAAAGAAAGTTCCCAACATGGCCTTATGATTTGATGATTAAATATCCTAAATGGTTCAAGCTGATTCCGGAGAGAAAAATTCCTTTCCTTTCTTCTAAATTTTGGGGAACCTCCTGCCGTTTCTAGCAATATTTTCCCTGCCTTAGTTTTCGAAAATCTCTAGCTTTGTCGCCCTGATCATCCCTCAATACCCGTTTACCATGATAAAACCGCTTCCTCTTTTCTGCTTTCTGGCCATCGCTGCCCCGGCTTTTAACCAGAATAACCCCGATGCTGGCCACGCCAATAAATTCGAGCAGTTGGGCGCTATGCTGCCCCCGCCAAACGATTATCGCGCATGGGACGGCGCTCCCGGCCCCGAGTACTGGCAGCAGCGCTGTGATTACGATATTGAATGCACGCTGAATACCGAAGAACAACGCCTGGATGGCGTGGAGCTGATCACCTACTATAACCAGTCGCCCCAGGCGCTGCGTTACCTGTGGCTGCAACTGGATGAGAATCAACACTCGCCAGACAATGATAATCAATACTTTGACCCCAGCAGCATCAAGCCGGTGATGAGCGAGAAAGACCTGCGCAACCTGGAACCGGCCAAAGGCAAGGACAAATACGGACACAAGATAGAAGAGGTAGCCGATGCCAACGGCAAGCCGCTGCAATATATGATCAACCAGACCGTCATGCGGGTTGACCTGCCGGAACCCCTGAAGCCGGGTATGGCTTTCAGCTTTCGCATCAAATGGCACTACTACCTCGTCGACCGCGTCGATCTCATCGGCCTGCTCGGTGAAAGCAGCGCTGCTACCAACCTGGCGCGCGGCGGGTATGAATACTTCCCCAAAGACGGCAACTACCTCTATACCATTACCCAATGGTATCCCCGCCTTTGCCTGTACAGCGACTTCCAGGGCTGGCAGACGAACCAGTTTACCGGCCGGGGTGAGTTTGCCCTTACCTTCGGTAATTTCGTAGTGAAAATGACCCTGCCTGCCGACCATATGGTGGGGGCCACCGGCGAATGCCTTAATTATTCTACTGTGCTGACAAATCAGCAGTCGGAGCGCTGGAAAAAAGCTCAGACGGCAGAAGCGCCGGTAGAGATCGTCACCCTGGAAGAGGCAAAACAAAATGAGAAAGCCAAACCGGCGCGGGAAACAAAAACATGGATCTTCAAGGCCGACAATGTGCGTGATTTTGCCTGGACGGCCAGCCGGAAGTTCATCTGGGACGCCATGCCTCATATCACCGAAGCCGGCAAGCGGGTGATGTGCATGAGCTATTACGCCAAGGAGGCTTACCCCATCTACAGCCGCTATTCCACCCGTGCCGTGGCCCATACCCTGAACACCTATTCCAAATACAGCATTCCCTATCCTTATCCGGTAGCGATATCTGTAGAGGCCAATAATGGTATGGAGTATCCCATGATCTGCTTCAACCCCGGCCGTGCGGAGGAGGATGGGACCTATACGGAAATGGCCAAAGGGCAGGCCATCTCCGTCATCATCCACGAAGTAGGGCACAATTACTTCCCTATGATCATCA
>CAZAXA010000442.1:0-5483 GCA_964488965.1 uncultured Phaeodactylibacter sp. | reverse complement strand
AGCCGGAAGCCGTAGGCGACATTCGTAACAACATGATCCTGACCGCAGCCCTCGTGGAAGGCGCTGCTCTGTTCGCGATCGTGGTCGGCCTGCTTGCCGGTTGATCCGCTGCAAACGAAACCAAGAAAAGGCGCGGGCTGCAGCGGTTGGCTGCCAGCCCCGCTTTAATGGGAAAGAGGGAATTTTACCCGGCCCGAGGTACGAGGACGGGGAGTGAACTAAGAATTGATTAAAAAAGACCATTCAGGATATTTCAATTTTACCATCATGACCGAAGTATTGTTTCTGGCCGATTTTTCCGTCATCAAGCCCGATCCGGGCTTGATCTTCTGGACGAGCCTCATCTTTCTGCTGGTTTGGGTTACGCTGGGCCGTATGGCCTTCGGCCCCATTCAGAATGCACTGAAACGCCGCGAGCAGGACATACAGAACTCCCTCGATGAGGCCCGCAAGGCACGGCAGGAAATGGCCAACCTCAAAGCCGAGAATGAGGAATTGCTGAAGAAGGCACAGGAGGAGCGCGCCGCCATCCTCAGAGAGGCCAAGGAGGCCAGGAACAGCATTATCGACGAGGCCCGCAAGGATGCCAGGGAAGAATACCGCAGGATCGTGACGGCCGCTAAAGAAGACATCGAGAACCAGCGCATGGCCATGGTCGTTGACCTGAAAAACCAGCTGGGCGTTATTGCCATCGATATCGCTGAGAAGGTGCTGCGCAAAAACCTGCAGGGGGATAAGGAGCAGGAGCAGTACGTGAAATCCCTGGTGGACGAGATCAAACTGAATTAGCCATCAGAGGCAAGGGCCGAAAAGGGGGCGCAGGCCGCCTGATCTTTGCCCGGCGCCTCCAATATCCATTATTATGTCTGTACACAGAATAGCGTCCCGTTACGCCAAATCGCTGATCGAGCTGGCCATCGACCAGAAGAAACTGGACGTGGTGACGGAAGATGTGAAACAGTTCAAGCAACTGGCCAAAAACCGCGACCTCCACCTGTTGCTGAAGAGCCCCATCGTGCATGCCGCCAAGAAAAAGCAGATTCTGAAGCTCATCTTCGGCGACAAGCTCGACGAGCTGTTCATGGCCTTTCTGAATATCCTCGTCACCAAAGGGCGGGAGGCCTACCTGCCGGAAATTGCCGACGAATACCTGCTGCAGTACAAGCAGGTGAAGCATATTTCCACAGTAAAGCTGACCACTGCCTCGCCGCTGACGGAAGAGTTGTTGAAGGCTATTCACGATAAACTGGAGGCCAGCCAGGCGACTGATGAGCATGTGGATCTGGTATCTGCCGTCGACCCTGCCCTGATCGGGGGCTTCGTGGTCGAGTTTGAAGACAAGATTTACGATGCCAGCGTCAAACATAAACTGGCTGTGTTAAAAAAAGGGTTTCGCGAAAATTTTTATGTTTCTAAGATCATCTCCTCCTAGGAGAGAGAGGGTCTTAGAACAATTTCCGGAAAAAGTTCTCTTATAAAAAACGGCTGCTTCGAGCAGTGATAAAATTCTGAAACATGGTTGATGTAAAACCTGATGAAATATCAGCAATACTGAAGCAACAGCTCTCTGGGTTCAGCTCTGCGACAGAACTGGAGGAATACGGCACCGTCCTTCAGGTGGGCGACGGTATCGCCCGCGTCTACGGCCTGAATAACGCGCAGGCCGGCGAACTGGTGGAGTTTGAGACCGGCGTTCAGGCCATTGTGCTGAACCTGGAGGAAGACAACGTGGGCGTCGTGCTCATGGGCCCCGGCGACGGCATTCGCGAAGGCTCCCGCGTGCACCGCACCGGGCGCATCGCCTCCATTAATGTCGGCGAGGGCTTTGTAGGCCGGGTAGTCAACCCCCTGGGCGAACCGATAGACGGCAAGGGCGATATCACAGGCGTAGCCTATGAGCTGCCCCTGGAGCGCAAAGCTCCGGGCGTTATCTACCGGCAGCCGGTGAACGAGCCCCTGCAGACCGGTATCAAGGCCATCGACGCCATGATCCCCATCGGCCGCGGCCAGCGCGAGCTGATCATCGGCGACCGGCAGACAGGCAAGTCGGCCATCGCCATCGATACCATTATCAACCAGCGTGAATTCTACGAAAGAGGCGAGCCGGTTTATTGCATCTATGTGGCTTCCGGCCAGAAGGCCTCCACGGTGGCCAACGTGGCCAAGACCCTGGAAGACAACGGCGCCATGGCCTACACCATCATCGTTTCGGCTTCCGCTTCCGACCCGGCGCCGCTGCAGTTCTACGCTCCCTTTGCCGGCGCCACCATCGGCGAATACTTCCGCGATACGGGCCGCCCCGCGCTGATCATCTATGACGACCTCTCCAAGCAGGCCGTCGCTTACCGCGAGGTGTCCCTCCTGCTGCGCCGCCCGCCGGGCCGCGAGGCTTATCCGGGCGACGTATTCTACCTGCACAGCCGCCTGCTGGAGCGCGCCGCCAAGATCATCGAAAACGACGATATCGCCCGCCAGATGAACGACCTGCCCGAGTCGCTGAAAGATGCCAAAGGCAAGGACGGCAAACCCCTGGTAAAAGGCGGCGGCTCGCTGACGGCCCTGCCGATCATCGAGACGCAGGCCGGCGACGTCTCCGCCTATATCCCGACCAACGTCATTTCCATCACCGACGGCCAGATTTTCCTGGAGTCCAACCTGTTCAACGCCGGTATCCGCCCGGCCATCAACGTGGGTATCTCGGTATCCCGGGTGGGGGGCGCCGCTCAGATCAAGTCGATGAAGAAAGTGGCCGGCACGCTGAAGCTGGACCAGGCCCAGTACCGCGAACTGGAGGCCTTCTCCAAGTTCGGCTCCGACCTGGACGCCGCCACCACCGCCGTGCTCGAAAAGGGCAAGCGCAACGTGGAGATTCTCAAGCAGCCGCAGTACTCGCCGGTGGCCGTGGAAAAACAGGTCGCCATCATCTACCTGGGCACCAAGGGCCTGCTGCGCTACGTACCCGTCCACAAAGTGAAAGAGTTTGAAGAGACCTTCCTCCTTTCCCTGGAGCAGCGCTTCCCGGAAGTGCTGAAGAACTTCAAAGCCGGTAAACTGGAAAAGGAAGATACCGATAAAGTGGAAGCCCTGGCGGCGGAACTGTCCCGGCAGTATCAGAAGAAGTAACGGAATTGATCTCTCAGGATGGCCGTGACGATAAATGTTACGGCCCGAAAATTTCATTAGATGGCTGCTAATTTAAAAGAGGTACGCGAACGCATCAGGTCTGTGCAGAACACGCAGCAGATCACCAAAGCTATGAAAATGGTTTCGGCGGCCAAGCTGCGCCGCGCTCAGGACGCCATCCTGAACATGCGCCCCTATGCCAATAAGCTCAATGATATGCTCCGCAATATCCTCTCCAACCTGGAAGGGGACGCCGAGACGGCCTTTGGCAAGGAACGGGAACTGAGGAACGCCTGCCTGGTGGTCGTGACCTCCGACCGGGGCCTTTGCGGCGCTTTCAATACCAACGTGTGTAAAGCTGCGGTTCAAACCATCGAAACCAGGTTCGCCGATGCCTACGCTAACGGCAACCTCACCATCATGTGCATCGGAAAACGGGGGTTCGACTTTTTCCGCAAGCGCTATCCGGATGCCCGGATCGACAAAAGCCATGTCAGCCTCTTCCACGACCTCAGCTTCGAGAATATTCAGAAGGTGGCGAAAAGCCTGCTGGCAGCCTTCGAAGCCCAGGAGTTCGACGCCATCGACGTAGCTTACGGCAAGTTCAAGAACGCGGCGACGCAGTACACAATCACCGTACAGTTGCTGCCGGTAGCTAAGATCGAACAAGGGGATGGCGACAAACTGCTGGCCGATTATATCTTCGAGCCGAGCAAGAAAGGGCTGCTGGAATACCTCGTTCCCACGATCCTGCAGGCGCAGTTCCAGAAGTTCCTGCTGGATACCCATGCTTCCGAGCATGGCGCCCGCATGACTGCCATGGACAAGGCCACCGAGAACGCCAACGAGCTGCTGCGCGACCTGCGCATCACCTACAACAAGGCTCGCCAGGAAACCATCACCAAGGAAATCCTCGAGATCGTCGGCGGCGCGGCGGCACTGGAAAATGAATAAATCAAAGCCGGAATTCCGAAGTGGGAAATCGGAAGCGCCAAGTAAGCGGCAGATTGATAAGCCGATTAATTTTCTGTACTTTTATACCCATCTTTTACCCCTGAAACCTTTTAAAATGAGCTGCCGTCCTGTGCCTCTTTACTTTTGTCAGCCCGGTTTTCAATGTGTTTTGGGGGTGGGCACCAAACTGTGATTTACCCACCAAAACCTCTATACTATGAAAAACGCCGGACTGGCCATCGTATCCGCTCAGTTCAAGTCCGACAATTTCAATCCGGACAGCGGCCGGACGGCCGTGCTGAATTTTTCTCCCCGCATGGGAGCCTTCGTGGCCCCGGATATCCTGGTGGGGGAGAAGTGAACTTCATTTATACTCCGCTGCAATAGGTTTTCCCGTACACGCAGTGTCGGGAAAACCTATTGCCGTTAAGTATACATCAAAGACAAAGACGCTGACGGCCCTACCACAAGTGTAAACATCGGCCCTTTCCTCCGCTATTATTTCATGGCCGAGAATTTCCGCCCCTTTGCCCAGGCGAGCGCCGCCATCGGGCAGACCAGCTTCGGGAAAGATGACAAGGCTAATAATTTCCAGTTTGGAGTTGCTGTAGATCGCAAATCAAACATCACAAATCAAAAACCGCAACTCACTCCCGCACCTGCCCGTCCCCCTTCACCACCCACTTATAGCTCGTCAGCTCGCGTAACGCCATGGGGCCGCGGGCGTGCATTTTCTGGGTGCTGATGCCGATCTCGGCGCCCATGCCAAACTGCGCGCCGTCGGTAAAGGCCGTGGAAGTATTGGCGTACACCACGGCGGCGTCAACATTTTTCAGGAAAGTGTCCATTACTTCGGGGTCTTCGGCAATGATGGCCTCGCTGTGTTTGGAGCTGTAGCGGGCGATGTGGTCCAGCGCCTCCTCCAAACCGCTGACTGTTTTGACCGACATTTTCATAGACAGGAATTCTGTGCCAAAGGCATCTTCGGTGGCGCGATGCAGGAGGACATCAGGGTAGCGGCGCTTCAGGGCTTTATAGGCTTCCTCATCGGCGTACACCTCACAGCGGTGCGTCTGTCCCAGTTGCTGCATGATCCTGAACAGGTCCGGCAGGCGGCTGCGGTGGAGGAGCAGGCAGTCCAGCGCATTGCAGACGCTGACGCGCCGGGACTTGGCGTTGGTGACGATGGCCGTTCCCTTCTTCAAATCTCCACTTTCATCGAAATAGGTATGCACGATGCCCGCCCCGGTCTCTATGACCGGTATTTTGGCGTGCTGCCGCACGAAGTCGATCAGCCCCTGGCTGCCGCGGGGGATGGCCAGGTCGATGTAGCCCACCGCTTCCAGGATGTGGGGCAGGGCCTCGCGCTCGCTGGGGGCGAGGTAGCAGGCATCCTGCAGCCCGTA
>CAZAXA010000441.1:0-5485 GCA_964488965.1 uncultured Phaeodactylibacter sp. | reverse complement strand
GGGCTGCACGGCCTGCGGCAAATGCGCCATGGACGCCCCGGGCGGCCTCATCGAAATGGTGCACAACCTCCCGGTGGTCGATTACTCCAAAAACCACCATACACAGGCGCCCATTCAACGCTGCCCCACCGGGGCCATCGTCTGGCTGGATGATGAATTGGGGATAATCAAAGGAAAAGAGGCGAAGAAGATCATCCGCAAAGGACAGCGGGAAACGGGTTTTTCGTAATTTTCCGATAACGTTTAAAAGTCGAGCCCTCGCCCCTGCGGCCCTTGTTTGGCTGCTTCTCAAGCCAGGGCACGGTGGGAAACCGCACCCTGGCGTACCGCCCCCATGAGGCTCATTTTTTTTGCTGCTGTGCGGGGCTGTCGCTATGGGCAAAGGCACGCCCTGCCCCTGTTGGGTTCCGATCTGGTTTGCTGCCCAGCCTTAGATGGATGGCAGCCTGGCCTCTACTTTTATTCGTTATCAATTTCTTTACTTATGGCGCTGGAAAAAGATAATGAAACAGATTTCGGGCCGAGTGGTAAAAACTACCTTTTGACGATAGCCATTGACAAGTATGAGTATGATGATGAGCTTTTCAATTGTGTTCGGGATGCGAAAAAGCTGGTGGAAGTATTGCAGGATCGTTATGGCTTTGAAAAGGACGACATTTGGGAATTGTATGACGAGGAAGCCCAACTGAAAGGCATTTACGAAAAATTGGAAGGCCTGATGGAAAAAGTGACGCCGGAAGATAATCTGGTGATCTACTTCTCCGGCCATGGCTATTACCACAAGCCGACCAAGACGGGCCACCTCATCCCGTATGGGGTGAGAGGGTGGTATCATTTCTTTTCCAACGCCAACCTCAAAGACCTCATCAGAGGGATCAATAGTTTTCATACTTTTCTGATCGTAGATTGCTGTTTCTCCGGTTCTCTTTTTGTGGAACATAAAGAGGGGGGAAACCAAGGCCCTGATTTTTCCTCACTGGCAGCGAAGGTGGGCGTTTGGCCTTCCCGCTGGGCACTGGCGGCAGGACGTATAGAAAAGGTAGAAGATGGCAGGCACGGTGGCCACAGCCCGTTTGCCAGGGCACTGCTGGAATACCTTAAAAGGAACAAGCAGCCTAAAGTCCCGATTTCAGAATTGATCCAATACGTCAGGAAAGTAACCTCTCGGAATGCCACGCAGACGCCGGTGGGGGGCGTCCTCTTTGGATTAGGAGACCTGGGTGGGGAATTTGTTCTCAAACTAAAAGAGCGAAAGCCTTTACTTTCTGTAACAGATGTAGAAAAGGATTATCCCGTGGCCTTGGTTGCCGGAGGAGGCTTTATGATGGGCAGCCATGATAGTGATTACGAGACGCCACATGATGTTATGCTCAGCGATTTCGAAATGGGAAACTACCTCGTGACATTTAGCCTTTTCGATGATTTCTGTTTCGACACCAAAAGAGCACTGCCTCCAGACGGGGGCTGGGGGCGCAAAAAAAAACCTGTCATCAATGTAAATTGGTACGATGCCATAGAGTTTGCGAACTGGCTAAGTGAAAAAGAAGGGCTTGAGCAGGTATATTCCTTGGAAAGGACGGCGGATGGCATAAAGGTCGCCTCCGTACGATGGCATGCCAGTGGATATCGGCTGCCGACCGAAGCCGAATGGGAATATGCCGCGAGAGGGGGTAAGTTGCGGAAGGGGGAAATTTTTTCAGGAAGTGATCAACTGGAAGAGGTGGCCTGGTACACGAACAATTCGGAAGGCAGGACTCATCCCGTGGGCGGGAAGAAACCCAACGCCCTGGGTATGTACGACCTTTCCGGAAATGTATGGGAGTGGTGTTGGGACTGGTACAGCATAGACTACTACAAGCGCAGCGGGCTTTCAAACCCAAAGGGGCCGGAAACCGGGGAAAAGCTTAATTTCAAAGTGGCCCGGGGCGGTTCCTACCTGGATGATGAAAAAAGCTCCCGGGTGGCCAGCCGCTTTGGGGGTTCTCCCAGGGAGGGATGGCCAAATATAGGCTTTCGCCTGGCCAAAACGGTGGCAACTTCAATATAAAAACCCGAACAACTCAGGAAGCCACAATTTTCAATATAAACCCCACTTTAAAAACATTCTCAATAACCACATCAGGATCCTGGCTGAGGAGTTTCCGGAGACGGGAAATGAAGACATCGAAGCTGCGGCCGTAGAAATAATCGTATTGGCCGTAGATTTTCTCCACGGCCTCCTCCCGGCGGAGGATTTGGTTTTTGTGCAGGCAGAGCAGGCGAAGCACCTCGTTCTCCTTTTCCGTCAGCCGGCGGCATTTGCTTTCCAGCCGGAGTTCGTGAAGATTGTAATCGAAGAAATAACGGCCGATGGAGAATTGAGTGGGCGCCTCTTTCTGAGGGAGCCCGGCAGTTCGGCGGAGGATGACCTTAATCTTGCACAGCAGTTCTTCTTCGTCAAACGGCTTGGTGATATAGTCTTCCGCGCCGAGGGCATAGCCCCGCAGCTTGTCCCTTTTCATGGTTCGGGCGGTGAGAAAGAGGAAGGGCGTGTCGGCGTTCTCTTTTTTCAGGCTGTGGGCCAGGCTGAAGCCATCGGTATGCGGCATCATGATGTCCAGTATACACAATCCGAAGCGTTGCCTTTTGAAGGCGATCAGGCCGGTATCGCCATCGCGGCACCACTTTACCGGATAGCCTTCCGACTCCAGGTATTCCATCAGCAGGAAACCGAGGCTGAGGTCATCTTCTACGATCAGTATGCTCTTATTTTCTTTCATGAGATGGGCGGCATTTTGTTCTATTGCAGTTTCAATGCGGGCAAATCCAGTTCGAACCGGCAGCCCTGGTTGATCTCGCTGACCACCCGGATCGCGCCTTTGTGCATTTCCACGATCCGCTTCACGTAGGAGAGCCCCAGGCCGAAGCCCTTTTCCGGGCCTGCGCCCTCGCAGGAGAGCCGCCGGAATTTTTTGAAAATGAAAGAACTTCCCTCCGGGCTGATGCCCACGCCATTGTCCTGGAAATTGACCAGGATATTCTCCCTGTATTTGGAAATGGCGATGCGGATTTCCGGCCTTTGCCGGGAGTATTTCAAGGCGTTATCGATGAGGTTGCGGAAAGCGTTGCCCAGATGGAAGGGGTCGCCCAGAATAATCGGGTTGGAAATTGCGGAGGACAACAATATCCTGGCGTTGCTGGCATGAATGCGCACCTCCATATCCCTGATGGATTGTACGATGAGGTTTTCCAGGTTGACCTCTTCCCACTGGAATGCAGAGGCGCCGTCTTCCAGCTCTGCCAGGCGTAATACGCGTTCCACCTGTTGCATCATCTGGCGGTTTTCACGCTGAATGACCTGGAAGAAGCGGTCCTCTCCCAGTACGGGATGTTCTTTGCCGAGCAGCCTGGAAGCCAGGGCGATGTTGGTGAGGGGAGTGCGGAACTCATGCGCCATGTAGTTGAAAAAATCCGTATTCCTTTGCCTGGCCTGCTTCTGGCGGAGCAGGGTATAGTTGGCCAGGAGAAACACCAGGCTGATGAAAAGCAGGATCAAAATGGAAGCGCCCAGCATAAAGCCCATTTTCTGCAGGACGTACTCCTCCTTATCCGGGAACTTTACGCTGAGTAAATGCTGGTTGGACTCCAGGATGGGCTGCAGGCTGCAACTGTTGGGCGGTATATCTTCCAGAGGATTATTCCGGGCCTGTATGCCCGCCTGATAATTCAGCGGTATCTGATAAAAATCGAAAGCTTCATCCAGTGCCTTCTGCATGCTTTCGGAACCGGCCAGGGCTTCCAGTTCCAGGCAGCAGCTTGCCGACTGGCCTCCTGCCGAAGCACAGGACCGCTTAGCCTCCAGGCTGGAGGGGTCTTCCTTGAGGTTTTCCACGGCCGAGCATAGCGCCATAGCTACTTTATTGTTGAACTGCTCTTCGAGCAGGGTGCGGGAATGTTGCATCCACCGGGCCTGGAAAAGCATCAGGGCAATGAGGGCCAGGCAGGAAGCAACAATGATGAGGGTGATTTTGTCGATCTTCATATGGAAAGATAAAGGGCTGAATACGAGCTTTATGGGTACAAAGAAAAGAAAAGCAGGGCGGCCCTGCCGGTATTTAACAGCTCTTTAACAAGTGCCTGACAACTGGCCTACAGCTTTGCCCCGGGCTTGCCGGTACCTTTGTACCAACCGGACTATTCCGGTTTTGCGGTTTTAGGTATTGTGGTTTTTCGGCCGTTAAAAGATGGCTCTCCACAACACCGGAATACCACAACGCCGAAATACCTTATCATCCGGGCCCGGTAGCTCAGCGGTTCTGAGTGCATGTAAAACCTTATCATCATGATCTGTTGTTCCCGTTGTTTTTATTTGCTGGCATTCCTGCTGTTTTTCGCTTCGGTAAACAGCTTTGGCCAGGCATCCTGCCAGCCTGCTGCCGATGATAACGCACGGATGTTCCTCCAATTCAGTTCCCCTGCGGATGAAGCGCCGGCAAATGCCGATAAGGCAAGCTGCTCGAAACAGGAGGTAAATGCTCCCGCGAAGGCCGTGAAGGCAGAAGGCGCCGCCAATGCTCCATCCGCGAACTGTAACCCGAAAAATTGCGAGCCCTGCCCCGCCGGCTGTTGCGGAGGATCACCCGGCTGTTGTAAAGCGAAGGCCGCCGATGCCGGCGAGCAAAGTACGAAGACTGCTAAGGCGGCCCTGCCGGCACGTACCCATCCTTAAAGGGTACTGGAGGCTTGCCGTTAGAGATGGCACATTGATCCAGCAATTCCCGCTTTAGAATGCCACCAAGACACGAAGGCACGAAATCCCACGAAAATTTGGTGCGGATTTCGTGTTTTTGTGTCTTGGTGGCAGAATTTTTAGCATTAGTCTGTTCAAAGCGGGAATTGCTGGCATTGATCCATTAATTTCACGGCTACCATTTCTATCAAAATTAACGTATTTTCGCAGGCAAATACCCAAACTGTTAAACCCGGCCTGCTATCCATTTGTAAGAAAACAAGCTGACTATACTCCTAACTAAATAAAACGCCAATGTTTTTTGAACTCACCGAAGAGCAACTGGCCGTCCGGGACGCGGCCCGCGAATTTGCCCAGAAAGACCTCAAGCCCGGCGTGATCGAGCGCGACACCCAGGGCAAATATCCCAAAGAAGAAGTCCGCAAAATGGCGGAGCTGGGTTTCCTGGGCATGATGGCCTCCCCGGAATATGGCGGCGGCGGCATGGATACCCTTTCTTATGTACTGGCCATGGAGGAAATCTCCAAAGTAGACAGTTCCTGCTCGGTCATCATGTCGGTAAACAACTCCCTGGTGTGCTGGGGGCTGGAAACCTACGGCACGGAAGAACAAAAAGCGAACTACCTCTCCAAACTGGCCACCGGCGAATGGGTCGGCGCCTTCTGCCTCTCCGAGCCCGAGGCGGGCAGCGACGCTACCAGCCAGCGCACCACCGCCGTTGATATGGGGGATCATTACCTGCTGAACGGCACCAAG
>CAZAXA010000440.1:0-5496 GCA_964488965.1 uncultured Phaeodactylibacter sp. | reverse complement strand
CTGGAAAAGGGAGGATATGGAATGGTGTTATAAACAGGCCGGCCTCACCCTGTCCGGGCAGGGAAAACAAACCAGGCTGGAAGGCCCCTGGCGCGGCAATACCGGCTTCAGCGATTGTATTCCCGGAAAAATTTACCTGAAAAAGGCGCCCCCCCGCGCCTGATCTTTTTTTTCTACCCCTAAAAAGTAATAAATTTGGCGGCGCAAACAAAAAGCCCGGTAATGAATATCATTGAGTCGATCCAGGAGGGCGTCATCAGAGGTATCCGCCACCTCTACGGAGCCGAAATATCAGCGGATCAGGTTGCCATAAACAGTACGCGTAAGGAATTCGAGGGCGACTATACGGTCGTTGCTTTCGCCTTTACCCGTTTTGCCCGTAAAAAACCCGACGAAATCGCTGAAGAACTGGGCGCCTACCTCGCCCGGGAGGTAGAAACTATTGAACGGTACAACGTGATCAAGGGGTTTCTCAACCTCTCTCTCAGCGATACTTTCTGGCGCGGCTTCCTGGAAAGCATCTGTTCGGATTCATCCTACGGCCGCCATCCCTCCAACGGGCAGAAGGTGCTGGTGGAGTTCGCCTCCCCCAATACCAATAAGCCGTTGCACCTCGGCCATATCCGGAACATCCTTCTGGGCTGGTCAACCTCCAGAATCCTGGAAGCCTGCGGTTATGAAGTGGTGAAGGTGCAGATCGTGAATGACCGCGGTATCGCCATCTGCAAGAGTATGCTGGCCTGGGAAAAATACGGTAATGGCGCCACCCCGCAATCTTCCGGAGTAAAGAGCGACCACTTCGTAGGAGATTATTACGTGCTCTTCGAGAAGAAATTCCAGGAGGAGTATAAAGCCTGGCAGGAAAGTGGGCAGGCCGAAGAGGTTTTCGAAAAACAACCGGAAAACGGCCAGGGCCGGGAGGCCTTCTTCAAGGCTTTTAAGAACACCTATTTTAATGAATACAGCCGGCTGGGCGCCGAGGCCAAGGCCATGCTCCTGCAGTGGGAAGCCGGCAAACCGGAAACCATCGCCCTCTGGAAGCGGATGAACGACTGGGTGTATCAGGGCTTTGAAGAGACCTACGACAAACTGGGCGTCGATTTCGACAAGCTCTATTACGAGTCCGAGACTTACCTGCTGGGGAAAGATGCCATTCAGAAAGGACTGGAAAAGGGTATCTTCTATCAAAAGGATGATGGTTCGGTCTGGATAGACCTTACGGATGCCAAACTCGACCACAAGCTGGTACTGCGCAGCGACGGCACCTCGGTCTACATTACCCAGGATATAGGGACCGCCCAGAAACGCTATCAGGATTTTGGCGTTGACAAAATGGCCTATGTAGTGGCCGATGAGCAAAACTACCACTTCCAGGTTTTGTTCGAAATCCTCAAACGGATGGGCGAACCCTACGCCGAAGGGCTCTACCATTTGTCTTATGGCATGGTGGACCTGCCCTCCGGCAAGATGAAATCCCGGGAAGGCACCGTCGTGGATGCCGATGACCTCATCGCCGAAGTGGTGGAGGAAGCCCGGAAAAATACTGTGGACCGGGATACGATCAGCGGCCTGCCGGAAGAGGAACAGGAGGCGGTCGTCCGGCAGATCGCAATGGGCGCCCTGAAGTTCTTTATCATCAAGGTTCAACCCCGCAAGCGCATGGTCTTCGACCCCAGGGAATCGGTAGACCTGCAGGGCCAGACCGGCCCTTACGTGCAGAATGCTTATGTACGGGTGCAGTCGGTACTGCGCAAGGCCGGCGAACAGCGCCCCGGCGCCGCCGCAGCCTACGAGCGGCTCGAACCGCAGGAGAAAGAAATCCTGGGTATGGTTTATGCTTTTCCGGAACTGGTAAAAGTGGCGGCAGTGGAATACGACCCCTCTTCCATCGCCAATTTCTGTTATGACCTGGCCAAGGCCTATCATAAATTCTACCACGACCTGTCTATCCTCAGCGCCGAAACGGAGGCCGCCGTCGCCTTCCGCCTGCAACTGAGCCAGGCCGTAGCCAACGTTCTGCGCCAGGGCATGTTCCTGCTGGGAATAGAAATGCCGGAAAGGATGTAAGCGGCGCCCGCAGGCTGCCGTTCAATCACTCAATTATTCCCGGCCTCTGTTGAGCCGGGTAAAATTCATTCAACCACGCCATCATGAATGAGCTCAGCAAAAAAGAAGAAAACAAGGAAAAAGAATCCCTCAATTTCATTGAGCAGATCATAGAAGAAGACATCAGAAGCGGTAAACACAGCGGCCGGGTGCTCACCCGCTTCCCGCCGGAGCCGAACGGATACCTCCACATCGGCCATGCCAAAGCGATCTGCGTGAACTTCGAGACGGCTGCCAAATACGGCGGCAAAACCAACCTTCGCTTCGACGATACCAACCCCAGTACGGAAGAAACGGAGTATGTGGAAAATATCAAGAATGACATCCGCTGGCTGGGTTTCGACTGGGAAGGCCGGGAGTTCTACGCCTCCGATTACTTCGGGCAGCTCTATGAGTTCGCCCTTGAACTCATCCGTAAGGGCCTGGCCTATGTGGATGATTCCACACCTGAACAGATCGCCGGGATGAAGGGCTCTCCAACGGTTCCGGGTACGGATAGCCCCTATCGCAACCGCAGCGTCGAAGAAAACCTGGATCTGTTCCGGCGTATGCGCGCCGGAGAGTACCCGGACGGGGCACGGGTGCTGCGCGCCAGGATAGATATGGCTTCCGACAACATGCACATGCGCGACCCCATCATGTACCGCATCAAGCGGGACCACCACCACCGCACCGGCGATGAATGGTGTATCTACCCGATGTATGACTTCGCGCACGGCCAGTCGGACTCCATTGAAGGAATTACGCATTCCCTGTGTTCTCTGGAGTTCATCCATCACCGCCCCTTGTACGATTGGTTCATCGAAAAACTGGAGATTTTCCCTTCCCGCCAGATCGAGTTTGCCCGAATGAACGTCTCTTACATGATCACGAGCAAACGCCGCTTGCTCAAGCTGGTCCGGGAAGGACATGTCAGTGGATGGGATGACCCGCGCATGCCCACCCTTTCCGGGCTGAGGCGCCGGGGCTACCCGCCTGCCGCCATCCGTACCTTCTGCGATAAGGCAGGGGTGGCCAGGCGGGATAACCTCATCGAGATCAGCCTGCTGGAATTCTGCGTACGGGATGAACTCAACCGCACCGCCCCGCGCGTAATGGCCGTCCTGAACCCCCTGAAAGTGGTCGTTACCAACTATCCGGAAGGAAAAGTAGAATACATGGAAGTGGAGAATAACCCGGAAGATGAAAGCATGGGGACGCGGACAATGCCTTTCTCCCGCGTGTTATACATCGAAAGGGAAGATTTTATGGAAGACCCGCCGAAAAAATATTTCCGCATGGGCCCGGGGCTGGATGTACGCCTTAAAGGGGCCTATATTCTGCATTGCGACGGCTTTGAGAAAAATCCGGCAAGCGGCGAAGTCTCAGTAGTGCATTGTACTTACTATCCGGACAGCAAAAGCGGCGAAGACACCTCCGGCATCAAGGCCAAAGGGACGCTGCACTGGGTTTCTGCGGCACATGCCCGGGAGGCCGAGATACGCCTCTATGACCGCCTCTTTACCGACCCTCAACCCGATGCACATGAGGATAAGGATTACCTTGAGTTTTTTAATGAAGGCTCTCTTCAGGTGATCGAAAAGGCCTATATCGAACCCAGCCTCGCCGGCGCCCGGCCCGGCGCCCAGTTCCAGTTTCTGCGCATGGGCTACTTCTGCGCCGACCCGGACAGTACCGATGAAAAGCTCGTCTTCAACCGCACGGTTACGCTGAAGGATACCTGGGCGAAGATGCAGGGAAAGTAAGGGAAGGCGGAAGGGGGAAGGCGGAAGGCGGAAGTCGGAAGGGGGAAGGCGGAAGGCGGAAGGGGGAAGGCGGAAGGCGGAAGGCGCTTTCCCACTTCCCACTTCCCACTTCCCACTTCCCACTTCCCACTTCCCACTTCCCACTTCCCTACAACCTCCACCAGTTCCGGATCAGCACCTCCCGTGTAAAGCCATTGGCATAAGTCACCATAGCGATGCGGTCACAGCTGCCGTCGCCATAGTCCAGCTCCCGTGTGCGGTCATTGATCGTGATGGTTTTGATGCCGCTTTCGATCCAGGGGCAGGCCCTGCTCTTAACGAGCGGTTCGGTGATCTCTACGGTGAAAGCCGCGCCGTTGCGGTTTGTTCCGGAAGAGCCGCCCGTTATTTCAAACACATCATCGATCATGGCGGGAGTACCTCCGCCGGCGGTTTGCGTCAGCCTGTGGCTGGCCTGCCAGGTGGCGACAGCGCCGTTGGGATAGGTGAGGCTGCCCCCTTCTACCGTACGCGTGAAGGTAATGTTGCCATCGGCGCCGGCGCTCTGGTTGGCCAGGGTTTTGACGCCCTGCACCTGTACGCCGTCGACGAAGAAATGGTCAAAAGTGATGGTACGGGTGGCGCCCGGGTTGGCCATGTGATCCGTTTGAGTGACGATGATCATACCCTGGCGCAGCCGGCCGCGGGGCCCCTCGCAACCGTCCGGGCCATAGTCGATGGTAATGGTGCGGGGAAAGCTGCCGTCATCCGGAGTGATGGTGACGGTGGGGCAGTCCAGCCCGCCGCCCCGCGTTTCGATCTGGTTTTCCACCTCGTCTTCGGTATCCTGGAACAGGTTGGCGGCGGTGGTGACATCCTCATTGGTGACGAGGTCTTCCTCAAAGGAAGGCGCCTCTGCCTCTTCCTTCTGGCAGGAAGTAAAGGCCAGCGTCAGGCTGAAACAAGCTGCGAAAAGCAGAAAATAGTTTTTCATGGTTCAGGATTGTTTTGGTGAACGGAAAAATTTGGGATACAGAGGTAAGGCTTCCTGCGTTCCGTATGCTGAAGCCGCGCTCCTGAGGCAATGACGCCGGGGCTTAACCGGCGCCGCCCTCATTTCCTTTCTATGGTGTTTGCAGGATAGACTGAAGGAAACGCACAAGGTTTAATGCGCGGGAGAAAAATTTTCTCCCGGGAATTTTATCCTTTCTTTGACAGCTGTCGGCAGACAGGTGTCAAAGAATCCTTATATCTTTGCCCTGAGCATATGAGTAAAGGAAAAGTGATCATAGGGCAGGAGCGCTTTGCGCTGACCATCGAACGGCTCTGCCACCAGCTGATCGAACAGCACGGGCATTTCGAGCAGACGTGCCTCGTCGGTATTCAGCCGCGTGGGGTGGACCTGTCCAACCGCCTTTACCGCCGCCTGCTTGATATCCTTTCCATCAGCCGTATAGAATACGGAAAACTGGACATCACCTTTTACCGCGACGATTTCAGGAAAAGGGCCAAGCCCTTGTCGGCCAGCAGGACGGAAATGGACTTTCTGGTTGAAGACAAGCGCGTCCTGCTGGTAGATGACGTGTTGTACACGGGCAGGACGGTGCAGGCCGCCTTAACCGCCCTCAACCACTACGGCCGCCCCCGGCAGGTAGAGCTGGTGGCG
>CAZAXA010000439.1:0-5518 GCA_964488965.1 uncultured Phaeodactylibacter sp. | reverse complement strand
CGTCTTATTTCACGAATGCGCGAATGCACGATTCCTCCCCTACTCCACCCGAAAAGCCACCGTTTTCACCCGTCTCGTCTTTTCCCCGCCAGGCGCCGGCTCTTCCAGCACCATAGCCTGTGCTTTGGGCTGCTCGAACACCTCCCGCATATTGCGGATGCATCCCACCGGCACATCCTCGGCCAGGAGGGCTTCCAGAGCTTCTTCCCGTGTATATTCCACAAACCTTTTGCTCAGGATGGCATTTAGCGCCTGCCGGTTCTTAACCCGGCGGGCATTGGTGGAAAAACGCTCGTCTTCCGGCAATTCCGGAAGGCCCAGGCAGCGGCAGAGGGTTTGGAACTGCCGCTCCGTGCCGGCGGCGATGACCAGAGCCTTCTGGCCTTTGGCCAGAAAGATATCGCCGTAAGGCGCGATGTTGGGGTGCTGGCTGCCCATAGGCTGGGGAATAGCCCCCGCCATCAGCCAGTTGGTGGCCTGGTTGGCCAGGGAGGCGATGGCAGATTCCAGCAGGGAAGTGCTGACACAGGCGCCCCGCCCCGTCTCCCGCCTGCGCAGCAGGGCCAGCAAGATGGCCTCCTTCAACTGGTGGGCGGCCAGGATATCTATCAGGGCCACCGGCATCCTGGAGGGCTCCCGCCCCGGCTCGCCCGACATGAACAGGTAGCCGGCCTCAGCCTGCAGGACAACATCGAAAGCCGGGCGTTCCACATCTTCTCCAAAGGCGGTAAGGTGGGCATAGATGAGGCGGGGGTTGAGGCGGGAAAGCAACTCGTAGCTCATCCCCAGTTTGACGGCGTCTTTGGTGGTATAATTGCTGATGACGATATCAGCCTCTCTGATCAGGCCATAAACCTCTTCCTGTCCTTCCGTTGTTTTCAAATTGATGAAACGCACCTGCTTCCGGTAATTGACACAGCAATAATAAGCAGACAACTCCGCCTCCGGATCCTCCGATGGCAGTTTCCAGCGCCGGGTGACGTCGCCGCCTGTCGCCGGGTTTTCTACTTTAATAACCTCGGCGCCCAGCTCGGCAAAGAACATGCCGACGGCAGGGCCCGCCAGGACGCTGGCCAGTTCCACCACCTTCAACCCTTCAAAAAATCTGGACAATTCCATAGGCTTGTTTTGATTAGCGGCGCAATTTCCTAAATTGTTGCCAAACTTAATCAACCCGATCAACTGAATCAACCGAATCAACCAAAATGAAGATATTCACCGCAGAACAAATCCGCCAGCTCGACGCTTATACCATCCGGCATGAACCCATAGCCTCCATCGGCCTTATGGAGCGGGCGGCGCTCACCTTCACGTACTGGTTCATTGAGCAATTCCCCGGAGTGGGAAACCCGGTATGTATTTTCTGCGGCCCGGGCAACAACGGCGGCGACGGACTGGCCGTTGCCCGCATGTTGCACCATCGGTTTTATAACGTGGCGGTATACCGCTGCCGCATCGGCAGCAGCGCTTCCGAAGATTTTGAGATCAACCTCGGGCGCCTGCCCGGCCATGGCGCCATTCCGGTACACGATATCGAAAAGGACGGCCCGCTGCCCGAATTGCCCCAGGACGCCATCATTATCGACGGCATCTTCGGTTCCGGCCTGAACCGCCCGGTGGAAGGCTACTGGGGCAGCCTGCTGGAGCACCTCAACCGGCAGGCTGCTATCCGGGTAGCCATCGATATCCCCTCGGGCCTGTTTGCCGATCAGCCCACCACCGGGCAATGCCTTAACGCGCACTACACTTTCAGCTTCGAGCTTCCCAGGCTGGCCTTTTTCTTCCCCGAAAACCAGGAGCGGGTGGGTGACTGGCGGGTGCAAAGCATCGGGCTGCACCCTCAGGCGATACAGGAGATGAGCACCCCCTATCGCTTTGTCAATGAAGCGTTTATCAAACCTTTGCTCAGGCGGCGCCGCAAGTACGATCACAAGGGCGCTTTCGGCCATGCCCTGCTCATCATGGGCAGCTACGGCAAGATGGGCGCCGCTGTGCTGGCCAGCCGGGCCTGCCTGCGCAGCGGCGCCGGGCTGGTAAGCGCGCATGTGCCCAGGTGTGGCTACGAGATTCTGCAGATCGCCGTCCCGGAGGCTATGGTAAATGTCGACCGCCATCGGGAGATGTTCTCGGAGCCCCCCAGGCTGGATGGTTATGCCGCTATCGGACTGGGCTGTGGCCTGGGCCAGAAAAAGGCCGCCCGCAAAGCCCTGCTGGAAGTGCTGAAGCAGGCCGGCCAGCCCCTGGTGATCGACGCCGATGCCCTCAACATCCTGGGGAAAGAACAGGAATGGCAGCAATATATTCCAAAGGGCAGCATTCTGACCCCACACCCCAAAGAGTTCGAGCGCCTCTTCGGCAAAACCGCCAACGGCTTCGAACGCAACGTGTTGCAACGTACCAAAGCCCGTGAACTGGGCGTCCACATCCTGCTCAAAGGCGCCCATAGCTGCCTCGCCGCGCCGGACGGCAGTTGCTATTTCAACAGCACCGGCAACCCCGGCATGGCCACCGCCGGCAGCGGGGATGTGCTGACGGGCATCATCACCGGCATCCTGGCGCAGGGGTATGAACCGCTTCACGCTGCGCTGCTCGGCATGTACCTGCATGGCCTGGCGGGGGATATCGCTGCCGGAGAGACGGGGCAGGAGGCTATGGTGGCGGGGGATATTACGGAGTATTTGGGAAAGGCTTTCAGGGTGTTGCAAAAGTGAAAAGCGAGTCGTTGAGGTCCAGTTTCCTGTTGGGTTAAGGCTTATGATTTTCCAGGCGTATAAAATTTGCCAAAAAACCGCCGCCCAGCACAATTTTCCCTACCTTTGTCCCGTGAACGAATGGCAGCCAGGGCATTACTCACCAAAGATATTACCTGAACAAATATCCAACACGCTATAAAACTTATTTCCCCAAACGGGTGTTCTCATGCAATTTTGGACGTTACCTGAACCCATAATATCCGTCTGTACAGGCAATAGAACAGGCCATGAATTTTCAAAAAGAACATACATCTGTTAAAGCGTTATCCGCTCCCTTCGCCAACCGGCGCGTCACCTTCATCGACCTGCTGCGCGCCTATGCCATCCTGATGATGCTGCAGGGGCACTTCACGGACACCCTGCTGGCGGAGCCTTTCCGCGACCTCGACAACCCCATCTTCGCCACCTGGACTTTCATGCGGGGCATGACCGCCCCTATTTTCTTCTTTGCCAGCGGGCTGATCTTCGTCTTCCTGCTGATGAGGGATAAGGCGCCTTTCCTGGAAAATGTGAGGGTGAAAAAGGGGCTGCGCCGGGGCATCGAGCTCATCATTATCGGGTACATTCTCCGGATGAGCTTTCCGCGCCTGCTAAAGTTAGATATCTATTCCGGCCTTTTTGCCGTCGATGTGCTGCACTGTATCGGCCTGGCGCTGCTGACGCTGATCGGCGTTTTCGGGATCAGCCGTTACCTGAAGATTTCCTACCCGCTGCTGCTGGCCCTGGGTGGTTCCCTGGTATTCTACTTTCATTTCGACGTCAAAAATGCCGACTGGACCTTCCTGCCCCTGGCACTGGAGAACTACTTCACCCAGTCCAACGGCTCAGTCTTCACCCCCATTCCATGGGTAGGGTATTCCATGCTCGGCGGCGTACTGGGTTATGCTCTTAACCGCCGCCCGCAATGGGCCTTCGGGCAGATTCTGCCGCTGGCTTTGCTGGCCGCCGGCCTGTTTGTCCACTATTGTTCTTCCTGGGTTCTGGAACAACTGTACGCAGTGACCGGCCTGGAGAATTTCCTGGCGCATGCTCAATTTAACTTCCTGGCCTGGCGCCTGGGCCACGTTTTCATCGCCGTCGCCATTTTCATCTGGATCGCCCAGTTGTGGGAGAATATCCCCAGGCTCCTGCTGCGCATCGGCAGCGAGACCCTGGTCATCTACGAAGTGCACTATGTGCTACTCTACAGCACCTGGTTCGGCATAGGCCTGTCGACGTTCTGGTACCGCAGCCTGACGCCCGTGCAGACCGTCATCGGCGCCGCCCTGTTCCTCCTTTTCTTCGTATTGCTCATTGCCAATATCAGCCGCATCCGGCAGTACCGCTGGCCCTGGTGGCGGGAGAAACTCGCCGTCGCCGCCCGCTTTGGGTGGAAATGGGGCAAGGAAGCGGCCGTGTTCTTAGGCGAAAAGGCAGTATATTCCTGGCGCGTCGTGCGGGTGCGGGTGGTGCGCTGGTACCTGCGGCGCGCCTATCCGGCGGCGTATTCAGCCTCTTCGGGAGAGGAGTGAAATTTGCTGGGCTTAGGAAGAAAGGGAAGTTTGATTTTTGTTAATCTTTTACACATCGGATACTTCCTCCTGCTACTTTTTCTGAGGAATATTTTCTCACACTACGATCTTTGGCCATCAACTGCCAACGCCAAGCTTTTTCCTTTGAGTAATCTGAAGAAGACCACCATGAGCCATAAGTACCAGCCCCCATAAACCAACCATCAAATCCTTTGCCAGCACGGCTTCCTCCTGCCAAACCATCAAATCCACTTGAATGCTCGGCCTGAATGCTTTGATCAGGCCAAAAATCATTTCCGGCTTTTTTCATCTTATCTCCTGCATTTTCATATCCCTCAAGAAAATCAATTAGAGCCATCCATTCATCATGAGTTGGGACATGCCAACCTACAGGGCAAAGTTTTCCGGTTTCAACTGCATACCAATTATATAAACCACCATATAAATCCTTGTGGGGGCTCTCGGCATTGTCATACCAACAAAAGGCTGGAGTGGCTAGGTTAGCCCAGGCTAAATCTCCTTTTTCCATTGCAATAGGAGTTCCATCGTTAAATTTTGTGACCTTTAGATTCTCAACCATCCATTCTTGTTTGCCAATAATAACTGTTGAGTAGCTATTCCCATCAATATCAGTAACTTCAGTATTTTGGGCATAGACTACCACTAGAAACAGGCTAAAAATCGGCAATAGAACTATTGATTTCATCCTCATGGTTTTTTCTCAAATCTAAATAATACTTAATAAAAAACAGAACTTTCCCCTTCTAAAAGATGCATGCCTCACCTTTCTACTTTCTAACCGAAAAATTTCGTTATTTCGCCTTCACAAACTCCAAAGGCCTCTCCATGTTTTACCTAATCAAAGACAGATCAGAATGAAAAAATGCCTGCTCCTATGCCTGTCGGCCCTTTTGCTGGCGGCCGGTTTATTCGCTCAGGAGAAAAAAGAAAAAGAAGAAAAATGGGACGTCAACAACCCTCCCGGCGAATACAAAGAAGCGGAATTCACCCTCACCGAAGGCACCTGGATGAACCTGGATGTCAGCCCGGACGGCAAAACCATCGCCTTTGACCTGCTGGGAGATATCTATGCCATGCCCATCGCCGGCGGCAAGGCCACTCCCCTGCGGCAGGGCCTGGCCTATGAGCTGCAACCCCGCTTCAGCCCCGACGGCTCGAAGATCCTTTTCACCAGCGATGCCGGCGGCGGCGACAACATCTGGGTGATGGACGCCGACGGCGGCAACGCCCGGC
>CAZAXA010000438.1:0-5523 GCA_964488965.1 uncultured Phaeodactylibacter sp. | reverse complement strand
CGCCCTATCTCCCCCGCCGGCGGGGGCCGGGGGGTGGGAAGGTGGCATGTTCATCAATCCAATCCCCTATCATAATAGATACATCAGCCATTTTATTCAGCACCTCCCAATCCGAAAAGCGGAGGATGGTAAACCCTACGCTTTCTAAATCCTTGTCTTTTTTCTGATCCCGCGCATACCCTTCCGGAGAATCATGGGTGATGCCATCTACTTCGATGACCAGCAACAGTTCTTTGCACATAAAGTCGGCAATGTAGTTGAGTACAGGGCGTTGCCTTCTGAACTGATAACCTTTCATCTGGCGGGCGCCCAGGACATACTTCCACAGGCAGGCTTCGGCTTTGGTCATGTTTTTTCTCAGGCTGTTGGCGTAAGGTTGCAACCTTTTGTTGTAGTGGTAATTGTTTTGGGGAGATGCTTTTTCCATGGGTTTTGGGTTTTATCCACCCCCTAACCCCCGCCGGCGGGGGACATTTCCTCCGATTTGGCGGGGTGTTCCGCAAGGCGAGGATAGGGTTAAAACACGCAGAGTATGAGTGCAATAGCCTTTCAATTTACATTTTCTATGAATTAAGAACAAGCTATATCACCAGGCATAAATTTCAGAGGGGTATGGGAAACTGGCTCCAAAACGGCGGCGGGCGCCGCCTGGCCGGAAGAAGTTGGCCTTCCCGGCGCCCTATCTCCCCCGCCGGCGGGGGTTAGGGGGGTGGAGTATTAAATCATATATACCGGGTACAGCCTTCCCAATATAAATTCTTTTCAAAAGAAGCTCAAGCTGTAATTTCCGGCCGTGCAGGCATACAATATTGCCGATAAATCCTATTTTGGCGGCGTTCACAAACAGGATGCCATGCCAGGCCAACCAATAGCCATCGGCGTCGACATTGGCGGGAGCCACATCAGCTGCGCGGCCGTGCACATTGGCCGGGGGCAACTGCTTCCGGCTACGGCCACCCGCGAGAAGGTCAGCCATGATGCGCCGGCAGCGGATATCTTCGCCGCCTGGGCCAGGGCGCTGAATGCAGTGATCGGCCAGGCCGAAGCGGGCAGCCTCGCCGGTATCGGCTTTGCCATTCCCGGGCCTTTCGAGTACCGCAACGGCATCTCCCGGATGGAACATAAGTTCCTGAATATCTACGGCATCAGCATTCCCTATGCCCTGCGGCCGCTTTTACATACCCCCGGCCCGGCGCCCATGCGCTTTCTGAACGACGCCGCCGCCTTCACCGTGGGAGAAGCCTGGCTGGGGCGGGGGAAAAACCACCGCAAAGTGCTGGCCATCACCCTGGGCACCGGCTTCGGCTCCGCCTTTACCGATGAAGGCGTGCCGGTTGTAGAACGCGAGGATGTGCCGCCGGAAGGCTGCCTGTGGCACATCCCTTACCGGGATAAAACGGCTGAGGAATATTTCAATACCCACTGGCTGGTGTCTTCCTTCGCGGAAAAAACCGGCCGGCAACTGCCCGGCGCCCGGGAGATCGCCGGTCTGGCGCAGGCCGGCGACCGCGCCGCTCTGGAACTCTTTCGGCAGTACGGCGCCAACATGGCCGGGTTTCTCGCCCCCTGGCTCCGGCGCTTCAAAGCCGGCATAGTCGTCATCGGAGGCAATATCTCCGGCGCTTATTCCCTCTTCGGGCCTGCGCTGAAAGAAGGCCTGGAAGCAGAAAAGATAAAAGTGGAGCTAAGCATTTCCAAACTCATGGAAAATGCCGCCATGATCGGCGCCGCCCGCCTGCTGGATGACGGTTTCTGGGAGAAAGTGAGGCATCATTTGCCTTCCATCTGAAACTCAACGCCGGCTGTTGTTTGTTGCTACTTGAACCTCACCCTCAACCTCCCTGTACGCTGACGCTACAGGGCAGGCAACCTCAGCCCCCCATCAAATACCCCGCCCGCATCAGCGCCGCCATCGACAACGCATCGGTGATCTCCCCGCGAAATACCATCTCCAGCGCCTCGCGGAAGGGCAGTTTCCGGATCAGCAGTTCCTCGGTCTCCTCCGGGGCGGCCCGGCCGAAGCTCAGCTCCTGTGCCAGGAAGGCCATGCCTGCCTCGTCGGTCACCGAATTGGAAAGGTGCAGATCCAGGATCTTCGTCCATCGCCCGGCCCGGATGCCGGTTTCCTCCGCCAGTTCCCGTTGGGCGCTGTCCAGCGGGCTCTCCGCGCCGATCAGGCAGCCCCCTTCCGGAACCTCCCAGCTGTAGCGGCCGAGGGTGTAGCGGTACTGCCCTACCAGCCAGGTGTTCTCCTCTTCGTCCATGGGAACGATGCCGATGGCCAGGTTCTTGAAATGCACCAGGCCGTAAATGCCTTCCGTGCCCCGCGGCGTGATGACCTGCCGGTGGGTGACCCGTATCCAGGGGTTGTCGTACACTTCCTGAATAGAACGGGTGATCCAGGGATTTTTCATGCTTCTTGTATTGTTTTCCTGCAAAGAAAAGCTATATCGGGAAAAAGGAATTTTCCTATCTTGGAAACTTCTGTTTGTTGTCGGTTGACGGTTGACGGTTGACGGTTGACGGTTGACGGCCCGGCAACAAACAACAAACAACAAACAACAAACAACAAACAACCATGATACCCTCCCTCGACCGCCGCCTGACGAAAATGGGCCAACGCCTGCAAAGCCTCCTGGATCAGCTTTCGGCCTATGACGACGACACCCTCAACCGCAGGCCTGCCGACGGCGGCTGGTCGGCCCTGCAGGTGATGTGCCACCTGATGCTGGCCGAAGAGGGTTCGGTAAAATATGTCCGGAAAAAGTTGAGTTTTAACCCGGAGCTCAAAGAGGCCGGCCTGGCCAGCGCCTGGCGAAGCTTCCTGCTGAATTTTTATTTCAAACTGCCATTCAGGTTCAAGGCCCCGCCCGGCGTGGGAGACGACGCCCTGCCCCTGCAGTCCAGCTTCCGGGAGGTATCAGAACGATGGCTGGCCAGCCGCCAGGATTTGCGCCGCTACCTGGAAAGCCTGCCGCCGGAGATGTTCCACAGGTCCATCTACCGCCACCCTTTTGCCGGCAGGATGAGCCTGGACGGCATGCTGCGCTTCTTCGACGGCCACTTCGAACGGCACCGCAAACAGATAGAGCGGGTGCTGAAGGAGGTGGGGAAGTGAGGGCATTATGGGTTTTTTACCTGGCTGAATGCAGCGAGGACGGGCTGGTTTCTGCTGTCAACGAACAGCAAATGCCAGAGGCATCCCTTTGGGACAACGAATCCCGAACACCCCCTAAAACAATACTCCTGCAATGGCCGCCGTCAGAAAACAAGCTATGGTGCCGCCGATGAGGGCCTTGATGCCGAACTCGGTCAGCGTCTGCCGTTGCCCGGGGGCGATGGCGCCGATACCGCCGATCTGTATGCCGATGGAGGCGAAGTTGGCAAAGCCGCAAAGGGCGTATGTGGAGATGAGGAGCGATTTGCGCGTCATATCGTCTTTCAGGCCTTCCAGGGCTGCATAGGCGAAAAATTCATTGAGGGTAGTCTTCAGGCCGAGCAGTTGGCCGACCAGCAGTATGTCGGCCGAGGGGACGCCCAGCAGCCAGGCAATCGGCGCGAAGAGGATGCCCAGCAGGTATTCCAGGTTGAATCCGGCGAAGCGGCCGCCGGTTTGCTCCACAACGTAATCGTTGAGGCCCGTCCAGCTGCCCACCCCGTTGATCAGGACGTAGTTGACCATGGCGATGAAAGCGGTGAAGACCAGCAGCATGGCGCCCACGTTGACGGCCAGCCGCAGGCCGTCGGCCGTTCCCCGGGAGATGGCGTCCAGCAGGTTGTTGCCGATATCCTGTTTGGGGATATCCAGCTTCTGGTGTTCCATATCCACTTGCCGGGTTTCCGGGAACAACATTTTTGCCGCCACAATGGCCGCCGGCGCCGAAATGATGGAGGCCGTCAGCAGGTGGGTGGCGAAAAGCTGCCGGGCCTCCGGGTCCGAACCGCCCAGGAAGCCCACATAGGCGGCAAACACCCCGCCGGCAATGGTGGCCATGCCTCCCGTCATGAGGCAGAGGATTTCCGAGCGGGACATGTTTTCCAGGTACGGCTTAATGACCAGAGGGGCTTCCGTCTGGCCGATGAATACATTGGCCGCTGCCGCCAGGCTTTCCGCACCGGTCAGCTTCATGCTGCGCGTCATGACCCAGGCAAAGCCCTTGATGATGAGCTGCAGGATGCCCAGATAGTACAGCACCGATGAGAGGGCCGAGAAAAAGATAATCGTGGGCAACACTTTAAAGGCAAAGATATACCCCACCGTTACCACGCCGCCCGAAACGCCGTCGCTGACCTGCACCGCATCGGGCCAGGCGCCCAGCACGAAGTTGGCGCCGGCTTCCGTAAAATCGAGGACCACCACAAAAAAACTGGCGATAAAGTCGAAGATCATTTTGATCAGGGGGACTTTCAGTATGGCTATGGCGAGCACCGCCTGCATGGCGATCCCCACGCTGATGATCCGCCAGTTGATGGCCCGCCGGTCAGCGCTTAGCAGGTAACAGATGCCCAGTAATACCGCAACGCCCAGGGCGCCGCGTAACAGCCCTTCGAGAAAAACCATGGTCAATTCGTTTGGGAGCGTTGCCGGCATGGCTTCAGAGCTTGTTTGTGGTTCGTTCTTGATGCTGAAATTAGCCGATAAAGCAGCCATTTCAGCGCGAAGGATAAAACGCAACCAAGCTCTTAACCTTTCGTACGCTCAGGTGGTTCAACGCCTAAAAGTAATAAAGTTTTGCATTTTCGAGGGCAGTACCGGCTTTCGGTTATCTGTAATTAATATCCGAGGGGTGGGGGTAAAACATTACCTTTGTGAAAACCAGCACCACAGTAATTATGAAACCACTTATTATCGGGATAACGGGGGGCAGTGGTTCGGGGAAAACGACTTTTATCCGCCAGCTCAGAAAGCGCTTTACCACAGAGGAAGTATGCATTATCTCTCAGGATGATTACTACCGGCCGCGGGACCAGCAGAAGAAGGATGAGCATGGCGTGCGCAACTTCGACCTGCCGGCTTCGATCGACAGGAAGGCCTTCGCCAGGGATATCGGCCGGCTCATCGCCGGAGAGGCCGTGCATAGACAGGAATACACCTTTAACAATGATAATTCCCAACAGCGCACACTCGCTTTTCAGCCGGCGCCGGCCATCATAGTCGAAGGTATCTTCGTTTTCCACTTCGGTAAAATACGCCGGCTGCTGGATCTGAAAGTGTTCCTCCATGCCAAGGAAAACCTCAAGGTGATCCGCCGGATCAAACGGGACCAGGAAGAGCGCAACTACCCGCTGGAGGACGTGCTCTACCGCTACGAGCACCACGTGCTGCCCACTTTCGAAAGATACATCAAACCTTATATGGACGAGGCCGACCTGGTGATCAACAACAACCAGAAATTCGACTGGGGGCTGGAAGTACTGGCCGGATACCTGCGGAATTACCTGGAAAGGTATAATTCTGTAGGGGAAGAAGAAGGGTCAGGGTTGAGGGGGGAGCAAAACAATATTTGATTTTTGATTTATGCC
>CAZAXA010000437.1:0-5530 GCA_964488965.1 uncultured Phaeodactylibacter sp. | reverse complement strand
AGGGGCTGCCAGAGGCAGCCTTCGCGGGCCTGGAGGCCCGCGCTCCTGTTAAAGTAACAAAGTAGAATTATGCAGTATAGGTTTAACCGGCCCAGAAGGTTGAACACCACACCTAGCCAGATGAACCAGGAAACAAAAAATCAAAACGCTTCCAGCCAAATCCCCGGAACAGACGGTGGAAAGACAAAATCCAATGCGATTGAGGCCCCTTCCATTTCACTTCCAAAGGGTGGCGGCGCCATCCGCGGCATGGGTGAAAAGTTTGCTGCCAATCCGGCCACGGGAACGGGTTCCATGTCTGTCCCCATCGTGGCCAGCCCGGGCCGGGGCGGCTTCGGGCCGCAACTGGCGCTGTCTTATGATTCCAGCGCGGGAAACGGGCCTTTCGGATTTGGCTGGAATCTTTCCCTGCCTGCCATCACTCGAAAAACAGATAAGGGCTTACCCAAATATCAGGATGAAATCGAGTCGGACACCTTCATCCTGTCAGGCGCCGAAGACCTCGTGCCGGTTCTCGTGCGGACGGGCGACAACTGGGCGCCGGAAAGCCCGCCGGACATCACCGTCGAATCCCATACCTACCGCATCAAACGCTACCGCCCCCGGATCGAAGGGCTGTTTGCGCGCATCGAACGCTGGGCGCGGGAAGATGGAGATATCCATTGGCGATCCATTTCCAAAGACAATATCCTGACGATATATGGCAAAGATACGAACTCCCGGATTTATGATCCCGAAAGCCCGCAACGCATCTTCAGCTGGCTGATCTGCGAGACCCGGGACGACAAGGGAAATGCCGTCCTGTACGAATACAAAGGGGAAGACGGCGCCGGTGCCGATCTCAGCCAAAGCCACGAACGCAACCGGGGCGATCGGAATGACATCCGGCGGACTGCCAACCGCTATCTCAAACGTATTCACTACGGCAACGCGGCCACGCTGCTGGATCAAACAGGACAGCGGCCGCGCATGTTGACCCCTGCGCAAATCCGGGATACCCATTGGATGTTCGAAGTGGCCTTTGACTACGGGGAACACCATGCCGCCAATCCCATGCCCAACGATACGGGCGCCTGGGGCTTTCGCCAGGATGCCTTCTCTGCCTATCGCTCAGGCTTCGAAGTGCGCACCTGCCGGCAATGCCAGCGCGTGCTGATGTTCCATCATTTCCCCGAACAGGAAGTGGGTGCGAACTGCCTGGTGCGCTCCACGGATTTTACCTACTCCTATGAGCAAAACCCGGCCGATGCCCGGAATCCCGTCTACTCTTTCCTGATGTCGGTTACGCAATCTGGTTACAAGCGGCAGGCGGGGGGCTACCTGGCAAAATCCCTTCCGCCACTCGAATTTCTTTACACGCAGCCCGTCGTGCAGGATACAGTGGAAGAAATAGGCCCTGCAAGCCTGGAAAACCTGCCTGCCGGGCTCGACGGCGCCGGCTATCAGTGGGCCGACCTGCACGGCGAGGGCATACCCGGCATCCTGGCCGAACAAGGTGGCGGCTGGTTCTACAAGCGCAACATCAGCCCGGTCAGCGAACAGGCGGCCGGATTTGCCCCGCTGGAGCGGGTGAACCTGAGGCCGAACCTGATGCTGGCGGGCGGGCAGGCGCAGTTCATGGACCTGGCCGGCGACGGCCAGCCCGACCTCGTCGTGCCGGATGGCCCGATGCCGGGTTTCTACGAACACGATGAGGACGAAGGCTGGCAGCCTTTCCGCCCCTTCACTTCCCGGCTCAACCGCGACACCCGGGATCCCAACCTGAAATTCATCGACCTGGATGGCGACGGCCATGCCGATATACTGATCACCGAAGAGGAGGCTTTCACCTGGCACCCCTCCCTGGCTGAGGAAGGCTTCGGCCCTGCCAGCCGGCTTGCCCAGGCAATGGATGAGGAAAAGGGGCCCCGCCTGGCCTTCGCCGACGGCACGCAGTCGATCTACCTGGCTGACCTCAGCGGCGACGGGCTCACCGACCTCGTGCGCATCCGCAACGGGGAGGTCTGCTACTGGCCCAACCTGGGCTATGGCCGCTTCGGTACAAAGGTCACGATGGGCCAGGCGCCCGTATTCGATCACCCGGACCAGTTCGACCAAAAGCGAATCCGGCTGGCCGACATCGACGGCAGCGGCACCACCGATATCATCTACCTGCACCGCGAGGGCGTGCGCCTCTATTTCAACCAGTGCGGCAATAGCTGGAGCGCACCGCAATTGCTTGCGGTATTCCCCAAAGTGGGCGACCTGGTTTCCATCCAGGCCGTCGATCTGCAGGGCAACGGCACTGCCTGCCTGGTATGGTCTTCGCCCCTGCCCGGCGACCAGGGCCGGCAGATGCGTTATGTATACCTGATGGGAGGGCAGAAACCCCACCTGCTGATCCGGACGAAGAACAACCTGGGCCTTGAAACGGAAGTGGCTTATGCGCCTTCGACAAAGTTCTACCTGCAAGACAAGCAGGCCGGCAAACCCTGGATCACGAAACTGCCCTTCCCGGTGCACGTGGTCGAAAAGGTGACCGTGAAGGACAAGTGGCGAAATACGAGCTTTTCCAACACCTACAGCTACCACCACGGCTATTTCGACGGCCCGGAGCGGGAGTTCCGGGGCTTCGGCCGCGTCGATCAGGTCGACATCGAAGCTTTTGGCGTTTTCGCCGCAGGCAATGCCAACAGCCCCTACATCACTCCGGACCATACGCTCTACCAGCTGCCGGTCAAGACGGTTACCTGGTTCCACACCGGTGCCTTCCTCGGCCGGGAACGCATATTGTCCCAATACGAGCGGGAATACTTTCCCAACTGGTATGAAGACCTCCGTCCCGGCGAAACCAATGTGCTCGGCGGCTTCCGCGAAAACGCCCTGCCGGAACCCGACCTCAATGCCCTGGAGCTGAATGCCGACGAATGGCGCCAGGCCCTGCGCGCCTGCAAGGGCATGATGTTGCGCCAGGAGATCTACGAGCTGGACGTCGATGCGCTTGAGGAGCAGGGCGAAGAACGTCCGGCCAAGCTCTTTTCTACCGCTTACCACAACTGCCACATCCGCCTGTTGCAGCCTCAGGCCGGCAATCGGCACGCGGTCTTTCTCGTCACCGAAAGCGAAGCCATCACCTATCACTACGAGCTCGACCTGGGGCCGGATAGTCTCGTGCCCGATCCGCGCATCGCCCATACGCTCAACCTCCAGGTCGATGAATATGGCAATGTGCTGCAGTCCGTAGCTGCAGTATACCGGCGCATGGGTCGCCATGTGGACAGCACCTTGCCCGAGGGGGCGGAAGATCTGGTCGCTCAGGTCCAAAGTGAAACCCACCTGGCCTATACCGAAACCCGCTATACCACCCCTGATGTGGATGAGGATGGCCACTACCGCCTGCGCCTGCCCTGCGAAGTGCTGACCTATGAGCTGACCGGCCTGAACCCGGAAGACGACAGCGACCGGGCGACGCCGGACCCGCGCGACAACCGCTACTTTACGCTCGACGAGCTGCGCCGCTTCCAACTAAGCCCCGTGCACCAGGACAGTGGCGAAGCAGTTAGGGAAATCGCTTACCACCGGCTGCCGAACCGGGTGAGGCCTGAAATGCGCATCGTCGAACATGCGCGCATGCTTTACTTCAACAACGACCTCAGCGGGCCGCTGCCGCTAGGCCGGCTCCATTCCCTGGGCCTACCCTATGAGACCTATAAGCTTGCACTCACTGAGGACTTACTGACTGCTGTCTTTGACGATAAGCTGACCCCGGAAGTGCGCAACGCACTCAGCAACAAAAGGCTAAGCGGCTACTTGAGTGGAGACGGCCAGTACTGGATCCGCTCCGGCATTGCCGGCTTTGCCTCCAATGCGGCCGCTCATTTCTACCTGCCGGAAATGTACACGGACCCCTTCGGCGAAACGACCATCCTGGAATTCGACCCCCTGGACCTCTTCATTCAGTCGAGCAGGGATCCGCTGGGCAATACCGTCAGGGTCATGCAGTTCGATTACCGCGTGCTGGCGCCCCGGGAGATGCGGGACGCCAACCACAACCTGTCGGAAGTCGTTTTCGATGCCCTGGGCCTGCCGGCGGCTACGGCCCTCAAAGGGAAAGGCAGCGAAGGCGACAGCCTGGCCGGCATGGAAGGGTTGATCGACCTGGGCCTGGCTACCCGCAGCGCCTTCTTCAGCGGCAGCTACGACGAAACCGAAGCCCGCCGCCTGCTCGGCGGCGCCACCGCCCGGCATATCTACCACTTCGGCGAGGTATCGGCAGCGGATGGGACGATCAGTTACGGCGCCCATCCGCCTTGCGCTGCCGGCATCCTCAGAGAACAGCATGTGGCGGCGCTTGAACCCGGCCGGCTAAGCCCGCTTCAGCTCGCCTTTGAATATTCCGACGGCGGCGGCAATGTGCTGGTCAAAAAAGTGCAGGCCGAGCCGGCAACGCCCGGCGGCCCCTTGCGCTGGATCGCCAACGGCAGGACGATCCTAAACAATAAGGGCAAGCTGGTCAAGCAGTACGAACCCTCTTTCACTGTTTCCCATACTTACGAAGAACCGGAAGAGGCCGGCGTCACGACCATCATGTATTACGACGCCCCCGGGCGGCTCATCCGCATGGAACTGCCCGACGGCAGCTACAGCCGCGTGGAGTTTTCGCCCTGGCATGTCGTCAGCTACGACCCCAGCGATACCGCACTTGAGCCCGGCAACGCCTGGTACGAGCGCTATTCCCGTGGGGCTCCCTCGGAGCAACGCGCCGCCCGGATCGCCGAAAAGCACACTGGCACGCCCGCCACGGTATTTCTCGACAGCCTGGGCCGCGAGGTGATCAGCATCGCCCACAACCGGACGCCCAGCGACGCGCCGGAATTTTCCAATACCCCGCTGCTCGACCGGCCCTGGCCTGATGACAAATACCTCACCTTCACCAAACTCGACACGGAAGGCAAGCCGCTGTGGATCCGCGACGCGCGCAAAAATCTGGTGATGCAATACATCAGCCCGCCGGTCCCGAACAATCATGCGGCTGATCCACAAAGCGGCTTTGTGCCCTGCTACGACATCGCCGGCAACCTGCTCTTTCAGCACAGCATGGACGCCGGGGATCGCTGGATGATCAACGATGCGGTGGGGCAGCCTTTCTATGCATGGGATACGCCGCCGAATACAAGACACCCCGGACATATTTTCCGCACGGAATATGACCAACTCCGGCGACCGCTGCGATCTTTTGTGGCAGGCGCGATTGCAGGTGATCCCAACCGCGAAATCCTCTTTGAGCGGTTGGTGTATGGCGAAGCCCAGGGCGCCGCTTTGAACATGCGCGGCAAGGTCTATCAAATGTACGACGAAGCAGGCGTCGTGACGAATAACGGGTATGATTTTAAAGGCAACCTGTTGAGCAGCACGCGGCGATTGCTGGCAGACTATACCCGTGAGGCAAATTGGAATGCCGATCCGGATATGGAAGATGAGACTTTTACTAGCATTACTAACTTTGACGCACTCAATCGCCCCGTACGTTTGCTGACGCCACACAACGATG
>CAZAXA010000436.1:0-5538 GCA_964488965.1 uncultured Phaeodactylibacter sp. | reverse complement strand
GCCGCAGAAAGCGCCTTTCTTCAAAGAGAGGATTTCTTCAAAGGGGAGCTTCCCGATAGAATTATGTTCAAAAATATGAAGTTATATTCATATATTCAAACTAATCCGTGACAAATTGCACATGCGCGGCCGGAATAGATGCAAAAAATGGAGTAATTTGCACCTGCCATGAAAAAATTCCGCAAACCTAAGCTATCGGCTGCCCGCCTTTCGAAACGGCCCCGCAAGACGGGCCTGCCGCCCGGCACCCTGGTGTTCACCGGCCGCAAGAAGGTGGAGGAGACCCATGTCACCCTGATCCAGTTCAACGCGGAAGGCCAGATTTTTGAACAGCACGCCAGGGAGAAAATCCCCAGTCCGGAGGAGGGCCTGCTGGTGAGCTGGTACGACATCCGCGGGCTTCACAATGTAGACCTGATCCAGGCTGTCGGCGACCAGTTCAACATCCATCCCCTGGTGTTGGAAGACGTGCTCAACACCCAGCAGCGGCCCAAGTTCGAAGAACATGAAGGAGGGATTTTCCTCACGGTACAATCCCTGTCATTCGACAGAAAAAACCTCGAGGTCAGGACGGAACAGGTGGCCATTTTTGCCGGCGCCAATTTCGTCATTTCTTTCCAGGAAGACGAGGACGACCTCTTCCCCGCCATCCGCGAGCGCATCCATTCCGGCCGCGGAAAGATCAAAATGCGCGGCCCCGACTATCTGGCCTATGCGCTGATAGATAACATCGTGGACCATTATTACCTGTTGCTGGATCAACTGGAAGAGGTGCTGGCCGAACTGGAGGAGGAGATCGTTTCCATGCCCGGCAGGGACAGTAAGCAAAAGATACATGGCCTGAAGCTTCAGTCCATACAATTGCGCAAAATGGCCTCGCCTCTGCGGGAGGCCATCGGCCGGTTTTCCAGAAGCGAAAGCCCCCTCATTGCGGAGACTACCGGCATATTCCTGCGCGACCTTTACGACCACACCGTGCAGGTGATAGATACCATCGACACCTACCGCGATGTGATAAGTGGCCTGTATGACCTGTACCTCTCCGAGATCAGCTTCAAGATGAACACCGTCATTCAGGTACTGACCATCATTTCCACTATTTTCATTCCGCTGACTTTTCTGGCCGGCATCTATGGCATGAATTTCGACCACATGCCGGAACTGCACTGGAAGTATGGCTATCTCGCCCTCTGGGGCATCATGCTGCTCATCACTGCCGGACTGATCTATGTGTTCAGGCGGAAGAACTGGCTGTAAAAAAAGGAGTGGATAATTTCAACTTAATTTTGTATTTTTAAACCGTATTTCACAGAAAAGCCCGGCCGGCCCTGCCGGTTGGTTATCTGATATCAAGTAGCCTGTCACCATCATTCCCCTTGCCGGAATTTCCATACAATTCCGGCGGCAACTATCATCCCGAAATTGATGCTCCCCCCCGCGCCTGTATCAGGAAATCGTTGCTATTGCATATTCAAACAGAAGCGTAAAACGCTAAAAACAAACATATTATGAGAATTTTACTGATCAGTACACTACTGGCATGGGCGGCGCTCGTGCAGGCACAGGATTTTGAAGGAGGCATTCATTTCAGCGGGATATTCTACAGTGGGGACCTTTCGCCGAAGGTGCTCCCCCGTTATACCCGCTTCATCGAACCGGCGGGGGGCGTCGTATTCCGGTACCGCAGCCGGGGCGTCCTCGGCCTCCGGGGCAGCCTGACCTACGGCGACCTCACCGGCAATGACGCCCGCAGCGCCTATCCGCAGCGCAATCTGTCCTTCCGCACCAACCTCATCGAAGGCGCCGTCGTGGGCGAATGGTATCTCACCCCGGATAATTTCCTGGGCGACGCTCCCTTTATCACCCCTTACCTTTTCGGCGGGGTCGCCGTCTTCCACTTCAACCCCGTGGCGCAGTATGAATCGGGCTTTGTAGAACTGCAGCCCGTCGGAACGGAAGGCCAGGGCCTGGCAGATTACGAACGGCCCTACAGCCTTACCCAGGTGGCCATTCCCATTGGCGCCGGCCTGCGCATGATACTGGGCAAACGCAGCGCCCTCAGCCTGGAGGCCAGCGTCAGGAAACTGTTCACCGACTACCTCGACGATGTGACCGGGGCCGTAGTGGAGTACAACCGCATCTATGAAGAAAAAGGGGAAATGGCCGCCCGCCTGAGCCGCCCGGACCTGTCGCCGCAGGAGGCCGCCTACATCTCCAATGTGTACCGGCGGGGAGGAGACCGTTTTGATGCTTATGGTTCCGTTGGGTTGTTCTATACGTACAGGCTGAGCCGGTAGGGGGTGTTCGTTGATTCGTTGATTTTTACCCGCCCTCGTACCGCGGCAGGGTAAAAATCAACGAATCACTCTCCCCTCGGGATAAACTTCATGGAAAGGGAATTAACGCAGTGGCGGGTATTCTTTGCCGTAAACCGTTCGCCGGTGAAAACGTGCCCGAGGTGGCCGCCGCAGTTGCTGCAGAGAATCTCGGTTCGCCGGCCGTCGGCATCGCGTTCCCGCCGCACTGCCCCGGGGATTTCGTCGTCGAAGCTGGGCCAGCCGCAGCCGGAGTCGAACTTGTCTTCCGAGCGGTACAGAGGCGCTTCACAACGGCGGCAGATGTACGTACCGGCAACCTTGTGATGGTAATACTCACCGGTAAAGGGCCGCTCGGTTCCTTTGTGCTCGATGACGTATTCCTCTTCTCTGCTGAGCTCGTTCCAGTTTTCTTTGTTTTTCATAGCGAGGTGGATACTTCTCCTTTCAATACAAACAGCAGGGGAAAAGGTTGGGGGCAGGTGGATTATTAGTGTTTGGGTGTGGCCACCTATACACTTATACACCTATACACCTATACACCTACACCTGGTACACATTCCCTACTCCTCTTCCACCAGTTGTTCTTTCTTCAGGATAGCCAGAGCTGCCTCCGCTTTTTCTTTCGGCGTGTACAGGTTGGATTCGCCCAGGGAAGGGATAGCGGAGTCGCGTTTTTCAACAATGTGGCTTTCGATGCCATGCTGCTTGAGGATGTCTTCGACGATCCTGGCTTTGAATTCTTCAACGGAAGAATAAATCCTTACCCAGTCTTCTTTCATGTCAGTTTGGTGTTATGGTTCAAAAAACAGGCTACTTTATCACGGCTGCCTTTATTAAACAGCCTTTGGCCCGCTTATGTTAATATCCTGCTTTTTTTAGCGGCTTTTTCCACGCGGAGGAAAACGATCACCCTCCGCTCAGGCAAAAATTTCTGAAGAATACCGGTAAAGGGAAATGATATTGGTCAGTGTTTTCATAATTTTCCGGTTCAGAGATGGAATGCCTGAAAAGACTTTAAGCATGAAAGTGAGAATACCTTCGCTGACCGGCCTGCTGGCCCTGCTGTCTTTCGCCTGTACTTCCGGCCCTCCCCTGCCCGGCACGGAAACGGGCGCAGGCATCCGGGAGCACGAGGCTTTCCCTTCCCGCTATGTCGCCCCCAGGAATGTAAGCGTCTACCTCCCTCCCGCTTATGCAGCAGAGGATGCCAATAAGCGTTATCCCGTGCTGTACATGCACGACGGTCAAAACCTGTTCGCCCCCGGAAAAGCTTTCGGCGGTGCAGAGTGGCAGGTGGACGAAACCATGAAAAGGCTGCTGAAGGCAAAACGCATCCGGCCCGCTATCGTGGTGGGCGTATGGAATACGCAAAAGCGCTTTGCCGAATATTTGCCCCAGCAGCCCTATCGATCCTTCCCGGACAGCCTGCAGGCCCTCTTCCGGGCAGAATACGGCGCGGAACCCCTATCGGATGCCTACCTCAAATTCCTGACGGAGGAACTCAAGCCCTTCATCGATAACAACTACCGCACCCTGGCCGGCGCCGGAGATACCTACATCGCCGGCTCCAGCATGGGCGGGCTGATCTCCCTCTATGCTATCTGCCGCTATCCGGAGGTGTTTGGCCGCGCCGCCTGCCTGTCCACGCACTGGCCGGTGAGCCTGCGGGGCGAATACCCCCTCATGCCGCAGATGCTGATCAATTACTTTGGCGAGAATCTGCCCAACCCCGCCGCCCATAGGATTTACTTCGATTATGGAACCGAAACGCTGGACAGCCTCTATGAACCCTATCAATTGATGATGGATGAAAAAATGAGGGCCGCCGGTTATACAGAAGGCCTGAATTGGATGACGCGTAAATTCCCTGGCGCGGAGCATTCGGAGAAGAGCTGGGCGGAGCGGTTGCACGTACCGCTTGGTTTCCTGCTGGAAAAGGGAAAAAAGTAAACATTCAAAGAATATCTTTTTCCTCTTCATCCCGGATTTTCTCGATATACTCCAGCACCCGCAGTGCCCGCAGCGTATTCCAGCGGCTGGGTTTTCCCGCCTGCTCCATGTCGAAATGCACCTGGCCGGGGTACTTCGCCTGCAGGGGCCAGGCGCCGTCCTTCCGCCTTTTTTTCAATAAAACCTCAATGGCGGGCTGCATCCGCTCATCCCAGGGGGCTTGTGCATAACGAAAGTAATCCAGGGCGCGCAGGATATCGTATTTCCAGCGGCTGGGGTAAGCCAGCCGGAGGAAATTCGGATTGATGGCTTCCCCGGTGCGGTCAGAAATGTAAAGTTGATGGAGTAAAATGAAAGCCTGGGAGCTGGCCTCCGCCGCCTGCAATTCCGGCATGCGGTAGCCGTAGCCGTTCAGCCGGTACTCCAGGATGCCTTCCAGGACGGACAGGGTGGAATGCAGGGAGCTGTGCCGCGCTCCGCCCTGGTTGTAGCGGCAGTTGAAGCCGCCGTCAGGCAGGCGCTGGGAAAGGATAAAATCTGCAATGGAATGCAGGCGTTCCTCCTCCGCCCTGAAATAGCAGGCGTAATTCAGGAACATGCCATTCACGCAGACGTCGCTTCCCCTGATCGTCCTGGCGGGATTGACGCCGCCGTCTTCACTCTTCTCCCTGTCGAGGATCAATGCGACGGACTCCCCGGCAAGGGCATTGCCCGGCGGGATGCCCAGGTTTTTCAAATCCAGCAGGGTGTAATGGGTGGAAATCCACTTGGGTTGGTAGAATCCTTTACCCCAATGGCCGTTCTCTTTCCTTTTGGCGAGCAGCATAGCCCCCCACCCTTCTTTTTCTATCCGCTTCCGCAGTTCCGGCCGCTCCCGGGAGAGCAGGCCTCTGTACACCTGGTACTGAATGGATACATCGCCCTCCAGCAGCCAGGAAATGATTGCTTCTTTTTCCATTCTTCCGGCTTTTTAACCCGAAGGCAAGATAAGGGCCGGCCGGATAGCATGCCCTGACAATTATCATTCGAAACCGTTTCAATTGCCTGAGGAAAGGCGAAACATGCGCCTGCCCTGCTTGTTTTCAATAATGTACCTGCCTCTCAAAAACCACAGAAGATGGCCAGCCTGCTCACCGATCGGCAAACATCAACCACTGCCCTGCTTTCCACTCTCTTCAACCCTAAAAGCATCGCCATCATCGGCGCTTCACGCGATGAAAGCAGCGTGAGCTTCGGGGTGCTCAAAAACCTGCTGCTGGGCAACTTCAGG
>CAZAXA010000435.1:0-5563 GCA_964488965.1 uncultured Phaeodactylibacter sp. | reverse complement strand
ATCACCCCCTACAAGGCCTACCAGATGACAAATAAGTTTCTGAGTAAAAACAAGAATATACCCCGCTTTCTGGAGTACGACTTTCTCATCAACCTGCACACGGTATGCTACAACGGTGAATTTGGCAACCGGGCCGCGTTGCGCCGGGAATGCCTTGACATTACCGACAGGCTTTTTACCCATTTCCTGGATAAGATGGATCCTTCAACCAGAAACCGGATCAACCTGGCCAAGGTCTCCCTGCTGTTTCACGACCTGAAAGAAAACGGGCCTCAGATAGAACAACTCCTCGGGGAGATCAAACCTCAGGACCTGGAGGACGAAAACCGGGGGCTCTATTATTACCGCTACATTCAGTATCTGAGAGAAAAAAAGGACTATGCCGCCATAAAAGAACTGAGCCTTTACGAAAAGGCGAAAAAGCACCTGAAAAGCCACAAGTTCTACTATATTCAATTTCTCCGGGAGTGTGTGATCTACCTGGACCAGGCCCTTAACCAAAGCAGGCACGATGAAATGGTGGAGGCCTACAAGAAAAAGATCGATACCTATAATGAGATTCGCGAGAACCTGCTGGAATCCGAAAAGGATAATCCCGGCATTCGCGGCTTCCAGGTCGATCAAAAGGAACACCGCATCAACACGCTGAACATACTGGCCAAAGAGATCGACGAACTCCAGTACCAACTCCTCAACCGGCAGGAAAGCACCGAGAGCCTGCGGGAACTGAAGCTGGAATTTGAAGAATATCACAAAAATTTCAGGAGCCTGCAGATGATCAGCGGCAGTGAAAACCTGCCGGCCAAGTACCTGCTGGCCAATACTGCCGAATTCCTGGGCCGGGTCACCCACAACCAGTTGAGCCTGAATGACTCCCAGGTGGAACCCTACTATAATACTGCCCTGGATTTGTTCTTTGAACTCAAAGAATACATCCCTTTCCTCCGCATACTGCTGGAACTGAAAATCCTTTACTCCTACAATGAAAAGAAGCAGTATAAAAAAGGAGAGCTGAGCGCCCTTGGCAAAAAGGCCATGTACATCGTCAATTACCTCAAACAGGAGGGCGGGATGCTGGACATAGAATCGGCCAACAAAGAAGCCCAGGAAATCTCCTGTTTGCTGTATGATTTTTTTAACCCCAATGTTTCCTCCTCCGACCGTACGGATTACCACTTCGAGATCGGGCTGCCTCAGAAAATCGACAAGGTAAATACCGGCTACAAAAAAGACGGGGATACCCGGGGTTTCCGGAAATACCTGGCATCCTTTCACTATAACTACCACAACCAGGCGCCCGTCCCCAGGTTGCTGATTGACCTGAAGCACGTATTTGAACACGCAGAACATCATGCCGACCGCCTCACCCTCGATGACCTCAACACACTTGATAAGGTACTTCCCAAGCTGGAAAGAAGGATTGACGGGCAGGATATCGGCCATACAGTTGAACTCACCCAACTCGGAGACAGGTTGAGGGCTCTGAAAGAAACATACTACAACTTTGTTCAGGAAAAACTGGCGGCGCTGAAATGAGGCATGCCCCACCGTTTCGCCCGTTTCCGGGAACGATACTACCGCCTCCTGAACACCGGGCGGCGGCAGAAGAAACCCGGGCCGCCATTTTTCCAGGCGGGCATTTTTTGCTACTTTTAAGGCAGAACCCTTTAATGGACTATACATGTCAAAAATCAGGATCACCTGGGATTCCGACAAGATACTCAGCCTCTCCGCAATGAGCATAAGCTTCATCACGCTGGCCATTTTCATCTACCAGACCAACCTGATGAGGCAGCAGAATTATATTTCTATTATGCCTTATCTGGATATTTCCACAACCAGCAACACCGCTGGCCATGTCTTTGAGTTAAACATTAAGAACCACGGGGTCGGCCCGGCGATAATCGAGTCCGTGACCCTGGCATACAAGGGTAAAAGGCACGGCCTTGCCGATCATGATAACCGGTTGTTTACCTTCCTCATATCAGTGGAGCCGGCCCTGGACAGCATAAAATATGTATCTTCTTCTACCCTGGATAAAGGAATGGCCATTCCCGCCAATTCCGTGTACAATGTATTCGCGGTAAGCGGCTCTCCTGATGATTATCAATTGATGACGGAGAGCCTCGGCAGGCTGCTGGAGGACGGACTGGATTATGAAATCACCTACAAATCTATACAGGGCGAACGCTGGCGGTTATACCATAATTCTGAGGGGCCTGAGAGGCTGGATTAGGTTGCTTCATCACTCACTGTGCAACACCAACAATGGAACCTCACAGTGAAAAACCTCATTCAGCGTAGCGCTCATCCTGAACAGCCGCTCGAAGAAACCGATGTAGCCATGCTGGCGGCGCACCAGGCAGAGCATGTCGGCATCAATGGATTTGACAAATGCCTTGAGGCTTTCGTGCAGGTTTTCCTTTTCCTCTTCCAGGTGGAGGGTATAGGGCAGGCCTTCCAGCCAGCTTACCGTTTCCAGCAGTTCGTTCCGGTAGGCATCTGAGTCGGTATCTTTGGCGCTGTGATAGATGTACACTTTGGCGCCAAACTGGCGGATGAGTTCTTTCAGCGGGGCGACCACTTCTTCTCCCGACAGCTTCAAATTGGCAATGCCGAAAGCAACCTTTTTGATGGGGCGGGGCGTATAATTTTCCGGAATGGCGATAATGGGCGCGTTGGTATGCCGCATCACCCCTCCGGTGGTGCTTCCGAGAAACACCTCCTTCAGCCCGCTGGCGCCCCTGGTGCCCATCACGATGAGATCGTAATTGTCTCCTCCGGCGAGGTCGGCAATGGTATGTACGGCGCTGCCCTTCATGATCTTCACTTCTACCGGCATGGCCAGGCCTGCCTTATCGATAAAGGCGGCCATGTCTTTTTCCGCCTCTTCCCGGATGATATCATCTATGGAAACGAGCATATCCGACCGCTGGGCCAACTGGAAGGTATGCAACAGGGTTAAGCTGCTTTTGAAAGCGCAGGCCAGTTCTTTGGCGTATAACAATGCGTTCATCGCATTTTCGGAGAAATCGGTGGGAACCAGGATCTTTTTCATAGGTATAGAGTTTGAAAGTGGAAGCAAAGACAGGTATTCTCCCATAATTTAGGAGGTTTTTTTTCAAAAAACGATGACCAGGATCACCCTCTTTGGCTACTAAAGTCACCCGTATAGTTCAAAAAATAGAGTATTTTTAGCGCTCTGATAAGGTATTCATCTCAAATTTACTCAGGCTATGGAACAAAAACTCCAGGAATTGCTGGATAAAATCTATACGGAAGGAGTGGCCAAGGGCCAGGAAGTGGCTTCAGCCATGGTAAGAGATGCCGAGCGAAATGCCGAACGCATCCTGGACGAAGCCCGGAAGGAAGCCCGGGAAATCCGTCAACAGGCACGGGAAGAATCCGAAGAGCTCCGCCGCAATGTGGCCTCCGAAATCCGCCTCTCCGCTCAGCAGGCCATAAATGCGCTCCGGCAGCAGATCAGCCGCCTCATCATTACTGAAGCGGCCTCGGGGCCGGTCCGCCAGGCTTTTTCCGATGGAGAGTTCGTTAAAAAGATCATCGAAACCCTCATCCGGAACTGGCGCCCCGGGCAGGATGCACAGGGAGGCCTGTCGCTGCTGCTTCCCGAAAAGGACAGGGAGGAACTCGGCCAGTACTTTTCGGCAAAGGCGCGGGAGGCGCTGAACGGTTCCCTGCAGGTAAATTTTGACAACAAGCTCGAAAATGGCTTCCGCATCGGCCCTGCCGACGGCAGCTATGTCATTTCCTTCACGGAGAAGGATTTCGAGGCCTTCTTCATGGATTACCTGCGGCCCAAAACCAAGGCTTTACTATACGGCGACGAATGATGCAAAAGCGAAATTACTACTACCTGGTGTCAGGGCTGCCCGATATGGCCCTGGAACAGAGCAAAGCTCCCTTCACGCTCCCTGAACTCCTGGAAGAACTCGGCGCATCGCTGCATCCGGATGACTTCCGGCTCGTCCGGCTGATCCTTTTGCCCATCGACAACCGCAATCTGCTGAACCTGCTCCTGAAAAAAAACCTCCCCTGGGAACCTCACGGCAATTTCTCTCCCGGGGAGACCGAAGAAGGGCTGAAAGAACCCGGCCTGCTGCCTTCCTATTTCAACCATTTCCAGCAGGCCTTTAAGGCCGAAACGCCGCTCTGGCCGGGCATGAGCTGGGAAAACCAACTGGAGCGCCTCTACCTTGAATACGGGTTGGAACGCACCGAAGGCTTCCTGCACGAATGGTTCACCTTCGAGAACTACCTGAAAAACATCCTCGCCGCCTGGAATATCCGGGAACACCGGCTGCCCCCGGAAGGGCAGCTCATCGGCGAAAATATGGTGACGGAAGCCGCCGCCCGCGCCCACGCCCGCGACCTCGGCCTTTCCGGCGAGCTGCCCTTTGTGAACCGGCTGATGCACGCGCTGGAACAGGACAAACTACTCGATCGCGAAAAGGCCATCAGCCGGATACGATGGAACTACATAGACGAACTGAATACTTTCAACTACTTCACCGTCGAAGTTGTCCTGGGGTACCTGCTGAAGCTGATCCTGCTCACCCGCTGGACGCAGCTGGACCCGGAGCAGGGAACCCGGGCCATCAACCATATTATCCAGGAACTGGAAGACAGCTTCGAGCTTCCCAAAAAGTTTGCACTGCCATGAATGATACCGCCCAGCACACCAAAGGGACAGTAAGTGGGATCATAGCCAACCTGGTCATTGTACAGGCAGACGGCCCGGTGGCCCAGAATGAGATTTGTTATATTCAGCATGCCGGCACGCCCCTGATGGCGGAAGTCATCAAGGTGCTGGGAAATAAGGCCTATGTGCAGGTGTTCGAAAGCACCCGCGGCCTGCAGCCCGGCATGGCCGTCGACTTTGCAGGGCACATGCTGGAGGCCACCCTCGGCCCGGGCATCCTCTCCCGGAATTACGACGGCCTGATGCACGACCTGAATACCATGTCCGGCGTCTTCCTGAAACGGGGAGAATACACTTCCGCCCTGGACATGGAACGGAAATGGGCATTTCAACCCCTGGCCCGGGCGGGCGACGTGGCGACGGCCGGCAGCTGGCTGGGAGAAGTCAAAGAGAACAGCATCCCCCATAAAATAATGGTTCCTTTCAAGCTGGAAGGGAAATATACCATCCGCTCCCTGGCCGGGCCGGGCGACTATTCGGCGGCGGAAACCGTCGCCGTACTCAGCGACGAGCGCGGCAACGAAACTACCGTGAGCATGATGCAGCAATGGCCGGTGAAAAGGGCGGTCAAAGCCTATCAGAACAAACCCCGGCCCTTCAAACTGCTGGAGACCGGCGTGCGCACCATCGATACCCTCAATCCCATTGTGGAGGGCGGCACAGGCTTCATCCCCGGGCCCTTCGGCAGCGGCAAGACGGTCATGCAGCAGGCCATCTCCCGGCAGGCCGAGGCCGACATCGTCATCGTCGCCGCCTGTGGCGAACGGGCCAACGAGGTGGTCGAGCTGTTCACCGAATTTCCCGAACTGGACGACCCCTGGACCGGCCGCAAGCTCATGG
>CAZAXA010000434.1:0-5564 GCA_964488965.1 uncultured Phaeodactylibacter sp. | reverse complement strand
TGTGGTGGGTTAAATCCGTTGATCTATCCAGCGGGCCTGGAGGCCCGCTCTCCATTTGCACCAAAATTTCAACGGATTTAACCCACTACCCCTTACCGGTGGTTGAAACCTTATTGCCATTCATTGAAAATATTTTCACGCGCCCTTCCCCGGCCTCACCTTTGTAGGCGTTAACCATCATCTTTTCATTATCAAAAATACTTGAACCATGAAGACCTTGTTTGCAAAATCCTCTCAGCGTTTCTCTTTTGCCGTTATGATGGCCCTTTTGCTCTCTTCAGGCGCCCTGTTTACCTCTTGCAATAAGGAGGATAACGAACCCCGGCAACAGGAAAAACTGACAGAAGAAGACGCCCTGGATGTCGTCGAAGGCGCCATGATGGCCGGAACGGAGGGCCTGGGCGCAGAGGTGGAAAGCGCCGTCTACCTGGCGGATGAATACGCCGAAAAATCCCTTACCGGCAACCCCTGCGGAGAAACCTTCGATTCCACCGTGGTGCGCTCCATCAGTAATGCCAGCCTTACGGCCAGCTATACTACCAGTTGGGAGTGGACGGTACTTTGCAACAATGCCAACATCCCCTCCGCCCTGGATTACAGCCGAACCGCCGCGGGCAACTACGAAACGGCCCGTATGCGCTCCGACGACAGCGCCGTCAGCGCCTGGAATATCGGCAACCTCATCCTGGGCGACAACTATGTGCTCGATGGCGCTTATACCCGGCAGGGCAGCCAGGAATCGAAAGTGCGCAACCAGTACGGATTTTCTTCTCTGTTCACCATGGAGATAGACGAGCTGAATGTCGATAAGGGAACCCACCAAATCCAAAGCGGCATCGCCGGTTTTACCCTCACCCTCACCGGCCCGGAAGGCAACAGCCAGGCATTTGAAGGAGATGTCGTTTTTAATGGCGGCGGCAACGTCACCATCATCATCAACGGCAATTCCTATACCATCGATCTGTTCTGAGCAGAGGCCGCCGGAGCGGACTGTAGTTTGATGTCAAGTTGTTTGTTGTTTGTTGAGGCGACGATCGACGAACAACCGGCAACAAACCGGAAAAGATCGCGGCGATCTGTCCTATCATACTGTAATACTCTATCATTGACCCTTAACCCTCGGCGCCCATGCACTTTCTCATCGAAAAATTCGGATTGATCCCTGGCTGGCTGCTGGCGGCGCTGGTTGTTTTCCTGCGCTACGCCATATTTGCCGGCACGGCCTTTGCCCTTTTTTATGTCCTGAAAAGGCCGGCCTTCCTGCAGTTCAGGATACAGGATAAATACCCGGCCGCCCGGCGCATGCTGGCGGAAGTCCGCCATTCTGCCGCCACCGCTTTGGTCTTTGCCCTGATGGGGGTAGGTATTTACTTTATGCGCCAGGCAGGCTATACGCAGGTCTATACTGACATCGGCGACTTTGGCTGGGGCTACCTGTTCTTGTCCTTTCTGTTGTTGGTGGTTTTACACGACGCCTATTTCTACTGGGCGCACCGGCTGATGCACCACCGGCGGCTGTTCCCCATCCTGCACCGGGTGCACCATCTGTCGCACAACCCTACGCCCTGGGCATCCTTGTCGTTCCATCCGCTGGAGGCCCTGCTGGAGGTGGCTGTCGTGCCGGCAGCCATACTGCTTATCCCGTTTCACCCCCTGGCGCTTTTCGCTTTTGCCACCTGGGCCCTGCTCTGGAATGTGATCGGGCATCTGGGATATGAGGCCTTTCCCAAAGGCTTTGTACACCATCCTGTAGGGCGGTGGTTCAATACCTCTACCCACCACAATATGCACCACTCCCGTTCCAACTGCAATTACGGCCTGTATTTCAACTTCTGGGATACGCTCATGGGCACCAACCATCAGGCGTACCGCGCCACTTTCGACCACATCAAAGAACGCAAAACCCGGGCGTCATGAAACCGTTTATTTTCTTCTATTTCTTTCTGCTCCTCCCTGCCTGGGCCGCCGCTCAGCAGGGAGGAGCATACGGCGCTCCCGAAGATCGCGCCGGGCGGATGACCCGGGAAATGGAGCAGGGCCTGCCGCTCCGGCCCGAACAGGTAGGCCCCGTCCACGCCCTCAACCTCAAATACGCCCGGATTGTCCAGCGGGAAGTCGTTGATACCGGTATGAATAAATTTTCGGCTTATCTCCGGGTTCAAAAGATCAACAGGGAAAAAGAAACGGAGTTGCTGCCTCTGCTGGACGCCGGCCAGCGGGAGCGCTACGAACTGTTAAAAGCAGCGGCCATCCGGAAGGCCTGGGCGCGTTTTTTCTAGGAAGCCTGTAAAATTTTATACAAGCCCGCTTTCAGGTTGTTATAATAATAAGACCTCACATTGAACCTAAAGCATGGCCCTATGCCAACCATCAGCTTCCAACGCTCCGGCCTGAGGCGATACTTTCAGGAAACCGGGGAAGTATGGCTTTTTGCCCGCCGGTTTTTCCAGGAAGTGTACCGCCGGCCCTTCGAATGGAGAGAATTGCTTCACCAATGTTACGTCGCCGGCAACCAGTCGTTGTTCCTGGTGGGGATGACCGGGCTGATCATGGGGCTGGTGCTCACCCTTCAGACACGGCCAACTATGGAGGATTTCGGCGCCGAGGCCTACATGCCGGCTATGGTCGGCATCTCTATCATCCGGGAGATCGGGCCGGTGGTGGTCGCCCTGATCTGCGCCGGCAAGATCGGCTCCAGCATCGGGGCGGAACTGGGCTCCATGAAGGTGACGGAGCAGATCGCCGCTATGGAAGTATCGGGCACCAACCCCTTCAAGTACCTGGTAGTGACCCGCATCCTTGCCACTACGCTTATGGTGCCCCTGCTGGTCATTTTCGGCGATGCCATTGCTCTTTTCGGTTCTTTCCTGGTAGAGCATGTGAAGGGTGAGGTATCCTTCCGGCTTTTCTTCAATCAGGTCTTCCGTCAGCTGAGCTTCGGCGACCTGATACCGGCAACGGCCAAGACCTTCTTCTTTGGCTTCGCCATCGGGCTGATCGGATGTTTCAAAGGTTATACTTCCCAAAAAGGGACGGCGGGAGTGGGGCGGGCCGCCAATACGGCGGTAGTGGCGGCTTCTATGCTCTTGTTCGTACTGGATTTTATAGCTGTCCTGGTCGCGGATATCTTTTTTGATCTGTAGATTGCCGGGGAGGGGGGTATGTTTTGAAATGCGGCTACCCGTCTGAGGTTGGGCGACAGTGTTTTGTTTTTACGAGAAACGGGAATATAGATTCCCGTGCTTTACCTCCTTATAAAAGCGCAGGAATCTATATTCCTGCTTCTCTGTCCAACCTTAGATGGATAGCCTGAAATGCGTGGAAATGCCTGGAAATGAAACCATTGATCCACATAGAGAACCTCTGCAAATCCTTTGGCGATCTCCACGTCCTCAATGGATTTTCTCTGGACCTGTTCGATGGGGAAAACCTGGTGATCGTCGGAAAGTCCGGCTCCGGGAAGTCCGTCCTGCTCAAATGCATTGTGCGCCTGCTGGAGCCCGATGCGGGCGTTCTGGAAGTACTGGGGCAGCCCGTCCCCGTACTGAGCCAGTACGAAATGGACCAGTTGCGCACCGAGGTGGGTTTCCTCTTCCAGGGCAGCGCCCTGTACGACTCCATGACCGTGCGGGAGAACCTGGAATTCCCCCTGCGGCGCCACCCGGAAAAGATGAAAGGCCATGTTGTTGAAGAACTCATCGTCAGCACCCTGAAAAGCGTCGGCCTGGCGCATACCATCGGGATGATGCCGGAAGAGCTCTCCGGAGGCATGCAACGGCGGATCGCTTTGGCGAGGACCCTCATCCTCCGCCCCCGGATCATCCTCTACGACGAGCCGACCAGCGGACTGGATCCCATCACCGCCAAGGAGATCATCGAGCTGATGCTGCAGGTCCAGAAAGAGTACCACACCGCCGCCCTGATCATCACCCATGATATGGATTGTGCCCGGGTGATCTCCAACCGCATGATCATCCTGATCGACGGGAGGAACTACGCCGAGGGCGCCTATGCGGAATTATCAAAGTTGCCGGACCCTCGGGTTCAGGCATTTTTCAAGTAACGCCATGGCTAAAAGAACGGAAAACACGGTTAAACTGGGCATCTTCATCACCATCGGGGCGGTGCTCTTCATCATCGCCGTTTACTTCATCGGCAACGAGGAGAATATGTTCGGCGCCAACCTTCGGATCAGCACCATTTTCAGCAATGTGAACGGCCTGCAGCCCGGCAATAACGTCCGCTATTCGGGCATCAATGTGGGCACAGTGGAAAGTATCGTCCTGCTGAACGACACCACCGTTCAGGTCAATATGAAGCTGGAAAAAAAGGTGCGGCCCTTCATCAAAAAGGACGCCATCGCCAGCATCGGCTCCGATGGCCTGGTGGGCAGCATGCTGGTCAACATCAGCCCCGGAAAGGGAAACAGCGGCATCGTGGAGGAAGGCGATATCATAGCTTCCTACAGCCGGGTAGAGACGGATGAACTGCTCAACACCCTGGGGAAGACCAATGAGAACATCGCCCTGATCTCCAATGACCTGCTGCGCATCACCAGCCAGATGGTTAAGGGTAAAGGAACCATTGCCATGTTGCTGCGCGACACCATGCTGGCCGTCAGCCTGCGGCAATCGGTACTGAACCTGCAGGCCGCCTCCGCCCGCCTGGCCGCTACGGGCGGGGAACTTCAGCAGATGATGGCCGAGGCAAAGGGCAGCACGGGCCTGCTGCATCAACTGCTGCACGATACCACCGTGGTCTCCAACCTCAATAGCTCCATCAACCAGGCCGACACCGTAGCTGCTCAGCTCGGCCCCTTCATCCGGGAAATGCAGCAGTCTGCCGGGAGCCTCTCCGCCGCCAGCGCCACCCTGAAGGCCATACTGGAAGAGCTGGAAAGCGGGCAGGGCGCGGCCGGCCTGCTCCTCAAGGACAGCGCCGCTGCCGAAGACCTCCGGCAAATCCTTGAAAATCTCAACGGAGGCAGTGCCCGCTTCAATGAGAATATGGAGGCCATGAAACACAATTTCCTCTTCCGCCGGTATTTTAAGAAGAAAGCAAAGGAAGGGGAGGGGGGAGATCCCTGAGCGTATGTTTGGATGTGGGAAGAAAGGATTTGCTTGATTGGATCGTTGAACTTCAGAAGCTGTACTTCAGCTGCGCTCCCACCTCCGTCCGCCGGGGGCCAGGCACTTTCTCCGTCCCGCTGCCGATGGTATCCTGGTTGCGCCAGTAGGTCTGCGCGATGCGGGCCTCGATGGTGAGGTTGCGGATGCCCCGGTAGCGGAGGTTGAAGTAAAAGCGGGTTCCCCGGTTGTAGTAGGCCGGGATGGAGAAGGCATACAGCAGGTTGTTCTCGAAGGAATAATAGCGCGCCTGGAAGCCGTCGGTATCGAAGAGGACGAAGCGGGTGGTGAAAGAGAGAGGAAAACCGATGGGTTTAAAGATCACATCCTGATAGATGACGAAGCCCCGCTGGGTGGCGTTAATCCCATTCTCCGAAAAGCCGATATCGATGCGGCTGCGCAGTTCCAGGGCTTTGCTCACTGTCTTGGCCAGGTGCA
>CAZAXA010000433.1:0-5571 GCA_964488965.1 uncultured Phaeodactylibacter sp. | reverse complement strand
CAGGTAATCGCCGGCCCGTTCTTTCTGGATGACGGTCTGGTAGATACGCCCGGTGGTAACGTTGTTGGCCTGCGAGGTGGGGCGGTTGAGGAAGCGCTCATAATGGCCCAGGTCAAGGTCGGTCTCGGCGCCGTCGTCCGTCACGTAACACTCGCCATGCTCGTAGGGGTTGAGGGTGCCGGGGTCGACGTTGATATAGGGGTCGAACTTCTGAATGGTGACGGAGAAGCCGCGGGCCTGCAGCAGTTTGGCCAGTGATGCGGAGATAATTCCCTTGCCCAGTGATGAGGTGACGCCGCCCGTAACAAAGATGTACTTGGTCATAATCTATTTTTGGCAATGAGGGGCAGGCCTTCAGCGGAGAACGGGGCGGATGAGGGCCCGCCCGCCCGTCGCCGGAAACCGGCCGGTATTGTTTGTTACGGGATACAAAGATACGAATTGGAGTTGGGAATTGAGGGGCGGGTTCGGGCTTTTGTGGCCATCCGGCCATACAATTATATTACGCTTATATTTTATGCTTTGAATGTGAAAGCTCAGAACGATGCCAGCTCTTCCATCAGTGAATGCCGTTCCGGGTACTGGGCCCGGAACTCTTCCACCATTTCCAGGGCCACATCGCCGGCGCCGGCCTCGTGCAGGCATTGCAGGGCCTCGCGGATGCGCTGGGAGGTCCTGCGCCCCAGGTGGTTGCGCAGAAACTCGTTGAGCAGGCGGCGGTATAACAGGAGCAGGCGGCCCCGCTGTGTTTCAATGAGGTGAGAGGCAAACTCCTGCAGCAGGTCGAGGGATTGTACCTGTTCGGCGTACTCCATGAGGCGTTCGTGCAGGCCTTCTGCGGCGAGAATGCGGGCGATGGTATTGCGGAGCTTAGGAGCGTAGGGCAGTTGTTGAAAATGCTGCAGGGTGTCTTCCACCTGCCGGGGCCAGTCCGTCCCGGCGGCCCGGCGGGCCTTTTCGAAGTACTGGAAGTCCTGGGTGTCCAGAAAGCGCCGGAGGGCGTACTGGTTGATGGTTTCCCGTTCCCCATCCTCTTCGGCCAGTTGAAGGAGCATTTCCTCCAGGCGGCTCTTTATGTCCGCCGGCATTTCGAAGCGCAGGCCGGTGATGGCCAGGGCCTTTACGCGGGGAATCTGCCCTTTGGCCGCGGCCTGCTGGATGGCATAGAGCAGCACGTCAGGTTGCATCAGGTTGCTCTCCATGAGCTGGCGGGCTTCCAGTGTTTTTCCCGCCCTTTCCAGGGCGCTGAGCTCGATGAGCAGGAAAGGCGCGGCAGGCCGGCCTTCCTGCCGGTATTTTTCTTTGTGCTCGTTCAGTACTTCCAGCAGGCTTTCCTGCTGGGCGGCATCCTGGGCGAGCGGCGTCATGAGTTTGAAGAACAGCAGGTCGATATCGTTGGCGCGGTAGGCCAGCTTGTTGTATTCCTGCAGGCTGTAGCCCCAGAGGCCGTGAAGCAGGGAAGGAGCAGGCTTCTTTTCCAGGAGGCGGTGCAGGTTTTCGAAAGCGCGGTTGACCTCCCGGCGCAGCTCCCCTTGTTTGCCTTTGGCCTTTTTCAGGATGGGCGTTATCTTTTCAATGATACTTTGGGCAATAACGGCCGCCTCCAGGAAGCCCTTCTCCAGGATGGCCTGCTCGGCCTGCTGGTGTAATTCCTGCAGCACTTTGATCAATTGCTGGCTGCCCCGCATGGAGATGCTGCGGTCGGGCTTACGCACAGCCTTGATGGTGCTTTCCAGCAATTGCAGGTATTTTTCTTTGCTGTCGATCTGGGAAACGGCCGAGGCGAAGCGCGCCTTGAGGGCGATGGCGAAATTGCGGTTGGCCTTGGCATATTCGCGGACAAAATCGGCGAGTTCTTCCAGGCTGACATTGTCCAGGACGATGCCGGTGGTCAGCTTCCGATGGCCCTCGGGTTCTTTTCGGGCCTTTTCCTGTTTCCGGGCGGCGGCCTGCTGCCGGCGGCGCAGGGCCATCATCACGGCGGCGAGGTGCCCGCACATGCCTTCGCCGGCAAAGCGGCTGCATTCGCAGGTGCCCGCCAGTACCCGGGAGGGGCTGAGCTTGACCTCCACTTCGTAACCGTCGACGGTGGCCAGCCACAGGTGCTTTTCCAGCTCGGAAAGGCCGTCAACGGCCCCTTCTTCGAGCAGGTTCTCCCCTTCGATCAGCGCGTCTTCACCAATGTGATTTTCCAGTTGCTGGAGCAAAAAGTTCATCGCCATTTCTCCCTACTCAGGTACTGTTGCCAATATAGGCGGAAGTTGGTAATGAGCGGTTTAATGCCATACTTATTACCCATCCATACAAAACTTCAAAGTTAGGGGTTTTTAGGATCAAAAGCGAGGTACAAAAAAACCTTTGAGGCTTTCAAAGCCTCAAAGGTTTCTGATAAATAATCAATAACGCCTCCCTACTGCAGGTTAACCCTTCCCAGCCGCCGGGCGGCCTGCATGCTCTGTATGGTATGGCGTTTGCGGATGTTGCGCATCCGCTCCGTGTCCGGCAGTTCGGATTCGGCATTCTGGAAGACGATGGACATCTGGCCCCGGCCCTCGTGCAGCAGCCGTACCTGCTGGGGGAAGCCCGCATCCAGGTTTTCAAACAGGGCTTCTTCTCCGTTGAGGGCGATCAGGGTATAGGCAACGGTTTCCTTGCCCCCGAAATCGGTGCTGAAACAGAGCTTGTTGCCCTGTTCGTAGAGGCGCATATTTTCCTGCCCCTTCGTTTCATTGTCAAGGCGGGCCAGGCCGGCCATTTCGCTATCGCTGAGGCGTTTCCATTCTTCGAAGGCCATTTGGCCGGTTTCGCGGGACTGCCAGCGGCCGATCATCCAGCTGAAGGCTTTCAGGCGGGCGCCGGCGCTGCCGGGTTCGCTTCCCCTGTTGGAAGCCAGGACGAGTTTCTGCCCCGGCGCACCTTCCGATATGGGGTGCTGAGGGTTTCCCCGCGCCTGCTGGACGGCCAGTACGGCGCCCAGGCTGCTGCGGTCGGCATCGGTGAGGGTGAGGTCTTCCACCTGGGAAGGTACGGCCTGCCGGTTGGCGGCCAGCAACAGGCGCTGATGCCTGCCCAGGCTCAGCGATACCAGCCCTACCAGGGTGACGAGCAGCAGGATGCCGGCGGCCATGCCTGCCGCCCGGTACCGGGAAATCCGGTTGCGGCTCCGGTGGGCGTCGAGGCGGCGCTCCAGCCGGCGCCAGGAACGGGCCGGCGGCGCTTCGTTCAGCCGGTGCTGGTTATCCCTGAAAAAATCGAATACATCGCGCTTGCGTGTCATACTTTTGATTATTTTGGCTGACTAATCAACTCATTCAACTCATTCAACAAAAACTACCCCGCCGCCCCTTCCATATCCGTGTACCCCGCCTCTTCCAGAAGTTCCTGCAGGCGTTTGCGGGCAAGGATGAGCTGCGACTTGGAAGTGTTGATGCTGATGCCCATCATATCGGCGATCTCGCGGTGTTTATAACCTTCGAGAACATAGAGGTTGAACACGGTGCGGTAGCCGGTGGGCAGTTGGCCCAGCAGGGCCAGGATATCCTGCTCGGCCAGGCGCCCGACGGCCCTCGCCGGCGCCGGAGCGTCAAAATGGCTGATCTCGACCGTCATATTGAAATTATGCCGCCGCCGCAGGAACATGAGCGCTTCGTTGACGACAATGCGCCTTATCCAGCCTTCGAAGCTGCCTTCGCCCTTGTACTGATGAAGATGGGTCAGGACTTTGAAAAATGCCTCGACCAGCACGTCTTCCGCATCCTCCCGCGTTTTCAGGTAGCGTTTGCAAACGCCGAACATCACAGGGGTGTAGCGGTCGTACAGCTCCTTCTGGGCGCGCCGGTCTTCTTCGATACAGGCTTGAATGAGCTCTTGTTCTGTCACGGGGCTTTGTTTCCGGTTGATCACTGTCATTCTGTTCATACAAGATGCAAATTTTTGCGGACTTGGCGGGCGGTATGGGTGTTTTTCTGTGGTTTATATTTGAGAAACGGAGAAAAAGTTACCGGCTGGAGATATGCTCCTGTTTATTAGCTTTGCAGGATACCAAACGAGCCTGTACATGCTGACCGCCATTTCCCCTGTCGACGGGCGCTATGCCGATAAAACCGAAGAACTGTCCGGCTACTTTTCGGAATTCGCCCTCATCAAATACCGCGTATTTATCGAGGCGCAGTACTTCATTGCCCTTTGGGAGCACCCCCTGCCGCAACTGCGAAGCTTCCCCGCGCAAAAGGCCGGCGAGCTCATCCGCCTCTGCAACCGCTTCAGCCTGGACGACGCCCAGCGGGTGAAGGACATCGAAGCGGTGACCAACCACGATGTTAAAGCGGTAGAATATTACCTCAAGGAGCAGTTCGACACCCTGGGCATCGGGAAGTACAAGGAGTTCATCCACTTCGGGTTGACCTCGCAGGACATCAACAACACGGCCACCCCCCTGATGCTGAAGCACGCTGTCGAAAATGTCTACCTGCCTCTTTACCGGCGGCTGCGCAACGAACTCGAAGGCCTGGCAGACGGCTGGGCCGATATCCCCATGCTGGCGCGCACCCACGGGCAGCCCGCCTCGCCGACCACTCTCGGCAAGGAGTTCCGCGTCTTCACTGCCCGCCTCGACGAGCAGATGCGCCAGATACAGGGCATCCCTTACAAGGCCAAGTTCGGCGGCGCCACCGGCAACTTCAACGCCCACTACGCGGCCTACCCGGAGATCGACTGGAAATTGTTCGGCGACAAGTTCGTGGAGGAAACCCTGGGCCTGAGCCGGGCCTGGCCTACCACGCAGATCGAGCACTACGATAATATGGCCGCCCTCTTCATGGCCATGAAGCGCATCAATACCATCCTGACCGACCTCTGCCGGGATATATGGGCGTATATTTCCATGGATTACTTCCGCCAGCGGACGGTGAAGGGCGAAGTAGGCTCTTCCGCCATGCCCCATAAGGTCAACCCCATCGACTTCGAGAACGCCGAGGGCAACCTCGGCCTTGCCAACGCCATCTTCACCCACCTTGCCGACAAGCTACCCGTCTCCCGCCTGCAGCGCGACCTGACTGACAGCACCGTAATGCGCAACATCGGGGTGCCCCTGGCGCATACCATCATCGCCTTCAAGTCCATCCTGAAGGGCCTGAGCAAACTGCTGCTGAACGAGGAAAAACTCCGGTCCGACCTTGAAAGCAACTGGATGGTCGTGGCCGAGGCCATTCAGAACATTTTGCGCCGCGAGGGCTACGAGCAGCCCTACGAAGCCCTGAAGGAGGTGACCCGCGGCAAGGCCGGGGTTGCCAAAGAGGACATGCACGCCTTCATCGACGGCCTGAAGGTGAGCGAGGCGGTGAAGGCGGAGCTGAAGGGGATCACGCCGTTTAATTATGTGGGGCGGTGAATTGAATAATGGTAAGCTTTATTCAGGCGCTGCATATTCAGCAAAGCCTAACCTTCATCGAGGCTTATGATGGCCAGCCTTGTTATCGTCCGGCAGAAGAACTCCTCCGAAACTGGCAAATCGCTGAAAAAGGCTGTAAATTTGAGGTGAACCAAGAACAGATGCATGGCGCTTCAGGATAA
>CAZAXA010000432.1:0-5584 GCA_964488965.1 uncultured Phaeodactylibacter sp. | reverse complement strand
GAGGCTATCTACATACCAAAAATGAGGATATCCTTTGATACCCCCGAAAATCTTTCATAGGATTATATGCCGGCGCTTTGAGCGCCAGCATATACTGACCTCGCTAAGCGGGCATCAGTATAATTGCATTCGTGGGATTACTTCCTTTGTTAGTAGCAGGTCTTGCTTTTTATTTTCCTCCGCTTCCGGAGAAAACCGTCAACAGCCGTTTATCATCGTTGACAATACAAAAGTCAACAATTTTTTGAGGGACAGGAAGTACATTTACTGGAATTGCTGTGGTTGTTTTTATTCTGACGGGTTCTTTATGTTATTGAATTTCAATAACTTGAGATTGATTTGATATTTGTTTTCTGTGTTAATGGAAGCTCGCCTTATGATCTTTTTTTTAAAAACATGAGTTATCCCGGATTTTGAATTGAGGTTGTGAAAAAAGGTCGACAACAGACAATCTTAACAATCTTTACAAGATGTATTGGATTGTACCACAACGTCGTACATGTCCTGGAGGCTATTCGTCTAAGGTTGGACAGAGAAGCAGGAATATAGATTCCTGCGCTGTTATAAGGAGATAAAGCACGGGAATCTATATTCCCGTTTCTCGTAAAAAACAAAACACTGTTCTGTTGTCCAACCTTAGACGGATAGCCGTCCTGGAAATCCTGTTCACCCTGTGAAGTATAGCAAGCTACTTCACAGGGTAAATCCTGTCTGCACATACTTCTTGCACAACCTCATTCCATATCGGGCCAAAAATCCGGGATGACTCATGTTTACCCTTCACGGCTTGATCATCACTTTTGCCATAGCTGTTTTTCCTGCTTTATCACTGATAACGACGGTATAGGCGCCCGGGGGCAGGCCCTGAAAGCTCAGGGCCAGTACATCTGATTCCAGTTCCGGTTCAAAAGGCACAGGCCGGCCCAGGACATCAAAGACCATAACATACAGATCAGCCGTATCCTGTACAGGTTTGACCCGGATCTGGCTATCGAAAGGGTTGGGGAAGACCTCCCATCGCTCCGGGGCGGCGGCGGCAACTGTCCGGGTGGCCATCACTTCCACCTCCAGGCATGCCTGAGAAGCGCATCCTGAAACATCCGTAACCGTGGCGCAATACCAGCCGGAAGAATCCGGAAAAATGACGGCGGCAGTGGCGCCGGTGCTCCAGAGGATTTCGTACTGTTCCATGTCGTCCAGCCCGGTGACCGTCAGGCTGTCTCCTTCCGGTTCCAGGCTGAAAGCGGGCGGCGTTATTTCCTGAACCTGCAGGCTGTCCCGGGCAGTACATCCGAATTCATTGGCTACTGTCAGAGACAAAAGGCCGGCGGCGCTCACAGTGATGGCAGGGGTAGTATCTCCGGTTGACCATTCATAGGCGCTGTAGCCTGCCGGCGCCGTGATCTCCGCTTCCTGGCCGCTGCAGAAGAAGGCCGTGTCGGCATCGAAAGAAAGTTCCGGCGCCGGAGCGGCCGTTATATTGATCTCGGCTGTGGACGGACAGTCATAGGCATCCCAGGCGGTAAGGCTGTACACTGTGCTTTCCTGCGGCTGAACCGTAATGCCGGCGGTGGTGGCGCCGGTATTCCACAGGTAGCGGGCCGCGGGCCCGGCGCTGAGCGTAGCCGCCTGTCCGGGGCAGAGGGGGTTGGCGCTGGCGTTGATCTGCAGGTTTAACGGGGGCCGTTGCCGGACTTCCAGGGACGAGGAAGCGGTGCAGCCGTTGGCGTCGGTGACGGTCAGGGAAAGAGTCTGCGGCGTATTCAGGCTGAGCGCCGGGCTGTTGCTCCCGTTTGACCATTGGTATTGTGCGAAGCCCTCCGGGGCAAAGGCCGTGGCAAATCCATCCGGGCAGAAGAAGAGCGTATCGGCATCAAAGGAAAACTCCGGCGCCGGGTGCACGTTTACCGCAATTTCTGCCGATGCCGGGCAATCGTACGCATCCCAGGCGGTGAGGCTGTACACCGTGCTTTCCTGTGGCTGAACCATAATGCCGGCGGTGGTGGCGCCGGTATTCCACAGGTAGCGGGCCGCGGGCCCGGCGGTGAGGGCGGCCGTTTGCCCGGCGCAGAGGGGGTTGGGGCCGGCGTTGATCTGCAGGTTTAACGGGGGCCGTTGCCGGACTTCCAGGACGGCGGCGGCGGTGCAGCCGTTGGCGTCGGTGACGGTCAGGGAAAGGCTTTGGGAGGCGCTCAGGTTCAATGACTGGCCGGCGCTTCCGGTCGACCACTGATACTGCGCAAAGCCATCCGGCGCAAAAATGGTGACGGACTCACCCGGGCAGAAGAAGACCGTGTCGGTATCGAAGGAGAGCTCCGGCGCCGGGTGCACGTTTACTGCAATTTCTGCCGACGCCGGGCAGCCGTGGACGTCCCAGCCGGTGACGCTGAAAGTGGCGCTCCCCTGCGGCTGAACCGCGATGCTGGCGGTGGTGGCGCCCGTGCTCCACAGGTAGCGGCTTGCCGGCCCGGCGCTGAGGGTGACGGTTTCTCCCGGGCAAATGCTGTCGGCGCTGCTGCTCAGCTGCAGGGCGGAAGAGGCGCACAGTTCGTAGCGCACACAAAGCTGTGGAGCGGCATAGGCCTCCCCGTCATAGGCTTCGGCCGTCCGGCGGCCCTGCCCTTCGATCAGGAAGCCAATAGCGCTGGCAGGGGTGAATCCTTCACGGGCAATGATCTCCTGAATGATGGAGGCGAGGTTGGGGGTGCGTTGCGCCGGCCCGGCCGCGCCTATATCGTTCCACTCTGCCGGTTCCCAGTGTACCGAGGCCTGGGTGCGGGGGCGGCTGCTGATATCCTGATCGGAAGAGGAAAAAGGCCCGGCGTCATCGGCGGCCTGCCCGTATATAGCCAGAGAACAGGGGCCGGAATTGTTATCATCGTCAACTGTAAATTGTATCCATGCTTCAGTGATGAAGGCATTGCGGGGAATGTTGAGCCCTGGAAACCGCAGGCCGAGGGTTTGATTGCCATCGCTGGGGTCGTTGATGAGCTCCAGGTCGCTGCTGGACAGGCTCATGTTCCCGTTGTCGTTTTCTTCGGCATCATCCGCCCGGCTGCTTATCCGGCTGCAGGCCTCGATGTAACCGATGGAGATGGCCACTTCGGAGGAGTTGACGGCATTGCCTGCGTCATCCCGGGCGCGGGCGCGGATGGTATAGTCGCCTGCCATGGGTGGCGTCCAGTCCAGTGTGTATGGGGCGGAGTGGCTCACGCCTATGGAGTCGCCATTCACGTAGAAAACCACGGATTCCACCTCGCCGTCGCTGTCGCTGGCCTGGGCCTGCAGGCTGATCGTTTGCAGGGTGGGGTAGAAAGCGCCATTAGCAGGTGAAGTGACCGCGACCGCCGGCGGGGCGCCATTGGGAAAATACTTGAGCAGGGTGAACTGGTCCAGCACTTCCCCTTCAGTGCCGATGAATTTCAGGTCGAGCCGCTTGTCGTTCACTTCCATCGACAGAGAGCCCAGGGTGAGGGCGTTGTAGTACATCACCGGGTGGTTGAGCGGGGCGTCCGAGACCTTGCCGGAAGAGCCGGCGACCACATACACGGCGCCCTGGCCTGCCGCCGGCCCGGATTCGTCCTTGCGGTAAGCGCCGTCGCCATCCTCCCGCCCGTCGCCGTCATCCAGTATCATGGAGGGTTGCAGGCTGCCGGAATTGCCGTAATGCCCGTGGAGCAGGTAGGAACGTTCGTAGGAATGGCTGTGGCCGCTCAGCACCAGGTCCACGCCCGCCGCCTCCAGTATGGGCAGCACGTTCTCCCTCATGTCAATGAGCTTGCTTTCGTCATCCGAATCATGGGATCCCTTGGAGTAGGGCGGGTGGTGAAAGAGGACGACGAGCCAGTCCTGACTGCTGGCGTGAAGGTCATTTTCCAGCCATAGGAGCATGGGGTCGCCGGGCTCCCTGCCCGAATCGTGGGAGTCGAGGACGACGAAATGAATATTGGCATAATCAAAGGAATAATAGGCTTCGGTTCCCGATGCCAGGCCGCCGGCTTCTCCGTTCCTGGGAAAGGTAAAAATGTCATAATAAGGGCCCGTCTGGCTTGCGGCGCTGGCACTGCCGTAGTCGTGGTTGCCGGGGGCTGACCAGAGTACGGATTTGATGAGCTGATCCTCGTACATATTTTCGAAGAGGGCCTTCTGGTATTCAGAATCCTTGCCGTCGTCATAGGCGTTGTCGCCCAGCAGCAGGATCATGTCGGTTTGGTTATTGCCGGCATAGGCATAGTAGCCGTCCCGCACGGCGCGGGCATTGCTGTTGGCGGTGCCGCAATCGCCCAGCACCCAGGCGCGCACGGGCTGTATGGTTCCGGCAGGTGGAGAGGTCGTGAAATAATGGTCGGCGGAAGCCCCTGCCAGGACGCCCTCGCTGCTGCCCACGGCGTAGTAGTAGCGGGCGCCAGGTTCCAGGCCGGTGATCCTGACCTCGTGGTCCGTCCGGCTGCCGCTCTGCTCCATAGACTGTGTCAGGGAAGAGGGGTGGGCCCCGTACCACACCTTGCTGTTTGCCGGGTTGTCGGTGCGCCATTTTACGGTCATGGCAGTAGGAGCGCCCGACTGCAGGTAGGGCCCTCTGACGACGTTCAGCAGGTTGTAGGAAGCCGGATCGGGAGGATCGGCGGGCAAGGGGGCGGCATCAGCCTGGCTGTCTGGCTGCTCGCCGGCTTCTTCCCTGCCTGCCTGAGGCGGCGCGGCAGCCGTATTTTGCTGTTGCATCCGCCTTATAACCTCTGTTCTTTTTGCCAACCAGCTGTCTTTCCGGGCCATGGGTTCCATGATCCTGTCTATGCGGGCAAGGGCGGCGGCGTACTGCCCGGCCTCCATCTCCAGGCTGGCCAGGCGGCTCTGCAGGGATACGACATCGCCCAGGCGTTGCAGCCCCTCCTCAAGAGCGGCAATGGCCGGGCCGTACTGGCCGGGGCGGGCGGCGAGCAGGGCGTCGGCCAGCCGGAAGTAGTCGTCCGGGCGGATGGCATTGTCGTTCTTCAATGCGATCATCCTGCGCAGGTCGGCCACCGCCTGTTCGTTATGCCCCTCCCTTTGCCAGACGGAGGCGCGGGTTTCGTATCCGAAAGGGTTATCGGGTTCCTGTTCCAGGAAATAGTTGATGTGGAAGAGGGCCTCCCGCAAAAGGCCGCTGTCCCGGCACAACTGAGCGAGCGGCAGGTGGCAGACATAGTAGGCCGGCTCCTGCCGGAGCACCTTCCGGAAATCTTCCATCGCCAGGCCGATGTCTCCATGTTCCTGGTACAACATGCCGCGCTCAAACACCAGCAGCATATCGCCGGGGTTTTCTTCAATCTGCCGGCTCTTGCGCCCGATGGCTTCGTGCAGGCTGCCATGGGCGGCGGCAGGGCCGGCCGGAGCACAGAAAAAGGCAAGGAGGGCCAGCAGCCGGAAGGCTTTATACGAAAAGCGGGGAAGGTAGGCGGCAAAAGGCGTGTTCATTTTTTTCATAGGACATTATTTATGGATAGCCGGGATGCGCCGGTTCGGCAATCGGTTCGGAAATGGCTTGGGCACAGCGGTTGGGGGGGGAAAAGCCTGGCAGCCATCCTCTTCTACGAAGATGGCCATT
>CAZAXA010000431.1:0-5594 GCA_964488965.1 uncultured Phaeodactylibacter sp. | reverse complement strand
ATGGAAAACCTTACGAAACCAACTTGATTTTTGGGGACAAATCACAACTGCGCCCAGGATATCCCTTTAAGCAGCTTTTGAGAGGCCTCATCGCAAACAGTGATAAGAAAGTCGAAGTGCTGCCCCCGAAAAGCATCCAGGGTTTTGGAATACTGGCCGGCAATATCTATGTTGTCCTCCTCCATCACCCGCAAAGTCAAGGCATGGACGCCATGAGACTCCAGGCCGGCGCTCCGTACTTCGACAGCTCCCTGGGTGTAATATTTCAGATAGCCCTCGGCCATCTGGCTTCTACATGAATTGCCGGTGCAAAGCACCAAAATTCTCTTCATCGCCAGAATTTTTACAGACCCTTAACACAAATTTAAGAGAAAATCTCATTTCCGAAACGCCAGTTGGGAAATATGGTTATAATTTTTTCCAAAATCTGAGCAACTTGGCCTGTCCGAAAAGCCGGCGCCCTTTTCCTGAATAAAACAAAGCAAAAGTAATTACGGCAAGATTAAAACATTGTTTCGCCCCAGATGCTTTACCTTGTTCCTTGTTTCATTTTTTATCCGGCAACGCTTGCAGCGGGGATTACAGTAAAATTTTATTCTTCAAAAAGTAGGGCAGCCCATGCCACGGCCACGGCTGAAGGGGCCGCCGCCGCCGCTGTCCAGGCGGAAGGACAAGGTAAGGCCCCCGATGTAGTACCAATCTTTGAAATCGCCGCCCCGGCGGTAGTCGGCATTGTCCGGGCTGGGGTCTTTGAGGGTGGGGTTGCTGAGGCGGGCGGCCAGCTCGCCATTGCCCTCCAGCACATCGAAGTAGTTGACCTCAGCGGAGCTTACATCGTCGAGCTGGTCGGTAAAGAGCTTGCGGCCGCCGAGTTCCAGGCCAAGGGTGATGGTTTCGTTGAGCAGGAACTTTATCCCGACGCCTACCGGCAGGGCGATTTGGGTAAGGCCGTACGGCGCTTCGTAACCGGGCAGGCCCTGGCCTTCGGTACCCAGCGGCTGCAGTTCTATGTAATCGCCGTCAAAAGAAGCCTCGGGATTAAAGTGGAAGGCCGCTACCCCGCCAAAAAGGTAAGGCATGAGGCCGCGGTCCTGGTAACTGCCCAGCTTGAAGAGGTTGAACTCGCCGATGAGCGCCAGTTCGGTGATATTGCTGCGAAAATTGAGGTTGCGCTGCAGGCGGCCGTGGTTGGCGTCGTCGCCGGATACCTTTCCCGCGGAGAGCCCAAGCCTCAGGGCAAAAGCCTGGCCGAGGTTGAAGCGGCCAAAAAAGCCAAAGGCAGGGCTGACCTCTTCGAAATAAATCCCGAACTCACTGGCTGAAAGGTCGCCGCTGTATAAGGAGGCGCCGGCCAGGAGGCCCAGCTCTGTGCCCTGCGCCCTCACGCTCTGCACGCCGAAGCATGCCACAGCCAAAAGAATAGCAATTGCTGCTTTTTTCATTGTTCAAGGTGATTTTAATGAGATTACAGGCTCAATTTATTGCAAAATCGGATAGCTTCGCCTGTCGCGTTCAGCTTTTCGGCCAATCTTATAACGGCGCCGGGAAGGAATAAATTTTGGCTGCAGATAAGTTGCTCAGGGCCAGCGCGGGCAGGGCACGGGGTCTCTCAGCATTTTGTGGATGGCCTCGCCGAAATTGTAGGAAAGGGTGATGTTCATCATGTAGTACCAGTCCTTGAGCTCGCCGCCGCGCCGGTAGTCCTGGTCAATGCCTTCTTCCCCTCCCAGATTGGGGTTGCTGAGCTGAGCGGCCAGGGGGCCGTTGCCTTCAAAAATCTCGCGGTGGTTGACCACCGTAGCGCTCACATCGTCGAGGAAATCGGTGAAGAGATAACGGGCGCCCGCTTCGAAACCGAAGGTGAATTTGCGGTTGATGAATTTGATGCCGGCGCCAAAGGGGATGTTAAACTGAAGGCGGTTGTAAGGCTTCGGATAGGAAGGCAAGCCCTGGCCCTCGGTCCCCAGGGGTTGCAGCTCGACCAGTTCTCCATCCACTTCGGCCCTGGGGTTGAAGTGGAAAATGCCCGCCCCGCCGAATACATAAGGGAAGGTGAAGCTGTATTCGGTATGGCGAATGCGGATAGAATGCCATTCTCCCACAACATTGGCTTCCCAGATCCCGCTTTCGAAGCTGAGCCCTCTGCTTACGTGCTGTGTCCTGGCGTCATCCCCCTGGATGCCGCCCAAATTGAGGTTGAAACGGGTAGAAAACTGCCGGCTGTTGGCCAGGCGGCAGAACAGGCCGAAGGCAGGCCGGGTCTCCTGGATCATCTGCCGCAGGTCGCTGGTCGCCAGGTCGCCGCTGTAGAACATGGCGCCGAAGTTCATGCCAACGTCGATAACCTGCGACCGAAGGGGCAAACAGTAGAGCAGCAGGCATAAAGCGAGGGAGAATAAACGCATATGCTAGGAGATTTTTACTGATACAAAACAGATGTTCAGAAAACCGGGGTTTGGTAAGCAGGGGCAAATTTACATTTTTTTTTCGCAAGATATTTACATGAAAGAAAGCCATATTTAACTTCTGCCTGGAAAAAGTGTTATAATGCAACCTTGAAAAACATCCAAAACGATAAGACCATGGGAATGCCAAAAGAGGGGGCAAATGTGAGCCGTGAAAAGCTGATGGAAGCTGCCCGGATATTTCGTTTTATCCGCCCCTACCGCCTGTCCTTCATCGCCGGCCTGGCGCTCCTGCTCGTATCCAGCCTGGTGTTCATGATATTTCCCTTCCTCTCGGGCCTGATGGTGGATGTGGCGCAGGGCAAGGCCGAAATACCGGTTTCCCTGAACCAGATCGGCTGGATACTACTGGCAGTGCTGATAGCCCAGGGGGTCGCTTCCTACTTTCGCATCCTGCTCTTCTCCGTAGTCAGCGAAAAAGGGATCGCCGATGTGCGCAAGGCCCTGTATGAGAAACTGGTATCCCTGCCGATCGTATTTTTTGAAAAAAGCCGGGTAGGAGAACTGATCAGCCGCCTGACTGCCGATGTGGAGAAGTTGTACAACGTCTTTTCCATCACGCTGGCGGAATTCATCCGGCAGGTCATCATCCTGGTGGCGGGCATTGCCTTCCTGGCCATCCGGGCGCCCGAGCTGTCGCTGATCATGCTGGGCACCTTTCCCGTCATCGTTATCGGAGCTATGGTTTTCGGCCGCTACATCCGAAAATTGTCAAAGGAGCGGCAGAACGAACTGGCCGGGTCCAACACCGTCCTCAACGAAACGATACAGGCCATTCAACCGGTGAAGGCCTTCACCAATGAGCTGTTCGAAACCCTGCGCTACGGCCGCTATATCGATAAGGTGGTGCATACGGCCCTGCGCTACGCCCGCTGGCGGGCCATCTTTTCGGCCTTCATCATCACCTTCCTCTTCGGCGCTCTTTTCTTCATTATCTGGCAGGGCGCCAGGATGGTGGAAAGCGGCGCGATGACCGCCGGGCAACTCATCGAGTTTGTCGTTTATACCGGCATACTGGGAGGCGCCATTGCCGGGCTGGGCAGCTTCTACACCGAGATACTGGGGGCGGTAGGCGCCACCGAACGCATCCGGGAAATCCTCGATGAGGAAGCGGAAGTGGATGTATCCCCGGCAACGCCCATCGAGCGGGCGCCGCTGAAAGGGAACATCCTCTACGAAAATGTCCGCTTCAGTTACCCCACCCGCCCGGATGTCCCCGTTCTGAAAGGGCTGAGCCTGCGGGTGCAGGCCGGGCAGAAAGTGGCTCTGGTGGGCGCCAGCGGCGCGGGCAAGTCTACCATCGTCCAACTGCTCCTGAAGTTTTATAAAGTGGACGGCGGCGATATCAGGGCAGACGGCTGCAGCATCTACGATATCAACACGGCCGCCTACCGGCAGAATATCGCCATAGTGCCCCAGGAGGTGATCCTCTTCGGCGGAAGCATACGGGAAAACATCCTGTACGGTAAACCCGGCGCCTCCGAAGCGGAGGTCATCGAAGCCGCCCGCCAGGCCAATGCCTGGGATTTCATCCGGTCCTTTCCGGAAGGCCTGGATACCCTGGCCGGCGAACGCGGGGTCAAGCTCTCGGGCGGCCAGCGGCAACGCATCGCCATCGCCCGCGCTATCCTGAAAGACCCTGCCATCCTGATCCTGGACGAGGCCACCTCCTCCCTGGACGCCGAGTCGGAAAAGGCCGTCCAGGAAGCCCTCCATAAGCTGATGAAAGGGCGCACCTCCATCATCATCGCCCACCGGCTGGCCACCATCCGCGATGTCGACTGCATCTATGTCATCGATAAAGGCCGGGTCATCGAACAAGGCACCCATGAAGAACTCTCCCTCATCGAAGACGGAACCTATAATTCGCTGGCCCGCCTGCAGTTCGAACCCATTTAGAAGGCAAGTGGGGCGGCGGCTTATACGGGCTGAAGCGTGGCCGGGGATAAGCCGCCGCCCGGCCGAAACAGGCGCGCTCTGTTTATTCCTTCATTCACTCCCCTCTTCCATGCTGCGTTTCACCTCCATACTGATCGTCTTATCCCTGCTGTGCCTGATCACCCTGTACGTTCTCGAATTCCGCTGGTTTGACCGCACGGCCGGCATGCGTACCCTGGCCCTGTATGCAATGGCTGCCGGCGCGCTGGCAGGGGCGGCGCCGGGGCGGCATTTTGCCAGGCAGGGCAGGAATACGGTAGAAAAAGTGCAGCTCTATGTGTTCTTCATCGTCATCTGCTCCCTGTTCGCTCCCCTCTTTGCCAGCCTGAGCAACCGCTTGCTCAGCTTTTCTGCCTCGCGGCAGGAGCAGGTGCAGTTCTTTCAGGAACAGCCTTATTATGCCAGCCGCTCCGGCCCCATAAAGGGGGAAAAGGTGCGCCCCACCGGCTATTATACTTTTTTCTACTACCGCGGGCAACTGCGGCGTATCAAATCCGGCCGCCCGCTGTTCCCCGATGCAAAAAGAGGCGAAACGGTGATCCTTCCCATGAAACGGGGGCTGTGGGGGTTTGATGTGATAGGGGGCTAGGAGATTTTACCCGGAAGAGCCTATGGCGAAGGTTTATCCGGCTAACTGGTGAAGGAATTTCCGCCCCATTCATTCCTTCATCCCCTTGACAATCCCCCGGATAATCAGATATTTGCCTGCCACAAACAACAGCAATGCACATTCAGGAGAACGTCTCCCTTAAAGCATACAACACCTTCGGCATAGAGGCCAGGGCGCGCTACTTCGCCGAAGTAAGCAGTACCCGGGAGTTACAGGAAGTGCTCCGGCAATGGCGGGGAGGCAGGCCCTTCATCCTGGGCGGCGGCAGCAACATCCTCCTGTCCGGCAACCTGGACGGGCTCGTCATCCGCAACGGTATCAAAGGCAGGGCGGCCACGGCCGTTGAAGGAGACAGAACCTGGGTGTCGGCAGGCGGCGGGGAAGACTGGCACGCATTCGTATTGTGGTGCCTGGAACTGGGCCTGGGCGGTATCGAGAACCTCTCCCTGATTCCCGGCTCCGCAGGGGCCGCCCCGATCCAGAATATCGGCGCTTACGGCGTGGAACTGCAGGACGTCTTTCACTCTCTGGAAGCCGTTGAGCTGACAAGCGGCGCCCTGCACTCCTTCGGCAAAGAGGCC
>CAZAXA010000430.1:0-5601 GCA_964488965.1 uncultured Phaeodactylibacter sp. | reverse complement strand
TCGAGGGCGACTCCGCCGGCGGCACCGCCAAGCAGGGCCGCGACCGGAAGTTCCAGGCCATCCTGCCCCTGCGGGGTAAAATCCTCAACGTGGAAAAGGCCCTGGAACACAAAATCTACGAGAACGAAGAGATCAAGAATATCTTCACCGCACTGGGCGTCACCATCGAGGAAAATGACGAGGGCGAGCGCATCCTGAATATGGAAAAGCTGCGCTACCACAAGATCGTCATCATGTGCGACGCCGACGTGGACGGCAGCCATATCGTCACCCTCATCCTGACGTTCTTTTTCCGCTACATGCGGGCGCTGGTGGAAAACGGCTATGTCTATATCGCTCAGCCGCCCCTCTATATGGTAAAAAAGGGCAAACAGTTCCGCTACTGCTGGACGGAAGAGGAACGGCGCGAGGCCGTCGCCGCCTATTCTACCGGGGAAAACGACTCTTCCGTAAAGACGCAGCGCTACAAGGGCCTCGGAGAGATGAACGCCGAACAACTGTGGGAAACCACCATGGACCCGGATACCCGCATCCTGCAGCGCGTCTCCATCGACGATGCCCGCGAGGCCGACCGCGTCTTCTCCATGCTGATGGGCGATGACGTGCCGCCGCGCCGCGCCTTCATCGAAGCGAATGCCAAATACGCTAAGGTGGACGTATAGGGCTTCCTGTAATTCTCAGAAGAAATAGTACAGGGTAGAAAAGTTGAAACCCGGCGCCAGGAGGAGGTCATCCGTCCTGTGCTCATACAGGAAAGCGGCGCTTGCCCTCAGGTTAAAGGCCCACTGGTAATTGATGAAGTAGTCCAGTTCCAGGATGGAGTTCCAACGGCCCTGCTTTCCGGATAAGGAAGAGATAAAGGGCGGGTCGTCGAAGAACCCCCAGGTGAAGGCGGCTTCATTTACCCAGGCGAGGGCCGTCCGGGAAGAGGGCAGCCAGCGGTGGGTGTAGCCCAGCCGAACCTGAGCGAAGGGCCCCTCCGCATCTGTTTCCCAATTCAGGCCGGCGGCTTTTTCCCACGACCGGAAGTACCCTCCTTCCGCCCGTGCCGTCCACTGCCCGCCGCCCCGGTTGTTGATGATCCGGGCATGGACATATTCCACGAAGGCCAGCCCGTAAGCGTCGGGCCTGCTCCTGGAAAAGTCGCCGGAGCGGTTCCACCGGGAAAAGGCCTCGGCCTGCAGGCCGTAGGCGATGCGGTTGCCGTGGGGCAGGATGCTGCGGTTGGCGAAGACCCAGTTGTCGTTGAGGATGGCGAAGAGGGCAAAGTCGCCGCCTTCCGCTACGCCTCGCTCTACCAGCGTGCTCTGCAGCCGGCCCAGCTCATAAATCCGGCGGCGGCGGAAGTCGAACGTCCGGTTGCCGATGATATCGGTTATGGTGCGCGCCAGGGCGGCGATATCCTCCGGGCCGTAGCCGCCGGCCGCCCCGGCCTGCTGCAGATCTTCCAGCATCCACCTGGCCAGGAGGGCGTCTTCTGCAAATTCGATACGCCCGGAACCTATGAATACCGAGGGCGCCAGGCCGAGATCCAGGTTTCGGGAATTATCCTGGAAAGAGGAAAGGGCGCCATAGGCCTGCACGGCGCCGCTCCATCCCCGGAAGCGGCTTTCCCGGTAATAGTGGAGCCACTCCCAGCCGAGAGACAGGTCGAGGGAGGCAGTATTGTAGCGCTCGTTGCTGAAAGTGCCGCCGGCCACCCTGCCCAGATCCCCGCTCAGCCGGGAAGACAGCCGCCAGGAAGAGATCAGCGCATCGGTATTGCGGAACTCCTGCCAGAGAATATTAGCGGACGAGCGCAGGGTATTCTGTGCCGCATCGTTTTTCTGATAATTGCCGTTGAAGTTGGCCTGTCCGTTCAGCGCCATGGCCGGGCGGCGCTCGTAGCGCGCCTTATATTCGCTCAGGTTGTAAAGGCTGTCCTGCGCAGCGAGAAGGCCGGCGGCAAAAATAAAAAGGAGGAAGAGTGCGTTTTTAAAATTCATCAGAGAAGGGGTTTGTAGTGTTAGTGAATATAGATTGGCCCTAAGTTAGAAAATACCGGATGTTTTAAGATATCGTGGCTGCGGATATAACTTTTCACTAACTTTACCTATCTTTTTCTTAACAACCCCTGGCCGGGTTAAAAATTTTCATCTGGAAACCTGTCAATGAAAATCCTGAAAAATATCAAATACATGACGCCTGTTTTTAGCTTACTCCTCCTGAGCCTCTTTTTCTGTAATGCGCCCGCCGATGAAGACGAAGGCCCGCGCAGCATCACCCTGGTGGAAGGTTTTCATTTCGGCTACGGCCTGCAGGACCCGGACCAGTCCTTCAAAATGCCCAAAAAGCTGAAGGAAATTTCCGGCCTGGGCATTTCCGAAGACGGCGAGTCGCTGGTGGCCGTTCAGGATGAGAGCGGAAAGCTGTTCTTTCTGAACCGCTACAACGGCGAGGTGAATATGGAGGTGGAGTTCTGGAAGGACGGCGACTACGAAGGGGTCGAGATGGTCGGCGCCACCGCCTGGGTGGTGAACAGCGCGGGTACGCTTTACGAAATAAAGAACCCCGGCGCCAAGAATCAGGAGGTAGAAAAATACAACTTCTTCCTCGATGAGGACAACGACGTGGAAGGCCTGGCCTATGACCGCAGCAATAAACGCCTGCTGCTGGCCTGCAAGGCCAAAGCCGGCCATGAGAAGGCATACAAGCACAAAAAAGGCATCTACGCCTTCAGCCTGGCCACCAAAACCATGGGAGAAGAACCCGTCTATTTTGTCAGCCTCGATTCCATCAACAGCTATCTCGAAAAGGACCCGGCCATCCGCAAACTGGAAAAAGTGGTGGAATTCTTCGACCCCAATTCGGATTTCGACTTCAGCCCTTCGGCCATCGCTATACACCCGCTCACGGGCGACATATACCTCACCTCCTCCATAGGAAAATTGCTGCTGGTACTCAGCCCCACCGGGCAGATCATGCACATCGAGAAACTTAGCAAGAAAGTGCACCCTCAGCCGGAAGGCCTGTGCTTTGACCCCATCGGCACGCTGTACCTGTCCAATGAAGGCAAAGGCGAAGACGGCATGATCTACCGCTTCAACTACAAGCCGGACAGGGGGGAGTAGGCGGGGATCGGTTTCTGGGGTTTCAGGGGTTTCCGCTCAGGCATGCAACCATCAACCATCAACCGCCCTCCGATTGGCAAACCAGTTCCCCCATTCCGTTGTTCCCCTACAAATTGCACACCCCAACCCGCGCCAAAAAAAATACATTAACTTTGCTTAATTACCCTAATTCCCTGATACTTGCAGGAGAAAAGGAACAATGTTTAACCCATTTACCCACACGATATGAGCGTAGTAGAAATGAAGGTGCCCACCATCGGTGAATCCATCACGGAGGTGACCCTGTCTCAATGGCTGAAGAAAGACGGGGACTACGTCAACCTGGACGAGCCCATATGCGAGTTTGAATCCGATAAAGCGACGCTGGAATTTCCGGCGGAGGCCTCGGGCAGGCTGATCCACGTCGCCGCGGAAGGGGACGACCTGGAGATCGGCGCCCTGGTGGCCAGGATCGACACCAGCGTGGCCAAAGAAGACGGCGGCGGCAGCAACGGCGCGCCGGAAAAAGCAGTTGAGAAAGAAGAAAAACCGGCTCCGGCGCCCGCTGAAAAAGAAAGTAAGGCAGAGGAGAGCTACGCTGCGGGCCATCCTTCTCCGGCGGCGGGAAAAATCCTGAAGGAGGCCGGCATCCCCGCCAAAGAGGTAGACGGCAGCGGAAGGGGCGGCCGCATCACCAAGGAGGATGCGCTGAAAGCGGCAGAGGCAAAAAAGGCGCAACCGGCGCCTGAGAAAAAAGAAACCCCCAAAGCGGAAGAAAAACCGCCGTTGACGGCCGCTCCCAGAGAGCACTTCAGCCGGGAAACCCGCCGGAGAAAGATGAGCCGCATGCGCCGTACCATCGCCAAACGCCTGGTGAGCGCCAAGAACGAAACGGCCATGCTGACCACCTTCAACGAGGTGGACCTCACCGAGGTGATGCAACTGCGCAAACAATACCAGGATCGCTTCGTCAGGAAGTATGGCATCAAGCTGGGTTTTATGTCCCTCTTCGCCAAGGCCTGCGCCAAAGTGCTGATGGAAATGCCGGAAGTGAACGCCAGCCTCGACGGCGAAGAGCTCGTTTATCACGACTATGCCGACATTTCTATCGCCATTTCCACGCCTAACGGCCTGGTGGTGCCTCCGGTCCACAATGTGGAATCACTCAGCTTCGCAGAGATCGAATACAAGATCGCCGAGCTGGCCGAAAAGGCCCGCAACGGCAGCCTGAGCCTGGAAGAGATGCAGGGCGGCACCTTTACCATCACCAATGGCGGCGTGTTCGGCTCCCTGCTCAGCACCCCCATCCTCAACGAGCCCCAATCGGCCATACTCGGCATGCACGCCATCAAAGAGCGGCCTATGGTTATCGACGGGGAGGTCAAAGTGCGCCCCATGATGTACCTGGCCCTCTCCTACGACCATCGCGTGATCGACGGCAGCTCTTCGGTGACCTTCCTGGTCAGGGTGAAGGAACTGCTGGAGGATCCGGTGGCTATGTTGATGGATCTGTAGTTGTAGTTTGTTTAAACCGTCCAAAAAGTTGGTCAAATTGCATAAATAATAATGACCCTGCGAGAACTGTTCCAACTGCTTGCCGAGCACCCGGAGTACATCATCTTTTACTTTGCCATCATTCCCATCATGGCCTTTCTGGCCGGTATTCTGGGAAAGGGCGAGGGCCATCTTGCGCCCTGGCGGTACCTGTACTCCACCTTGATCTACTTCGTCTGTGTGCCGGGGATTTTCTCCATCACGGTGAGCGTGTACAACTTTCTTTTCAATCGCGGCAGCATCATGGACGCCGATGTCTTCGCCCAGGTGCTGCCCGTCATTTCTATGGTGGCGACGCTGTTGCTCATCCGCCGCAACGTGGACCTGGATTACATTCCCGGCTTTGACAAGCTCTCCGGCCTGGTGACGGTCATCTCCGCTGCGCTCATCATCATGTGGTTTGTCGACCGCACCCGCATCATCGTGTTCTCCTACCTGCCGTTCCAGTACGTGATCCTCATTTTCATCGGCCTGCTGATCGTCATCCGGTATGGTTGGAGGAAGGCCTTCGGGAGCGCTTGAGGGGATGGTTGCCTTTATAAGCCAGGGCGCGGTGGTAAACCGCACCCTGGCTACGCCCGTTTATAAGCCAGGGCGCGGTGGGACACGAGCGTATCGACTGATGAAATAAACCGCACCCTGGCTACGCCCATCCACCATCCACCACCCTACTCTGCCATTTCCAACCCCTCTACCTCCAGCTTTTTCCTTCCTTTATTGCGCGCTTTATACTCCTCAAAGCGCTGCCGGTATTCCCGGATTTCCTCCTCGGTCATTTTCTCCTGGAGGCGGGAAGGAATGCTGATGATCTCCGGCGCATCTTTGGGCGTCCGGTCGATAAATTTGTTGGCGCCGTCCTTCCTTTTGTGCAGTTCGAAAGCATCGTACAGTTCGCCGGTGGTGGTGTAAGCCTCGTAGAGGATTCTGTCTCCGTCGACTTTGACGATCTGGTCCAGCT
>CAZAXA010000429.1:0-5606 GCA_964488965.1 uncultured Phaeodactylibacter sp. | reverse complement strand
AACTGCAGTGTATCTGACAGCACCGCTGCGCGGTCCCGGCAGATACAATGCTTAAAGTTCAAAGCAATAAAACAACCTTACTCTTAAAACTTTATTCCATACATTTTAATTGATGCTTTACCGATATCTGTTGAGAATAATAATAACTGGCGAGCAAACAGGGACAAATAATGTTCAATTACTTCGTCTTTATTCGGTGATTTATTAAAAAGAGTGGCCTCTGTTATCCAAAATCTGCCAAAAAGTGTAATAAAGGACACTAAAAATGAAACATCTTTATCGTCAACTCGAAGGTGGCCTGCTTTTCCTAATGAAGAAAGTATCTCCTGATATACAGCCTTCCGTTTTGTTACCACACTCTGGTAATCGAATACTTTTTTCTCTACTACAACTACAGGAAAAAACTGATTTCCAACATATACCCCACGAAACATGAATTGATTTTCAAAGATGTTTCGCATAAGTCGAAGAAAATTGGCATTTGTAGGCTCCTGTTGTAAATATGATTCAATAGTTTGGGTATTCCTGATTGAGAATTGATTCAGCAGAGCAACAAGAACATCTTCCTTCTTCTTGAAATAATAGGTCAGATTTCCTGGACTAATATCAAGTTCTCGGGCTAATTCCCTCATCCCGACATGGGCATATCCTTTTTCATTAAACATACCCAGCGCTTTTTTAAGTATTTCAATATCAGTCATTTAAAAAATATTTTAGTACATCGTACAAATTTTTTCGCCATTTCTTGTCAAATGTAGTACAATGTACTATTTTTGGCAAAAATTCTTGTCATGAAATATCCATTTAACTATCCGCACACTATCAAAAACTACACAGGAGAGGAACTCACTTTCCATTCCGTTGAGAAAGAAGATGGCGTATCCAAAGTGATTGTGTACAATAAAGTCCAGCCCGGTGCCGGACCTGTGTTCCATGTGCACTTTAAGCAAGATGAAAGTCTTACTGTTCTGAAAGGCAGGATGGGCTATCAAGTGGATGGTGAGGAAGAAAAATTTTTACAGGAAGGAGAGTCTGTTTTATTTCCAAGAGGACAAATGCACCGCTTTTGGAATGCAGGACAAGACATATTGGAATGCGAAGGCTGGGTAAAACCAGCTAATTCTCTGGATTATTTTCTTACAGGATTATATGCTTCTATGGATAAAGCCGGTAAACCAGAAGGAGACCCTTTTGACAGTGCTTTTCTGGTTAATAGGTATCGTACAGAATATGATGTGAAGGTAATTCCTTCATTTGTCAAGAAAGTCATCTTTCCCATCACGGTATTTATAGGCCATTTGCTTGGCAAATACAAACATTTCAAAAATGCACCAACGCCTTTAAAGTAAAAAGTAGCTAACATGAAAAATAAATTGCAAATTAATTTTTGGCTGGCCTCCACAATATTGGCGCCATTGCTTTTAGGTATCAGTCAATTTTTTTGGGTAGGCCATGTGCTTTCTTCTACGGCAGCTGCACTTCAGGTTTTATCATTCCTATTCTGGATTTTTGCCTTTCAAGGTATGTTTGAACAGATAAAGGATATTTATCCCAAATATGCTGTTTGGGGGTTCTTTTTAGCCGTCTATGGCTGTCTTGCCGGAAATAACTTTGGAGTTGAAGGGATTTTTATTGACGCATTTAACCATCTTGTACCTGACTCAACTGTTGGGTTTAATGGAAAAGTTGGAAATGCTGCTTTCATCGCCTTTTTTATACCTGGTGCTCTTGCACCACTTAGTTGGCTCATTCTTGGAGTCCTCTATGTAATTCAAAAGAAAATACCTCTATGGCTGGGCCTTATAATTGTTGTTGCTGCTGTGGGATTTCCTTTGTCGAGAATACCAAGAATAGCTTGGCTAGCACATTTAGACAATGCACTGCTACTTTTTGGTATGGTTATTCTGGCATTTAAACTTTATGTGAAAAAATAAAGACAACCAAATCCGGGAGTATTATATTAGACCCAGAACATCCTGTACTTTTTTTGGGTAGTGGGTTAAAACCGTTGAAGTTTCAACAGCAAACGGAGAGCGGGCCTCCAGGCCCCGCTGGATAGATCAACGGATTTAACCCACTACCCTTTTTTTGAATGGGGGGCCCGGACAAACAAGTCTGTATTTCGCAGAAACCCTGGTACAACAGTGCAAATATTAGCAACGCCCTGGCAGAGAGTTTCTTCAAGACGCTAAAAGTAGAATGCGTTTATCAGCAGCGCTTTGAAGGCAGAGCGCAGGCCGGCCTGGCCGGCTTTGAATATTGAGCAACTACCGCACCGGCAGGAAGAAGGCCGTCTTGTTCTCCAGGGCGTCCCGGTAGCTCTCTATGACAGGGCTTGCCTCCGAGCCCACCAGGCTGTTGAAAACGTCGAGGTTGGTATCTTCCACATCAAATGTGAACAGTACGTTTCCCAGGTCGGCCTCTGCCGGAGGAGGGAAGATATTCTGGATGGAACAATCCGAATCGTCGGTGAAGAAGGCCAGGGTGACTACCTCGTCCCGGTTCAGGAAAAGCAGGTAATTGCCTTCTTCCTTCAACTGGAGGCCCACCCTGAAGGAATAAGTATCTTCCGGGCAGCCAAAGGAAACAGCGGCGCCGGCGTCGGTTTCAAAGTCCTCGCCTTTGACCAGGACACCTTTCTCCTGCACCGCGTCAAAGCGGACGGAAGACTGCGGCTGGGGAGCGGCGGCAAGCACTTCCGAGCTCAGTATGATGGTAAAGGTGGCGTTGCTGATGAAGATGTCTTCATTGCTGGCCAGGTCGGTAAGTTTTTTACCCGGAATATCCACTTCCATCCAGAAAATATCCCCGACGTTGTACTCTTTCTTAAAGGGATCCAGAGAAACCCCTTTCCTGAAATTATAGATATTCCTTTGCGGCTGGCTGCTGTTGTCATCGATCCTGCAACTCCATAAGCTCAGCAGAAAAAAAGCGGCTGCCGCCGGCAACAAATAGTTCTTCATGGCATATCTTTTATTAGCTTGATGTAAATTCCTTCTGAACGGGCCTCGTTCTACAACAAGCCCTCATCGCCGGCCGGCGATGGCTGGACGACGATCACCGTATCGTCATTTCTGGCCAGGATGAAGCACAGCTTGCCCCCTATGCGCACCGGCCTGATCCGCCTGACCTGCCCTTTGACCCTCAGGCTGCCCAGGGGCGAGACTTCAAAGCGGCCTTCTTTCCCGATGAAAAGCACATTGCCGTAGTTGGCGTCATAGCGGCCCATTTCGATATTGTTCTCGTAAAAATTGCCTCCCAGCAATACGTCTACCCTGCCGTCGTTGTCGAAATCGTAGAGGGACGCCGCCTTCAGGGCGGAGAACTGCAATTCATCCGGCAGCGGATGGGCCTTAAAGGACAGCCCTTCGCCGGTGTTCTCAAAGTAGATGCTCTGGAGCGTATTCACTTCCAGCAAGCGGGCGGCGGCAAGTTCCCCGGCTCCGAAAATCTCGGGAAGGCCGGCATTGGCGAAGTCTTTGGCGAAGAGGTATTTTTTCTTCAGGGAAACCATCTGTTTTGTGACCTCTTCGTAATTGGCAAAGGGTATCTCCCTGCCGTGGAGGTAATAAGACAGCACCTGTTCTATCTGGCCGTTGCCGTCAAAATCATTGACGTACATGCGCACGGGTTCCTCCATGGTAGGCTGAAGTTTGGAGTTTTGCCCCAGGTTGCCGGCCAGGATATCCATATCGCCGTCCTGGTCGAAATCGTAGGGCAGGATGAAGTTCCACCAGCCTTTCCTGTCGTCCAGGGCTTTCTTTTCCAGTTTCCCCCCCGTATTGATGAAGATTTGTATGGCGTCCCATTCCATGGCCAGCAGCAGGTCGGCATCCCCGTCCTGGTCGATATCGGCCCAGGCGCCGTTCTTCACCAGGCCTGCCTGGCGCAGGCCCGGCGCGTAGGCCCCGGTAGCATCCTCGAACTGCCCCTGCCCCTTGTTCACGAACAGATAGGAGTCCGGCGTCTTGCCATAGTTCCAGGGCACTGCCCGGCCGCCGAAGAAAAAATCTATCAGGCCATCGCCGTTGACATCGGCGGGCAGCACGCAGGAGGCGGTCAGAAAGGCTCCTTCGAACAAATCCTTATCCACCCGAAAGTTGCCCTTGCCGTCGTTGATGTAAGCGCGTTGCTTCAGGGCTTCGTGCTTATCCCAGAATTCGTTGCCGCCGCTGGCGACGACCAGGTCGAGGTCGCCATCATTCTCCAGGTCGGCAAAAACGGCGTCCACATCTTCATAAAGGCTGTCGTTGAGGATCGCCGCCGGGGTGTTTTCATAGAACCTGCCGTCTGCCGACTGGTAATAGAGGCGGCTTTTCACGCGCTTGGCGCCCCCGAGGAAGACGTCCTCCAGGCCGTCGCCATTGATGTCGCCCACGGCCAGGGCAGGCCCTTCGGCCGACACCATGTGCGGCATGAGCACCTCCCGGTTGAATTCGACATAGGGGTTCTCCTCATGCCTGAAATTCAGGGCCACCTGGCCGGTGACATCCCTGGCTTCCCAGTTGCGTTCCAGGCGGGGATGGAGCGACTGGAAATCAAAAGCGGGCAGGCCGGCTTTCCAGCTGAGCTTTAGCTCCCGGTTGTACGCTCCCCGGCCCAGCCTCTGATAGCTGCCGTCCGGCCAGATGAGGAGGATGGAATCGACCGCCGAAGTGTCGCCGACCCCCAGGTGCAGCCCCATTTCGACGCTGGACTGGAAGCCGCGGACCGGAAAATGCTCGCTGATGATCCTCTCCCGGCCTTTAAAAACGATGGCCCTGGCGCCAATGGCGTTCACGTTGCGGGGCGGCCCCTGCAGGGACAGGCGAAGGTAGTTGCGGTTGGCTTCCCCGTTTTCGGCCGTCAGGTTGCGGTAGATGAAAGGTTCGTCCTCGATGTTGTTGGCCACCAGGTCGAGGTCGCCGTCGTTGTCCAGGTCGGCGTAGAGGGCGCCGTTGGAATAGCTGGGCACATTGTCTTTGATGCGGGCGGCGATATCTTCGAATTTCAGACGGGCGGTATTTCGGAAAAAGCGGTTGGGCAGTTTGATCTCCGGCATTTTATCGACCACCGCCAGGTCTTCTTCTTCCAGGTTGTTGAAGTTGGCCTTGTAGCGGACCTCGCTGTTGGCCTGGAACTTGATATAGTCCAGGTCGTTCATCCGCCGGGGTATGCCGTTGCTGACGAACAGGTCTTTGTAGCCGTCGTGGTCGAAATCCAGGAAGAGGGAAGCCCAGGACCAGTCGGTGGCGTACATACCGGCAAACAGGGCGATTTCGCTGAAGGCGCCGTCGCCCAGGTTCAGCTGCAGGTTGTTGCGGGCGTACTGGTAATTGTAGCCGTACCCCAGTTTGAAGCTGTACACGTCATAGGCGTTCTCGCCCTGAGAGCTTTTCAGGATCACCGGGTCGTCGGGGTGCATATCCAGAGAGACGATCTCATCGAAGCCGTCGTTATTGATATCGCCCATATCCACGCCCATGGAAAAGCGGCTGGTGTGCATCATCTGATCGTTGAGCGCTTCCCGGAAGGCGCCGTTCTTCTGGTTGAGGTAGAGATAGTCGTTCTCGTGAAAATCGTTGCCGATATAGATATCGGGCCAGCCGTCCAGGTTGACGTCGCCG
>CAZAXA010000428.1:3273-5606 GCA_964488965.1 uncultured Phaeodactylibacter sp. | reverse complement strand
TGAAGAAGAACTGGAATGGATGAAAGGGTTGGGGGTGATGGGCGGGTAATGATTAGCATCCAAAAACCATGCTCTGGCCATTACTCTTTGCGGTAGGAATAGTACAGGGAATTTTCCTGGCCATCGTTTTTGCCGTCCGCAAAAGCGACAATCTTCCGGCAACCCGGCTGCTGCAGGCATTGCTGGCCTTGTTTGTCCTGTCGAACTTTGACGACCTGTGGCTGGCTGCGGGGTGGTATCAGGCGGCGCCCCGGCTGTTCGGTTTTTCGATGGGCGCCATGTTCGCTTACGGCCCCCTGTTTTTTCTCTATATCGCAGCTGTTACAAAGGCCTCTTTTTCCTGGAAGCGAACCTACTGGCGCCATTTTCTTCCTGCCGCACTGGGCTTTCTGATGAACTTTTCCTGGCTGAGGCTGCCGGCTGCGGCCAAAGCGGGAGTGCTGCGTGATTTCCTGGACGGCCGGTTGCCGGTGCGGCCGTTCGATGCGATACTTTCCACACTTCAGGCTCTTCACTTCGCCATCTATATTTATCTGGCCTACCGGCTGGTACGAAGGTCAAAGGCTTCGCCGGAGGCCTCCTCTCTGCAGGTGCCCATACAAAGCCGGGCAGGCTGGCTCAATACCTTAGTGGTTTTGTTCTCGCTGATCCTGCTGGCCATGGCCGTACTCCTTGCCTGGAACCTCTCCCGGGCTTATTACGCCGCCGGGGCGAATTTCGTTTTCACCCTTATCACTTCCTCCATCCTCTATTTTATCGCTTACAAGCTGATGCTCAGGCCGGAACTGGTAACGCCTGGTTTTTCCAGAAAATATGAGTCTGTCCGTTTTGAAGATGGCGAAGAGCAGGATTTACTGTTGCAATTGCAACGCTGTATGGCGGAAGAGAAGGCCTTCTCCGACCCGTCGCTGAAACTCGATGCGCTGGCTCAAAAGCTGAACACATCGCCCCACCGCCTCTCCAAACTGATCAACGATCATTACGGCAGGTCCTTCAGCGATTTTGTCAACCAGTACCGGGCCGATGCATTTATCCGCCTCCTGAACGACCCCTCTTATGCCAACTACACCCTGTACGGGCTCGCTTTGGAAGTTGGCTTCAACAGCAAGTCGGCTTTCAATGCGGCCTTCAAAAAAATTAAAGGCATGCCTCCTTCCGCTTTTAAAAAAAGGCGCCCTGTTTTATAAAACCGGCCGATCCTCCGGCTGTTGCGCCTCAAATTGCCGGGGTAAAGAAATTATCCTTAAAACTAAAATCAGGTTATGAAATCACCCGGCTTTTTTCCTGCATTTGCCTTTTTGTTTGTATCCACGGCGGTTTCAGCCGTAATTCCACATGATTCCCTGCCCGATAACCTCGTCCACTCCCCTGGTTACCGGACGGCCGAATGGGGGAGCCTTCCCTGCCAAAAGTCCGGAAGCGGCCCGCAAACGCTGTTGATCCTTCCCGGCTGGGGATTCGACGGCTCAATATTCAGGGATTTTATCGAAGATCACCAATCGGAGTACACCATGTATCTGCTGACGCTGCCGGGTTATGGCGCCACCCGTGCCTACCCCATGCCCCCTGAAGGTACGAGCTACGGCGAAGGGAACTGGATGAAGGGCGTGGAAAAGGGCATACTGGATTTGCTGGAGGCTGAAAAGCTGGAGCGTCCGGTTCTGCTGGCGCATTTCGCCGTCGCCTCCCACATCGCCCTGCGGCTGGCGGCGGAACATCCCGGAAAGTTTGAAAAGGTGGTATTGCTTGGAGCGCCTGCCGCTTTCCGCAACCCGCCGCCTTACGATACCCTTGGCCATAAGGGCAGGGTTCGGGCCGTCGACCAGTACCTGGCGCCTCAGTGGTTCAGAACCGTCAGCATGGAAACCTGGCGGAAAGGCAATTTCCCGCCGGGGGTTTACTCCGCCGATTCGCTGGCAGGCAGGCAACTGTTCGAACAGGCCAACGCAGCGCCCCTGCCGGTGCAGGTCCGCTACCTGTGCGAATACTGGGCGGCCGATTATGCCTGCTATGAACAGGTGAATATTCCCGTGCTGGCGGTGATCCCTTCTTTTTCTCCCGCCCTGTTGAAAGATCCGGCCAATTTTTACCTTTCCTGGTACACGGACGAGTGGCTCCAACTGGCCACTAAAAACAAAAACATCCGGCCGGCGATCATGGAAGGCTCGGGCTGTAATGTGATGCAGGATCAGCCGGAGGTGCTGGGGCGTTTGCTGGGGGAGTTTTTAGAGGATAAATGAGGGGTGGCTAAGCCATTTCTATAGCGATCCCCTTTGGACTGCCAGGCCAGGGCACGGTGGTAAACCGCACCCTGGCGCCTGCCAGGCCAGGGC
>CAZAXA010000428.1:0-3173 GCA_964488965.1 uncultured Phaeodactylibacter sp. | reverse complement strand
ACCCTGGCGCCTGCCAGGCCAGGGCACGGTGGTAAACCGCACCCTGGCGCCTGCCCCATAAAACCAGGCGTCAGTATAAAGTGATTTGCTGTCCAACCTTAAATGGGTAGCCGTCCGGATGACACAAAAGCCGCCGGGCCGGTAAGAAGTGCTGAACGGGGATTGAGAACAAGGTTTTTATTCCCTATCTTTCAAAAAAAATTCAGGAACCAGATATGAGAATTCCTGATGAAGCGAAAAGCGTAATTTTCATCCGATAAAACTCAACCCAATGAAAAGGCTGATCCGGCTTTTATCCATCCTTTCTGTACTTTTCCCCTCTTCTAACTTGTTCCCTCAATCCCAGCTCACCGAGCACACCCTCCAGCTCGACGGCCCCGCCAACATGCCGGCTGCGAGCATAGAAGACATGGCCTGGCTCGCCGGCCGCTGGCTGGGCGAAGGCTTCGGCGGCACGCTGGAAGAGAACTGGAACCCGCCTCTGGGGGGAACCATGGTGGCCACCTTCCGCCTGGTGGAAGAGGGAAAACCTCACTTTTATGAAATCTGCCTCATCGAGCCAGAGGGCAATTCGCTGGTGTACAAGGTCAAACATTTCAACCCCGGCCTGACGGGCTGGGAGGAGAAGGACGAGTATGTCAGTTTCCCGTTGATAAAGCTGGAACCGAACGCCGCCTACTTCAACGGCCTGACCATGAAACTGGAGGGTAATACCTGCACCCACTACCTGGCCATGAAACAGAAGGACGGCGCCTACCGCGAAGCCTCCCTCGTTTACCGCCGCGCTACGGCTACAGATGTCCCGGGATCGCAGGGCGCCCTGTCTCAATTCCGCTGGGAGGGAAAAAAAATTCCCCTGATGCTGCTCGGCTCCTACCACATGGGCAACCCCGGCGCCGATATGTTCAACCTGGAAGCGGACGACGTGCTTTCGCCCAAACGGCAGGCGGAGATCGAAGCGGTGGTGAACAGGCTGGCCGCTTTTAAGCCGACGAAGATCGCCATCGAGGCGCCTTTCGGCGACAGCGCCACGGTGGCCCGCTACCAGCAATACCTCGCCGGCAACTATGAGCTGCGCCGCAGCGAGGAGGAACAGATCGGCTTCCGCCTGGCCAAAATGCTCGGCCACGAGGCCATATACCCCATCGACGTGCGCATGGGCCTCGAACAAGCCGGGTTGGAACAAGTTATCGCCGCGAATCCTGCCGAACATGGCCCCCGCATGGCGGAAATAGACCGGCTGGGAAAGGCCGCCGTCGCCCAGATGGGCAAATGGCTGAAGGAAGGAACCATCGCCGATATGCTCTACGAGATGAACCGCCCGGAATTCCTGGATCTGAACTACGAGTTGTACCTCCGCATTTTCCTCCCTACTGTGGAAGGCGACAACTACGCCGGGGCCGACCTTGTCTCCACCTGGAACCAGCGCAACCTGCGCATCATGAGCAACCTGCACCAGCTCGGCCTGGGGCCGGAAGACCGGGTGCTGGTGGTCTACGGCCAGGGGCATGTGCCGCTCTTTGAGCGCATCGCGGAAGATTCTCCTTATTTCGAGCTGGTGAGTGTGCTGCCGTATCTGCGGTAACAGGCGGATTGCACTGCCATCAGGATGATCCCTGCACTGAGCGCTGCACGAGGCTATACTCCCTCGGGCTCTTCCCCGTCCATTTCTTAAACGCCCGGCGGAACACATTCGGCTCCACGTACCCGAGCTTCCAGGCTATCTCGCTGATCGTCAGGCCGGGCTTGCCGAGCAGGCCGATAGCCAGTTCGGATTTTACCGATTCCACAATACCCTGAAAGGTGGCGCCCTCCTCTTTCAGCCGCCGCTGCAGGGTGCGGGGCGTGACGTGCAGCAACTCCGCCACCTGAGTCAGCTGTGGAATGACAGAACTGAACTTTTGCAGGACGGCCCTGCGCACCTCGCCGGAAATGGAAGGCCCCGCTGTCGCCTTGGCCAGGGCCTCCTCCAGCAGGTTCTTGAAAACGCTGTTCAGCACCGGGTTGTGGCCGATGAGCGGCGTGTGCATGTCCCGGAGGCGAAACTCGATGAAGGCATCCGGCTGGCCGAACAGGGGTTCGGTTTTCAGAACGCGCAGGTACTCCTGCGTATCGGCGGGGCGCGGGAAGGGGGAAACCACCCGGGCCGGGTAGATCGCCTTGCCCGTCAGCAGTTTGATAAAATTCAGGATGGCGGACAGGCCGTGGTCGAAGACGTGGCGGGCAGTTTCCGGAGAGAGTTCCTTCCATAGCGGATCGGGATCCATATGGTAGAGGAATGCTTCTTCCTGTGTTTCTACCCAGCTGGGCGCGCTGTCGAACAGCCGTTTGAATTCCACCAGGTTCCGGAATGCTGTACACAGGTCGGGGCTGCTTTCCATGAAATAGCCCACCATGCCGACCAGGCCGGGGGAGGTAGCCTCGCCGAGGCGCAGCCCCAGGAAAGGGTCGCCCGAATAGTGCAGCGCCTGCTCCCATACTTTTATACACTGATCCAGGTTGGCAATGGCCTCCGGGCTTTCCAACGTTTCCGGGCTGATGCCAATAGCCTGGCAGACGGATTCCAGGGTGGCGCCACGCCGAACCGCCGCCAGGGCTATATTACGGACCAGGGGCATAGACGCCCAAAACCCACTCCTTTCCATGTCGCAAGCTGTTCGTTTTCTGTCGCAAATTACGGCCGTTTCCGGAAAAAAAGGAGGGCAATTTTGTCCTGTCCGGCAGATGTTCGGCGGTTGCTTGTTGCCTGTTGCTTGTTGTAGGTTGTTTGTTCAGGGCTGCTCCAGGGTAACAAACAACAAAATGCCAGATGCCGGAAGGCTGGAAAACAATTTTTTTCATTGAAAAACAAATGTCAGAGATCATGGAAACCATCACCATTCCATCCAACCAACAGACCCTGCTTAAGATCGCCTACATTCTTGGCCCCTTCCTGCTGGCGCTTTCCGCCCTCAGCTTTTCACTGGGCATCGGCCTGATACCGCCCGGCATCACGAGTTATGTCGAAGGCATTTTCGGTTCCTACGCCCTGTTGCTTTTCGTGCCCATCTACCTGTCGCTGGCGGGCCGGCTCAGCGCCACCCACCGGGTGCTTGGAACCATTGCCACCGTCACCGGGCTGATGGGCAGCGTCACCGGCTTCAGCCTGGAGCTGTTCCGCGTCATCGAGTTCA
>CAZAXA010000427.1:0-5613 GCA_964488965.1 uncultured Phaeodactylibacter sp. | reverse complement strand
GTTGGGGGAGCGCTGGAGGGCAAAAAGGCTGAAGGAAAAGATCGGCCAGATGCTGCTCTACGGCTTCCGGGGCATGAGTGTGGACGAGAATAGCTCCATCGTGCAACATATCGCGGCGGGCAGAGTGGGCAATGTCATTCTGTTCGACTATGACGTGCCAAATAAGGAATACCGGCGCAATATCGAATCGCCGGAGCAGGTGAAGGCACTGGTAAGTTCCCTGCAGGCCCACGCTGCAGTCCCGCTGCTGGTTTCCATCGACCAGGAAGGGGGCAAGGTGCTGCGCCTGAAACCAAAATACGGCTTCCCCTACATCCCTTCCGCCCTGCACCTGGGAACACTCGACAACCTGGACTCCACGCGCTATTACGCCGAACTGAACAGCCGCAATATGGCCGGCCTGGGCATCAACCTCAACTTCTCGCCGGTAGTGGACCTGAACATTCAAACCGAGTCCGGTGTGATCGGCTACAAGGAGCGGAGCTTTTCCGACGACCCGGAGGCAGTGGCCCGGCATGCCCAGGCGGTCGTAGGCGCCCACCTGTCCAACGGAGTGATCCCCGTCATGAAGCACTTCCCGGGCCACGGCAGCGCCCGGGGCGACAGCCACAAAGGCCTGACCGATGTGACCGGCGCCTGGAGCGCGGTGGAGCTTGAACCTTACCGCCGCATCATCGGGCAGGGCTACCAGGGCGCCGTCATGACCGCCCATGTTTTCAACCAGAAGATCGACGGCAAATACCCGGCCACCCTGTCTGCGAAAGCGATAAGCATACTCAGGGACAGCATCGGCTACGAGGGCGTCGTCTTTTCCGACGACATGCAGATGGAGGCCATCGCCAGCGAGTACGGCCTGGAGGAGGCTATCGTCCTCTGCATCAATGCCGGCGTGGACGTCCTCTGCTTCGGCAACAACCTCGGCTACGATGAGCAGATACCGGAAAAGTTCCAGGCCATAGTGCTCAAGGCCGTAGAGGAAGGCAAGATCAGGCAGGAGCGGATCGAGGAGGCCTATGAGCGGATCATGCGGCTGAAGGGGCAGCTGAGAACGGGAAATTAATAGCCCGGCAGATTGATAATTGTCACTGTCTGTTATGATAATTGTCCTTTGCCGCTCCCTGTGTTTTGAACGAACTTTTGGTGTCCATTTAAATTTTGATCATGGAAAAAGGAGAAATCAAAACCAGGGTGATCAAAGTCATTGCCGAAATACTGGAAACAGACGAGGCGATGATCGGCGAAAAGGATAATTTCATTTTTGACCTCGGGGCGGACTCCATGCAGAGCCTCCAGCTGGTGGCCGGCTTCGAAGAAGAGTTCGGCATCGAGATGGATGAAGACAAGGCGCTGGAAGTGCAAACCGTGGGCGCTGCGGTAGATTTCATTGCGCAGTACCTTTAAACGCTACCCTATGCCCAGCCGTTCCGACCTTCGCCAGAAGAACCTGGAAAAGATCTTTAACCCCCGGTCCGTAGCCATCATCGGCGCCAACAAGAAAAAGGGCACGGTGCCCTTTGACATTCTCCATGGCATCCTCGCCGGGGAGTTCGACGGCCTCCTCCTGCCCGTCAGCCCGGGTAAAACGCACATCTCAGGGATAAAGGCCTACAAGTATGTGACGGATATCGAGGATCCTGTCGACCTGGGCATCATCGTTTTTCCCAGCACCGTTGCCCACATGGCATTGGAGCAATGTGGCCAGAAGGGCATAAAGTCCGTGATCATCATTTCTGCCGGATTCAGGGAAACAGGCGAGAAGGGCGCCGAACGCGAGCAGCAACTGCTGGAGATCGCCCGCAAATATGGCATCTCCTTCATCGGCCCCAATTGCCTGGGGATGATCAACACCGACCCGCAGGTGCGCCTCAACGCTTCTTTTGCCCGGCAGATGCCGGCGGCCGGCGATATCGGTTTCCTCTCCCAGAGCGGGGCATTATGTACCGCCGTCCTGGATTATGCCGAGGCAAAAGGGATCGGCTTTTCCAAATTTGTCAGCTTCGGCAACAAGGCCGACATCTCCGAAGTCGACCTCCTGTACTACCTGATGCGCGATGAGCAGACCAGGGTCATCCTCCTGTACCTGGAGGAAGTCAGCGATGGCCGGGCGCTGATGAAAGCCGCCAGGAATGTCATTCAGCAGAGCGGCAAACCGGTGCTGGCCATCAAATCCGGCCGTACGCAGGAGGGGGCTTCCGCCGCGGCTTCCCATACCGGTTCCCTGGCCGTCAGCGATGAGATCTGTGACGCCGCCTTCCGGCAGGCAGGCATCATCCGCTGCGGAGACATCGAAGAGATGTTTAACATAGCTACCGCCCTTTCCTACATGCCGCTCCCGGCTTCCAACCGGGTAGCCATCATTACCAATGCGGGCGGCCCGGGCGTCCTGGCTACCGATGCCGCCGTAAAAGAAGGCCTGGAACTGGCCGCTTTTTCGGAGGAAACCACCCGGAAACTGAAAAAGGCCCTTCCCAATACCGCCAATATCAACAACCCGGTGGATGTGATCGGCGATGCAGCCGCCGATCGTTATGAAGCGGCCATGGAAGCCGCCTTTCAGGACGAAAATGTGGATGGGGTGTTCGTCATCCTCACTCCCCAGTCCATGACGGATATCGAGGCCATCGCCCGGCAGGTGGTGCAGGCGGCAAAAAAATACGGCAAGCCGGCCTACGCCTCCTTCATGGGCGAAGCCAGCGTCGCTGCCGGTATCCGGATACTTCAGGAAAACCATATTCCCCACTACTTCCTGCCGGAGTCCATGGCCAGGGCCTTTGCCGTGGCCCATCATTTTGGAGAACTGTTGCGCAAAAAACAGGAAAAGCCGACGGAGGCCGCCGTCCCCGACAAACAGAAGGCGGAAGCGATCCTCCGGCAGGCGGCAGCAGAAGGTAAAACATACCTGCAGGAAGATGAAGCGGCGCCATTGCTCAGGGCCTATGGCCTTCCGGCCCGGGAAGGCTACCTGGCTACCTCCGCGGCGGCGGCCGGCGAGCTGGCCCGAAAGGCAGGCTTCCCGGCCGTCCTCAAAATCCAGTCCCGCGACGTACTGCATAAAGCAGATGTGGGCGGCGTGCGCCTGGATGTCCAGACAGAGGAGGAAGCGCGGCAGGCCTATGATGCCATCATTTCGGGCGTCCGCACCCTCCTTCCCCGGGCAGCCATACAAGGCGTGTACATCACCCGGCAAATCCCCGAAGGGGAGGAAGTTTTCATCGGGATGAAGCGGGATTCCTCCTTTGGCCCGGTGATCCTGTTTGGCCTGGGCGGCATTTTCGTCGAGGTTTTTAAAGACATCAGCTTCCGGGTGGCGCCATTAGCGCGGCAGGAAGCCCTGGAGATGATACGGCAAGCCAGGGCGTACAAGATACTTGCCGGCGCCAGGGGCCGCCGTCCCAAAGATGTGGACAGTATAGCGGATGCCATCCTGCGGCTCAGCCAACTGGCCGTTGATTATCCCGGGATCAGGGAGATGGAGATCAACCCCCTGATCGTCCTCGACAAAGGGGAAGGTTGTTTCGCCGCTGATGTAAAAGTGTTCCTTACCGGCCATTGAAAAATCCCATCATTATGAGAATCCTTATCCATAAAGATTACGGCTCGCTAAGCAAATGGGCGGCTCATTACATCGCCCACAAGATCAAAACCAAAAACCCGGCGCCCGGCAAACCTTTTGTGCTGGGCCTGCCCACCGGCTCCTCCCCCATCGGCACTTACAAAGAGCTCATCAAGCTGTACCAGGCGGGAAAAGTTTCTTTCCGGAATGTGATCACCTTCAATATGGACGAATACGTGGGCCTGCCGGAGAGCCATCCGGAGAGCTATCATTATTTCATGAATGAGCGCCTCTTCCGCCATATCGACATTCCCGGGGAAAACATCAACATCCCCGATGGCAACGCCCCCAACCTGGAAAGAGAATGCGAAGAATATGAGGAAAAAATCCTGAAAGCCGGAGGGATCGACCTCTTCCTGGGCGGGATCGGCGAAGACGGCCACCTCGCCTTCAACGAGCCGGGCTCGTCCATGACTTCCAAAACGAGGATCAAGACGCTGACGCTCGATACCAAAATTGCCAATGCCCGCTTCTTTGACAACGACGTTTCAAAAGTGCCCTCCACGGCCCTGACCGTCGGCCTGGGAACGATCATGTCGGCACGGGAAGTACTGATCATCATCAATGGCTACAAAAAGGCCCGGGCCCTGCACCACGTGGTCGAACTGGGGGTCAACCACATGTGGACCGGCTCCATGCTGCAACTGCACCGCTACGGCATCATCGCCTGCGATGAGGAAGCCACTATGGAACTCAAGGTAGGCACGGTCAGGTATTTCAAGGATATTGAACGGCATGCCCTCGAAAACCTGCCCGAATTATAACCGAATGCTATGACATACCGAAGTCTCACCGATGCCGAGGCCGCCGCTCTGGAAGCCCGGGGCTGCTTTTGCCCCGACTGGCGCCGGATTGAAGTTTCCGCTGATTTTATCCCCGATAATATTCGCCACGTAAGGTTTGAAGGGCAGGTGAGGCTGGGGGGCCGGCTCGACGGAGCGCTGTCCCTGCCGGGAGAGGCCTCCAGGCCGGCGGGGCTGTACTCCTGTTACCTTAAAAACTGTGAAATCCAGGGGCCGGTGTACATCAGCCGGGCGGGGCGCCTGGAGGGATATATCATCGAAGCAGATGTGATCATCGAAAATGTCTCTTCTCTCGTCGTCGAGGGCCCGACGGCCTTTGGCAATGGCGTGGAGATCGAGGTGCTGAATGAAGGGGGCGGCCGGGAGGCGCTGCTCTTTGACCAGCTTACTGCCCAGATCGCCTATCTGATGGCCGGCTACCGGCATGAACCGGAAATGATTGCCAGGCTGAAGGGGCTGATCAGGAAGTATTGCGATAGCCAAAGATCGGATAAGGGCCTGATCCGGACAGGGGCCTGCATCCGGGATGTCCGGTCGGTTCGGAACGTAAATTTCGGCCCGCACGCCAGGGTTAACGGCGCTCAGCTCCTGGAAGAAGGCGCCGTAGCCAGTTGCGCGGAAGCCCCGGCTTTTGTCGGCGAAGGGGTGATCGCCAGAAAGTTTATCGTCCACTCCGGCGCCGTCGTCGATTCCGGCGCGATACTGGATAAATGTTTCGTGGGGCAGGGCGTGCGGATCGGCAAACAGTTCTCGGCGGAAAACTCGCTGTTCTTTGCCAACTGCGAGGGTTTCCATGGTGAAGCGGTGAGCCTCCTCGCCGGGCCCTATACCGTCAGCCACCACAAGTCCTCCCTGCTCATTGCCGGCATGTTCTCCTTTTTCAACGCCGGAAGCGGAACCAACCAGAGCAACCACATGTACAAGCTGGGGCCGGTGCACCAGGGCCTGCTCGAAAGGGGGTGTAAAACGGGCTCCTTTTCCTACCTGCTGTGGCCCTGCCGCATCGGCGCCTTTTCAGTGGTAATGGATAAACACGGGGCCAATTTTGACACCTCCGCCCTTCCCTTTTCCTACCTCACCGTGGAAGAGGGCAAAAGTACGCTCACTCCCGCCATGAACCTGTTTACGGTGGGCGCCAGAAGGGACAGCGAAAAATGGCCGGCGCGCGACCGCCGGGAAAGCCCCGACAAGCTCGAC
>CAZAXA010000426.1:0-5632 GCA_964488965.1 uncultured Phaeodactylibacter sp. | reverse complement strand
TGCTTTTCATCCTGGCTATCTGGAGGCATTTCTACAAACGTTTTCCTTTTACATACGACCCCTTGTACTGGGGCGCCGTATTCCCGCTCGGCATGTACACCGCATGTACTTATGAAATGTCAGAGGCAATGAACCTTGAATTCCTGATGCCCATACCGAAGTACTTTATCTACATTGCACTACTTGCCTGGCTGGCAACCTTTTTGGGGTTAGCCCGCCAGTTGTTTAATAAATTTTTTCATCACCGCTTCCGAGCCTGAATTTTCCGTTTAAGCCGGCCGCCAAATTTGATTATTTATGCCTACGCCGAAAGACAAAATCCCCAAACGCTTTACCCGTTTCATGGAGAAATATCCCGATATAGGAAAAGCCTATTCCAGCCTCGGCGACGCCGTGCATCAAGCCGGCCCGCTTGACGACAAGGCCCGCGCCCTGATCAAAGTGGCCCTCTCCGGAGGCGCCAAACTGGAAGGAGGCTTTCATTCCCATGTGCGAAAGGCCATACAGGCCGGCGCCACCAAAGAGGAACTGCAGCATATCGCCCTGCTGGCCCTGCCCACCCTGGGCTTTCCCTCCATGATGGCCCTGCTCTCCTGGATCGATGATATTTACAAAGACGATGAATAGAATATACTATGCCCGATTTCAAAAACCTCAATGAAATAGACCCTCTCAAAAGGAGCGCCGAAAAGGAAACCAGCCGGAAGGAACTCTCCCCAATGGACCCGCCCGGCGCCTACGCGCCGCCCGTGCTGGAAAACATGGATTATGACAACATGCACCCCTTCCTGCAAACGCTGATGGACGAACACAAGGCCGCCGTCAAAGCCCTGGACGCCTTCGAGAACGCCCTGCTTGATATACAGGCCCGGGGGCCCGGCCGAGGCGCGGATAAAAAACTGCGCGATTTTTTCGACTTCTTTGACAACCATATATCCGTCCACAACCGGAAGGAAGAACGCGCTCTCTTCCCTCTGCTGCGCCGACGGTTGCTGGAAAACGGTGAACACGGCAAAGGGCCGGACGCCATTACGGGTGTCGACATCCTGGAAGACGATCACGTTAAAGCCCTGCAATTGGCCGCCGTCGTCTTCAACTTCTTCGCCCTGGCCGCGCGCCTGCCCGACGCCGTCTCCCGCACCCTGGCCATGGACGCGGCCATGGAACAGGGGAAATCGCTGATAGAGATGCTTAAATTGCACATCTTCCGGGAAGATAACGTAGTCTTCGCTCAGGCTCAGCGACTCCTCGCCAGGGAAGAACTCGACGATATGCTCCTGGAAAATCTAAAAAATACGCCCTCATGAAAAATACGAAAATTACAGAAGACGAAAAAAAAAAAAGAGAATGCACTGGCTCATCCGGCACATCCGATAGCAGGCCGGCAAATAACTCGCCTGCCTGTTACGCGGACAGCCCGGAGGTGAGAGAGGAATACCGCCTGGAAACGGAGAGGGAAAAATCTCCTGATGAGGATCGCAACGGCCGGAAATAAATACCGCCGGAACCAATATGGAGGTACTCATCACCGGCGCCAACGGCTATATCGGGCAAAGACTGATACCCGTGCTCCTCGAACAAGGCTGCCGGCTTCATTGCCTGGTACGCAACCGCCGGCGTTTTGAAGTTGAACACACTGACGAACAAATACATATTCAGGAAATCGACTTTCTCCAGGTGTCTGGCGAAGAGGCGCTGCCCAAAAAAATCGATACTGCCTTTTACCTGATCCATTCTATGAGTAGCCGGGGCGACTTCGTGGAAAAGGAAGCCAGGGCCGCCCGAAATTTCATCCGCCTGCTGGAAAAAACGGCCTGCCGCCAGATCATCTACCTCGGCGCCGTCGTCAACGAATCGGAACTGTCCGAACACCTGCGCAGCCGCTTCAACGTGGAGAACGTGTTGCGAACCGGAAAGATTCCGGTGACTACGTTGCGCGCCGGCATCATCGTCGGTTCGGGCAGCGCCTCCTTCGAGATCATCCGCAGCCTGATGGAGAAAATGCCTTTGCTGGTCGCCCCAAAATGGGCCGACACTCACTGCCAGCCGATCGGCATACGCAACGTGATCCAATTGCTGACGGGCGTGATGCTGCGGGAGCACACTTTCGGGAAGGATTACGACATCGGCGGCCCGGAGGTGCTGAGTTACCGGCAGATGCTGCTGCAGTTCGGCCGGGTACGGAAACTCCGCCGCTTTATTTGCACCTCCTCACTGATGACTCCGAAATTGTCTACCTACTGGCTCTATTTTATCACCCCCATCCCCTATCGGCTGGTCGTTAACCTGGTGGGCAGCTTGAAAGTCAATATCATCTGCCGGCCTAATACGCTGGCCGAAGAACTGGGCGTTGAACTGATGACCTACCGGGAAGCCGTCGAACTGGCCTTCCTGCGGATTGAACAACACATGGTCGTCAGCAGTTGGAAGGACTCCTTCAGCTCGTTCAATACTAACCCGAAGCTAATGAGCTATGTGGAGGCGCCTCGTTTCGGCTGCTACCGGGATTTCAGAAGGCGCGACATCAGCGGCCGCGAACAGGAAGTGCTGGAACGCATCTGGAGGATCGGCGGTGAAACCGGCTGGTACTACGGGAATCTCCTCTGGCAGATCCGAGGCTTCCTCGACCGGCTGGCAGGCGGCGTGGGCCTTCGCCGGAGCCGTACCAACCCCGATAAAATCTACCCTGGCGACGCGCTGGACTTCTGGCGGGTGCTGGTCGCTGACCGGGTGCGGGGGCGCCTACTCCTCTACGCCGAAATGAAGCTTCCCGGCGAAGCCTGGCTCGAATTTAAGGCCGTAAAACTAGGCGGCCGAAGCGAATTGCACCAGGTCGCCACCTTTCGGCCCAGAGGCCTCCTGGGGCAGTTGTACTGGTACAGTGTGCTGCCCTTCCATTTTTTCCTTTTCAACGGGATGGCTGGGAAGATCGCGGGAGGATGAACTGCGCAATGGCATCCAGGGGCCGGCAACAGGTAGATGCTGAAGGAAAAGCCAGAAAGGCCAGGCTCAGCAGGAAAAAGTGTAGTGGTTTCAAATTGGCAACGATTTTATTTAAGAGTATTTTGTCTGTAAATAAAGTGAAGTTTTGCTTCCTGTCCAAAAAAATCGAGGCTGTTCTTTTAGCTGACAAAGCGCTATGCCTTCCTTTTGCCCTTAGACTGTATGAAGAAATTATTGAATTTCTCTCCGCGGTGATACAGGAAAAAAAAGGACAGGGCTCAAAGCCCTGTCCGGTGAGGGGAATCTTTTGAGGAGGTGGAAATAGCTTTTACTGTTTGACAAACTGCTTGCCGCCTGCTTTTCCATCCGCGAGGATGGAAGCGACATATAAGCCCGCCGGCAAGCCGGCAGGGAGGGTAAGGGATACAATATTATTACCCGGCGACAAGTGCAGCATTCTTTCCATTACGGCCTGCCCCTGCCCGTTCAGGATGCGCAGCGAGGCTTCCTGCCGCTTTGCCGCTTCGATGCGCAGCGACATCATTTGATGCACCGGATTGGGGTACAACTCAAAAGAAACGCCTTCAGCCGCCCTGGTTTCGAAAACCGGTGTGAGGGCGGGTTCCGCTACAAATATCTCATCCTGGATAATCGTGATCGGGCTGTTGCGGCGGATGACATCAGCGAGGCGGGTTTGCCGGATCCATGCCTTTTCTTCCAGGCTGATCCAGGGGTCATTTTCGTAATAGAAGCGGTCGCCGTTGCGCAGGGCGGCAAATTGCCGGCTGATGATCGTCATGGCGGTTTGGCCGAACAGGGCGTCGGGCATGTGGTCTTCGGCCAGCATGCCTACCCAGGGGTCGATCTTGTTGATATCCCCGTAAACGAATTCCAGAGACTGGCTCATCAGGGGGTCTGAACTGATCTGGTTGAAGTTTTCGAAGGGCGGCAGGCCAAAATCCGACCTAACGGTATTGTAATCCGGCAGTCCCCGGTCGCGGCCCCGGTTAAGGTTGATGGACACCAGGTCAAGCCCGCCGGCACCGGGCTGCCCGAAAAGGAAGTTGCGCAGGTCGTCGATGACTTTGCAATCGAAGTCCTGTTCGACCACTGTGGCCATGCCAATGAGATAAGGCTCTACGCCGCCCACCTCTACGGTAGCGTTGGGGTTAAAGAAGGCGTCCCGTAGCAGAATATCTCCCTGAGGCATGTATTCTCCGTTATTATCCATCCTGACCAGCAGGCTGTTGATCGTGGTGTGGCCATAGCGATAGGCAGCCGAGTTGAACGCGTTCATGATACCTGGATTGACGGTATGGTCATAGCCGTTGTAAGCCGGCAGGTGCAAGCCCAAAGCAGGCAGCCATTCCTCATGGACAATGGCCTGCATCATGCCGCCTACCAGCTTCCGGGCATGCTGGAAGAGCTGCTCATCCGTCCAGCCTGGGTTCGCCTGCGCCAGTTCGTTGCACAGGCGGTTGTGCTCCCTCACGAACATAGTATGCATGGCGGTGAGAAAAGGATTTTCGTTGGCGCGAATATCGCCGGCTACGAACCATTTCTGTACAAAAGGCAGGGGCATAGCCATTTCCGGCGCATTGGGGTCTATGGGCGCGCCATATTCTCCCGTCGTTGTATTGAAAGGCAGAAGGTTGCCGGAAGATGTTTTCAACCTGCCGCCGCTGAAGGTTCGCAGCCATTGCATCCGGTGCACATCCGAACCGTAAACCGCCGAGCCGTCGATAAATGCCGTGATCTCATTGGGATATCTGCGGGGGTTGGAAGCATCCGTCCCGGTAGAGGGGTCGTAATCGGAACGTAGCATCGGAATGACGGCGCTTCCGTTGCCGGTTGGGTCGAAAAAAGCATCAAAGGGAGGAACATTAATGTTCATGGATTCATCCGGATGGTCGGGCGACAAAGTGATATCGTGGTCGATAAACTGGCCCCATACCCAGGTGTAGGCGCTCAGGCCGCGGCTGTCATTGGCCAGGTTGCTCTGCGAGAAAATCGCATTGCTGATAACCCTGGGGGTCGGCCTTTCCGGGCCTGCCGGAGCGGAAATTCCATCTGAAAAGCCAATAGACTGGGTAATGACATGCACGCCGACAGCGCCCCATTCAGGCTGAAGCAGGTTGTTGCCTACGCCGTCGATCGTCCGGTATTCCTGGGCATCCATCTTTTGCTGCACTATTAACAGCAGCCCCAAAAGGGTGAGAAACAGGGTTGAGTTTTTCATGGAACTAAAATTTTTATTTGTTAGTAGAAAACAGGCGGCATTCGGCAAAACAGGAAAATGCTTCCCGATGCATAATTGGTATTACCTAAACAAAAGATTTAAGACTATTTTGTCTCATTAAGCAGAAAAAAATTTACTCGCTGATGCGCAGCCGTTGCCGGCTGACTTTATCGGCCAGGCCGGCCAGGGAGGTAGTTTCGAATTCCCGTTTCATCGCGCTCTTCGCCTCTTTCCAGAAGTCGTGCACCGGGCAGGGCGCAGCCTCGCCGCAGCCGGGCAGGCCGAGCAGGCAGGAATCGAAAAAACTCTCTCCTTCGATGACCTTGACGACATCGATCAGGTAGATAGCCTCGGGGGGAGCAGCGAAGGCCACGCCGCCGCCGGGGCCGCGGTAGGACTTCAGTATGCCCTTCTCAGTGAGCGACTGGAAGGTCTTGGTCAGAAAGTGGA
>CAZAXA010000425.1:0-5634 GCA_964488965.1 uncultured Phaeodactylibacter sp. | reverse complement strand
GCGGGATAGCGGCGCTTCAGCGGCCGCCACTGAAACCAGGCCAGGATGGTGCCCGCGATCAGGCCGCCCACCAGGGCAATGGCCAGCCCTTCGATCTTGCCGCCCGGCGTGCCCGGCTGCCCGAGCCACCGGCTTTCCAGAGACAGGATGCCGGCGGCAACGGCAATGCCTAAAAAGATGCCCGCGGCATCGTTGAAAATCCAGTTGAAGCGATAGGAGAGTTTCATGATGTTTGCGTGTTGGTTCTAATTATTAGAACAAAGGAGCGGGTCAGGCAGATGTGGAGGCCAGCCTGTTAAGTTGGATGCTGGATAGGGAAAATGGAACGCGGATGTACACAGGCTGAGCGGATGGCGCGGATCAAGGCCCATGCGAGGCGGGAGTGTTCAATGTTCCGGGTTTATAGTGTTTCTCCCAACTTTCTGAGTTTATGCCCGAGAAGGGGGAATATAGATTCCCGCGTAGCAGCGCAGGAATTTATATTCCTGCCTCTCTGCCCAGGATGCAGAAACTCAATTTGTGAGGAGATTCACTGTAAAGTTCAAAGTTATCCCGGCACGCCTCCCCTCTCCCACTCACTCATTCCTTCATTCACTCATTTACTCATTCACTCCCTACACCTCCTCCGGTACGCCCCCAGCCGCTCGCCCGTTTCCCGCAGGAACACCCGCCGAAGGTAGCTCGGGTCGGAGAAGCCGGTGCGCCAGGCGATCTCGGAGACCGTGAGGCCAGTGTTGGCAAGCAGTGCCCTGGCCTGTTCTATCCGCACCAGGTGGATATAGCGGGCAGGGTTGCGGCCGCTCAGCGCCCGCAGCTTGCGGAAGAGCTGGGCCCGGCTCAGGAAGACGGCGCCGGCCAGCTCGGCCACACCAAAATACTCATCGTCCAGGTTGTTCAGGATGCAGGCCCGGACCTGGGCCAGGAAGGGCTGCTCCGGGTGGAGCAACGGCTGGATGAAGGGGGTAGATAACATGGCTTGTCGTTTTAGTTGAGCAAAGTTGCCCCGCCTGCAAATGTCGCGCTAAGGAACTATGTTGCAAAAAGGGGGAGCCATGTTACGCGCCGCCTGAGAACCCAACCATTAGGATGTTTTTTGCGTTTTTTATATCTTGAGAACTTACAAGCAGCGGTACAAATTAAAAGCCTTCGATATGGAAGTACTGGCCAGGAAGATCACCTACGAAGAGTTTGCAAAAATGGACTTTCCCGACGACGACCCCTTTTTGTATGAACTTTTAAATGGTGCACTTGTGAAAAAGAACGCCCCCTCTGGTGAACATCAGTTTACGCAAAGCAGGTTGTTTTCCATCCTGTCCCGTTTTGTAGAAGATAAAGATATGGGCATGGCCTTCTCCTCGCCCACCGCCGTTATCCTTTCGGAGGAAAATGCCCCTCAGCCGGACCTCGTTTTCCTGAGTAAAGAAAAAATGAACCTGCTCGACCCCGAGTGGGGCATACGGGGCGCACCGGACAGGGTTGTGGAGATCGTTTCTCCTTCTTCCTACAAAAGAGACCACCTGGAGAAAAAACAACTATATGCTCAATATGGAATAACGGAATACTGGATCGTCGACCCTTCCTATTGTTCCATTGAAATCTACACATTACAGGAAGGAACTTATCAACTACATGCTTTCGGGATCAGTGGAGAACAGGTTTCTTCCGCTGTCATCAAAGATTTTTCCATGGAGGTGGATTCCATTTTTCTCAAAAAGCCGGAAACTTAAAGCTAACCTTTTCTAAACTTCTTCCTGAAATCCGCCAGTGTCTCTCCCGTCTCTTTCAGAAACACCTTTCGCAGGTAACTGGGATCGGAGAAGCCGGTTAGAAAGGCTATTTCGGCGACTGTCAGATCGGCACTGGCCAATAGCTCCTTGACCCGCCCGATGCGCACCTGGTGAATGAAAGCCGCTGCATTTCGCCCGGTCAGGGCTTTGACCTTGCGGAAGAGCTGGGTGCGGCTCAGGAAGAGAGCTTCGGAAAGTTCCTCCACCCCAAAATTTTCCTCCTCCAGATGCTCCAGGATGCAGGCGCGAACTTTCTGAAGGAACGCGGCCTCCGGGCGCTCGGCCTCTCCCGGCGGGGGCGCGTCCGGCCGGCGGAAGTGTTCCTGCAGGCGCCGGCGCTGGAGCAGCAGTTGCTCCAGGTGGGCGTCCAGTTCCTCCCGGTGGAAGGGCTTGCTGAGGTAGGCGTCGGCGCCGCGCCGGATGCCCTGTATTTTGTCTTCGATGGCCGCCCGGGCGGTGAGCAGGATGATGGGGATGTGGCTGGTGCGCTCGTCGGCCTTGAGGATGCGGCATGCCTCCAACCCGTCGCGCCGCGGCATCATGACGTCGCTGATGATGATGTCGGGCACCTCCTGCAGGGCCAGCTCCACGCCCTCCTGCCCGTCGGCCGCTACCTGGATGTGGTAGCGCTCCTGGAGGCAGGAGCGGAGGTAGTAGACGACGTCGGCGTTGTCTTCGATGACGAGCAAATGCGGCCGGGCGCCGGTTTCCGGGCCGGTCTTTTCGGGGGCAAGAACGGGGTTGGCCGGCTCCGTTTCCCTGACCGGGTGCGTGTAATGTTCAGGCTCTGCCTCCCAGCCGGCAGTTCGGCGTATGGGCAGATAAAAGGTGAAACAACTGCCCTGCCCGGGTTCAGACCACACTTCAATACGGCCGCCCATTAGCAAGAGCAGCTCCCTGGCCAGGGCCAGCCCGACGCCGGTTCCAGCCCCCTCCAACCCTTCCCCGGCCTGCCCCGAGGGGGAGGGAGATGGCCCCGCCTTGGCAGCCATTTCAGAGCTTCCTTCCCCCCTCCGGAGAGATTGAGGGTGGCTGTAAAACCGATCAAAAATAAACGGCAGATGCTCCGCCGCTATCCCATGCCCCGTGTCCTCTACCGCGCAGCTAAGGTAGTGTTCATCAGCGTCTACCCGGACGGTAATGCGGCCGCCCGGCGGCGTGGCCTTGAGGGCGTTGGAGAGCAGGTTGGCGAAGATGTCCTGCACCTTTGCCGGGTCGAAGTCCATCGGCAATTCAGCCGGGTCAGATTGGAAACGGAGTTCGATCTGGTGCGCTTCGGCCCAGGAGTGGCAGGATTCCAGGCAGTACTTCAGGAAACGGACGATGTCGCCTTGCACCATCCGGGCCTTCAGGCTGCCCGACTCGGCTTTCGACAGGTCGAGCATCTGGTTGACGAGCCGCAGCAGGTGCCGCCCGTTGCGGCGGATGAGATGCACGGCCTCTTCGCGTTTCCGGCGGCTGTTGCCGAGGGCCTGCTCCGCCAGGCCGAGGATGACGGTGAGCGGGGTGCGGAACTCGTGGGTGATATTGGTGTAAAAGCGGGTCTTGAAGGCGTCGAGCTCGCGCAGGCGTTGGGCTTCGGCGAGCTGGAGCTTGCGGGCGAGCTGGAAGCGGTAGAGGGTGTATAAGATACCGAGTACCAGAGCGGCGTAGGCGGCATAGGCCCACCAGGTAGCCCAAAAAGGCGGCAACACCTCGATTACCAGCTCTTTAACCTCTGAATGCCAGTTTCCGGCATGGTTGGCGGCATGATACTGGAAGCGGTAAATTCCCGGGTCGAGATTTGTAAAAGTGATCTCTCTTTTGCTGCCCACCTTGTTCCACCCGGCATCAAAACCTTCCAGGCGATAGGCATACTGGTTTTGCCCCGGATACCGGTAGCTCAGGGCCGAGAGCGTCAGGCTGAGTGATTTCTCCTCGTAGCCCAGGGTTATTTTGTCCGTATACAAAACATTCTCCCGCAGGATGCCATCCGGCGATATGGGAATAGTTTGATTGTTTACTTTCAACCCGGTGATCCAACATTCGGGAGGGCTTCCGGCTTCTTTTATATCAGAAGGGTTAAAAGAGTAAAGCCCTCCTACGCCGCCAAAGTAGAGCCGGCCTGCCTCATTCCGGTGAGCGGCGAAGAAATAATGGCGGTTGAAGGGCAGCCCGTTGCGCACCGAATAATTGATAAAACGTTCCTCAGCGACGATCATGCGGGAGACGCCATTATCGGTGCCGAGCCAAAGGTCCCCGGAATGGTCTTCCAGAATGCCGTAGATGGTATTGCCGGCCAGGCCGTCTTCCATCGTGAAGAGCCGGGCTTCTCCGGTAGCAGGGTCCAGCAGGTTCAGCCCGCCGCTGTAGGTTCCAGCCCATAACCTGCATTTGCTGTCTGCAAAGAGGAAGAGAATGATGTCATGGCTAATGCTGCCCGGCGCCTCCGGATCGTGAAGGAAATGTTCAAAGCGGTTTTCGATCCGGCCATTGCCGGAAGGGCGGTACCGGTTGAGGCCTGCGCCGTAGGTGCTCACCCAGATATCGCCGTTGCAGTCGGCAACAATGCCGCTGATGCCATTCCGGCTCAGGCTGCCGGAATTGTTTTCAATATTTTTGAGGTTGACCATCTCTCCGGTACCTGCCATCCGGATATTCAGGCCGGAGCCAAAACTGCCTACCCACAGGTTGCCGTGGGCATCTTCCATGATGCGCATTGCGGAATTGCTCTGGGGTACATCAACGCCATCTTCCCTGATGTCGAAGTGTTCGATCCTCCCTTTCCCAATGAAATCTCCTATGGATCCAATCCGGTAATAACCATTGCCTGTTGTCCCGATCCACAGTTGGCCTTTGGAATCCCGGATCATGCAGGTGATCCGGTTATTGAATAGGGGCAGCCGAGGGTCGGCGGCCGTTATGGCCTCCTTTTGCTCTGCCAGGTTGTACAATTGCAGCCCCCTCAGGGTCCCGATCCAGAGCAGGCTGCTGTCCGGCTGGAATATCTGCGTGACAGTGGGGTGGCGAAGGTCCAGCTGCGGGCGGGCGCGGGCGGGCAGGGACCGGAATTTTTCAGGGAAGAGCTGCTGGAGCCCGTTGTTAGCCGTTCCCAGCCAGAATCCTTCGTCCCGGTCGCGAAAAATACTCAATATGCGAAAATGGCGTTCCCTTTCGCCAATTGGATCATACAGTATGGCAGGGGCCAGGCGGGAATCTCCGTACTCCCACCTCCACAGGCCTCGTTCGCCCCCCAGCCAGTATACGCCTGGCGATAGTTCAAATACAGATGAGATGAGGCCGATATTGCTGCTCCTGAAAGGATAACTCTTCCAGCCTTCTTCCCGGGAATAAGTTGCCAGCATATTGTCCAGGCCGGCGAGCACCCGGCCGCGGCTGTCCCGGTACAGGCAACGGACGGTTTCTTTCTGCCATTCCCCAACATACTGCACCTTTTGGGTTGATATATCGAAATCCATGATCCCCCGGCCGGTGCCCAGCCAAAGGTGGTTATCACTGAAGCTGAGGAGGCTGAAAGCTTCCAGCCGTTCATTCGAACCGGGAAAATCCGGAAAAATGAACTCATGCCTGAATGTTTCAGGGTCAACCTTCAGAATATTGTTGATCCCCGCCGCCCAAACCGTTCCATCCGGCGCCTGGGCCAGGCAGTTGAACACTCCGGCGTCAACATGGGTTATCTGGCCTATGGATGCCCAGTCTATCTTATCTGTCCGTTTATCCAGGCGGTGCACGCTTCCCCCGTAAGTAGCGGCCCAAATGTACCTTCCATCCCTGCTTTCCAGGACGTCCTTTACAAAGTTGTGCCTCAGGCTGTTGGAACGCCTGGGGTCGTTGCGGTAAAATGTAA
>CAZAXA010000424.1:0-5638 GCA_964488965.1 uncultured Phaeodactylibacter sp. | reverse complement strand
ATACGCAAATCCAGCGTAGTGGAAGGCGAGGCCGGCGGCATTACCCAGCACATCGGCGCCTATGAGGTAGTCGTTGGCGACGACAGCCGGAAGATCACCTTCCTGGATACGCCCGGCCACGAAGCTTTCACCGCCATGCGCGCCCGCGGCGCCAAAGTGACCGATATAGCGGTGATCATCATCGCCGCTGATGACAGCATCATGCCGCAGACACGGGAAGCGATCAGCCATGCCCAGGCCGCCGGCGTCCCCATCGTCTTCGCCATCAACAAAGTGGATAGGCCGGATGCCAACCCCGAGCGGATCAAGCAGGAGCTGGCCTCCATGAATTTCCTGGTCGAAGAATGGGGCGGCAAATACCAGTCGCAGGACATTTCTGCCAAGACCGGCCTGGGTGTCGACGAACTCCTGGAAAAAATCCTGCTCGAAGCGGAACTCCTCGAACTGGAGGCCAACCCCGACCGGGAGGCATACGGCACTATTCTGGAAGCCTCGCTTGACAAGGGCCGCGGTTACGTAGCCAAAGGCCTCGTACAGACCGGCACCCTCCATATCGGCGACCCCGTGGTGGCCGGCGAGCATTCGGGCAAAGTGAAAGCCATGTTCAACGAACGCGGCAAGCGCGTCAAGGAAGCAGGGCCCTCTACGCCCATTCTCATCCTGGGCCTCAGCGGCGCTCCCCAGGCCGGCGAGCGCTTCAAGGTGACCGACAACGAACAGGATGCCCGGCAGATCGCCTCCAAGCGGGCCCAGATCGCCCGCGAGCAGGCCAACCGCGCCACCAAACGGATCAGCCTCGATGAGATCGGCCGCCGCCTGGCGCTGGGCAATTTCAAGGAACTCAACCTCATCGTCAAAGGCGACGTGGACGGCTCTGTCGAAGCCCTCTCCGACTCCCTCATCAAACAGTCGATCGAGTCGATACAGGTGAATGTCATCCACAAAGCCGTCGGCCAGATCATCGAATCCGATGTGCTGCTGGCCTCCGCCTCCGATGCCATCATCATCGGCTTCCAGGTACGGCCTTCTCTCAGCGCCCGCCGCCTGGCCGAACGCGAAGGCGTACAGATCAAATTGTACTCCATCATCTACGAGGCCATCGACGAAGTGCGCGCCGCTATCGAAGGTATGCTCGAACCCACTAAAGAAGAAAAGATCGTCGCCCAGCTCGACGTGCGCGAGGTCTACAAGATCAGCAAGGTGGGCACGGTGGCCGGCTGTTACGTGCAGGAAGGCAAGATCACCCGCAATACCAACGTCCGCCTCATCCGCAACGGCATAGTGGTCTACCCCGCCAAAGAGGGGCAGATGGCGGAGATCGCCTCCCTCAAACGCTTCAAGGAAGACGTGCGCGAGGTCAAATCCGGGCTGGAATGCGGAGTCTCCATCAAGAACTTCAACGATATCAAGGCCGGCGATGTGATCGAAGGCTTCGAGATCGTCGAGATCAAGCAAACGCTGGATTAGTGGATTGGATTAGGTTGATTGGTTGATTTGTTTATCGGGAGGGCGCTGAAGGGCTTGCCCGCCGTTGAGCCAATCAACCAATCAACCAGCCAAACCGGTCGCCAGGTCACTGTAAGACACTTCTACCAAATCTTCCTTCCTTATTTTGAACAGGTTGAGATAGTACTGGCATTGTTCGCGCAGTTTCTCCTCGCCGATGCTTCCGTCGCGGTCGATGGCTTCGACCTCGACGAAGGCGCCGAGTTGCTGCACTTCGTCGATGTGGAACTTGACATTTTCGATGAAGTAAATCTGCCGCCGCTTGGACACCACGGCCAGCAGGCCGAGGGCGGCTGTGAGCACCTGCTTGAGGTCGGAGCGCGGCTGAGTCTTGTACAGGGAGATATCTGACCGCTTGGGCCCGGCCTGGTCATTGCGAAAATAGTGGATCAGGGCATTCTCAATATTCCCCTCCCGCAGCTTGAGCCGCCCGTGGGGCACGTTAAAATAAGTGTCGGTCTGGTAGTCGGTGCCTATGAATTCGGCCTGCAGCTTATTGAGCAGGTCGCGGATTTCTTCCGGATGGGCACACCGGGCTTTGATCTCGATATTGATCCGTTGCATCAGCTGGTTTTTCTTTTGGCAAAACGCAAGGCTAAAAATACGAATAGCCCGATGAACAAAGCGAATACCCAGGCGGGAAATATTCCCCCTCCTCCCCTCGCCTCCAGCGGCGCCATATCGCCCGTAAGTGTAAAAGCCGCCCAGAAAAAGGGGTGCGCCAGCTCTGGCCCGGACTGGGCGAGGAACTGCAGCTTGGCATTGCGCATGGCCTCATCCTTGGCCCGGCCCTCTTTCAGCTGCTCATAGAAGAGGCCCATCAGCCTGGCCGATTCCTGGTCGCTCACCCGCCACAGGGTAGTGGCCAGGCTGCGGGCGCCGGCATGGGCGAATCCCCGCGCCAGGCTGATGACGCCTTCCCCCCGCCGCAATTCTCCCACGCCTGATTCACAGGCGCTGAGCACCACCATATCGGCATTAAGGCGCAGGGAGTACAGGTCTTTGGCGTAGAGCAATTCATTTTGAATGGTATCCGGCAACTCTGTAAAGGCCAGGTAGGAATATTCGCCCTCCTCGTCATTGGCCTTGGCGTGAGTGGCCAGATGGAGGATGCCGTAATGGGGCGCATCGGCCAGGAAGCGCTCCCGGGTGGCGTCCTGCCCCTTGCAGATACGGGTGCGCCACAGGCGTTTGATAGCCTGCACTTCTGTAGTGTTACCCGTCAGTTTGCCCAGGCTGCTGCGGCGGACGGCCAGAGAGCTGTCCTGGCCGGGCGCATTCTGAAAGGAGGGCGCAAAGGCCAGCACCCAGGGGCGGGGCGCCTGGCGCCGTCCGGCTTTCATCTCCCGGAGTAAGCGGGCCGAATGGGCATAGCTGAGCTGGTATTTACGGATGAGGTAGGGATAGGAAGAATAAGGCAAGCTGCCGGGCCCGACGGGCTCCAGCAGCAGGGCCTCAAATGGCAGGTGCTCCAGCAGGCCGTCGGGAATGATGATGAGCCGCTCCGGAAGCTGGGGAGCAACAGGTTCCACCAGCTTCTGATAAAGCTGATAAGCAAGATCGGCATATTGCCGCCCCAGAGTGTCTTCCCGAAACTGGCTCCAGCTGTAGATGCTCTCGCGAAATGCATGCACGGCATCCTCGAAGCCTTCGCCTTTGGGCAAGCGATGCATAGCGGCCTTCTCCCGGCTGATGACAAAAACGAAAATGTTGTCTTCGCCGACAAAATACTGCACCAGCCCCTGCTCCGGCGCCAGCAGTTCCGCCTGAACCTGCTCCGGCCGCAGAGGTTCCGTAGCATACCGCAGGCGGTAGGATTCCGGATAATGCTGCTGAATACTGTCCATAACCCGGCGATAAGCCTCCCTGAGGTCAAAAATCTCGCTGTTCAGCTCGTGTACGGCCTCCGCCGCCCCCCCTTCCCGCTGCCGGTACTCATAAAGCGCATTTTCCCGCTCGATGATGGCCTTCTTCAGGCGCCGCTCTTCCTCCAGCAAGGGCTCCGGAATACCGAGCTCGATGGCCGCTCCCGCCAGCTGCATGGCCTCCTTCAGCAACAGGGCTTTGCTGCGCTCCGCCAGCCCAAAGGCCTGCCCGAGGTGCCGGAGGCTGTCCGTCTCCTGATATAAATGATAACGGCTGTTGATGGCCGCCTCGAAAATGTAGTAAAACCGGGCGAGCAAATACTGCTTAGAACCGGATTCCTCAAAGGTGCTGTTGATGTACCCGATCAATTCAATACACCAGTCAAACCAACGCGAAGCCTCGTACAACTGATCTGTGCCCCAACCCGCTTCATAGGCCTTCTGGTGGTTCTTGGCCTTGAAGTAGAGGGTGATGAGGAGGTGGGTAAGAGATGCGTCATAAGGTTCAAAAGGGTGGGCAATTTGGGGATTAAATCCTAGAACATCAAAGCATTTACCCATATAGATATCCGCATCTTTAAATTTTTCCAAGTTGGTATAACATGCTGCAATTTTGGAGTATTGATCAGCGACTGCTTTACTTTTTTCTCCTTTTGTTTTCTTGAAAATTTGCATTGCCTTTTCAAAGGACTTTATGGCTTTTTCATAATCTTCCAAGTAATAATAAGTATTGCCAAGGAGATCAGTAAAATATGCATTCGTAGTCGAATATGGTCCTCGTAATTCAGAATTTAGCTTTATACCTTTATTGAAGCATTGAATGGCTTTATTATATTCATCAAAATAATAATGCATTTTACCCTTCCATTCAAAAATATAAATAGTCTTCTTAGTTCTTTCGGGTATTGGGAGTCTTTGTGCTAATGAAATTGCTTTTTCAAAGTGATGAAGGGATTGTTTCCTTTTTCCAAGAAATTTATAACACTCGCCCAAATAGGTATGAATGTTGACTTGTCTTTCTATCGGGCAATAGCTCAATTCATTACATATTGATGAAGCCTTGTTGAAATTCTCTAGTGCGAGTGAGGCATCCTCCATAAAAATATGTGCCTTTCCTAATCCAAAATGAAGTCTCAAATTATCCTCTTCAGGAATCATCAAAGAATCTATGTTTGATAAACTTACTGCTATATTGTAATTATCAAGTGCGCTATTGTAATTATCCAATGCTAACAATGCATCTCCTTTTATCATGAGAAGTTTGAATCTCATTGTTTTAATATCCGATGGTTCTTTGGCGTTTGAAGCTTCACTAATGTCCTTGAGCCAATTGACGACGTCTTGATACCTTTTTTTATCAAAAAGGCAATTTGCGATCTCTAGATTTTGGGTCATAAGCCTCCTTTGACTATCTATTGAATTGTTGCTCTTTTTTAATTTTTCTTTGAGAGCATTTTCAATCTTGTCTAAAGAATCCGTTACGCAAATTGCTTTTGGATCCAAGCTATCCAAGCTTTGAGATTGTGAATTTGTCCTGTTGATAGAAAAAGTCAATACGACGAGAAAAATGGAAGAGAGGAGGGGGTTCATCTTTTTTCCAAAAAATAATCATTTTTTCCTAAATGATTCCCAATTTTGTTTGTTACAATAAAAAAAACGGCTTTTCCACGGTACAGGGAAAGGCCGTTTTTTATAAAATCCTTACTACAAAGAGAATGATCGACTTATTTATCTTCTTCGTTCTCTTCTTCAGTGGTCTCTTCTTCATTACCGCTGCCCCCTCCCTGCAGTTGCTCCTTCAGTTCCGAGAAGGCGGCCAGGTCGCCGAGGGTGGATTTTTCCACGGAGGCCTGGGTTTTCTTGACGGCGCGGGTAGTGCGTTTGCGTTCTTCCTGCCGTTCTTTGCGCACCTCTTCTTCGGCTTCCCGTTCCACGTCTTCGCGGTAGCGGAGGTGGGAGACGAGGATGCGTTTGTCGTCGCGGTTGAATTCGATGACTTTGACGGTCAGCACCTCTTCCACTTCGGCCAGTTGGCCGTTTTCCTTGCGGATGTGTTTGATGGGTGCGAAGGCTTCCAGGCCATAGGGCAGTTGCACGATGGCGCCCCGGTCGTCGCGGCGGATGATGGTAGCTTCGTGGTAGGAGCCCACGGGGAAGACATTTTCGAAAGTATCCCAGGGGTTCTCCTCCAGTTGCTTGTGGCCGAGGGAGAGCTTGCGGTTGTCCTTGTCGATCTCGAGGATCATCACATCGATGGTTTCGCCCAC
>CAZAXA010000423.1:0-5653 GCA_964488965.1 uncultured Phaeodactylibacter sp. | reverse complement strand
ACATAACGGAAGCATCGAGCTGAAAGGCGCGGGCCGGAGAAAGGGGCTGCTGAATATTTTCCACAACCCCAACCTGCCTGTCATTGACGACTATTACGAACCTTTCACGTACAAATATCTGGACCTGATCGAATCGCCGGCCGACGACGACCAACCGACCGCCCGCCCGGTATCGCTGATCACCGGCAAGCCGATCGACATCAAGATGGGCCCCAACTGGGACGACGACCTCAGCGGAACGCCCGATTACGCCCGGCAGGACTCCAACCTGGAGGGCTTGTCGCCCGCCGAACGGGAAGCCATGTTCCAACTCGAACGCATGGCCTTCTTCTACCTGCCGCGCATCTGTAACCACTGCCTCAACCCCGCCTGCGTCGCTTCCTGCCCTTCGGGCGCGATCTACAAGCGGGGCGAAGACGGCGTCGTGCTGATCAACCAGCAGGTGTGCCGGGCCTGGCGCATGTGCGTAACGGCCTGCCCTTACAAGAAGTCTTATTACAACTGGCATACCGGCAAATCGGAAAAGTGCATCCTGTGCTACCCGCGCCTGGAAGCCGGCCATGCGCCGGCCTGTATGCACTCCTGTGTAGGGCGGATCCGCTACCTGGGCGTCATCCTCTACGATGCCGACAAGATCGAAGCGGCCGCTTCCGCCCAAGCCGAAGAACTCGTAGATCGCCAGCTCGACATGCTGCTCGACCCCTTCGACCCACAGGTCGTCGAAGCGGCTAAGGAAAACGGCGTGCCTGATTCCACTATCAAGGCGGCTCAGTATTCGCCTACCTATAAATTCGTCAGGCAATGGGGCCTGGCCTTGCCGCTGCATCCCGAGTTCCGCACCTTGCCCATGCTTTTCTATGTGCCCCCGCTGTTGCCGGTGATGGCCTCCCTAGGCGAAAAAAACCTCAGCCAGAGAGAAAAGATGGATCCGATGGCCAAATTCTGGCCCGATAACTGGCTGTACGACACCAGCACCGAAGAGCTATGGGGCACGATCGAACAGGCGCGCTTTCCGCTCCGCTATATGGCGAACCTGTTCTCCGCCGGCGACGAGGAAAAAGTCAAAGGCGTCCTGAAAAAACTCATGGCCGTGCGCATTCACCGCCGCGACGTCACCGTCGGCGACCTGCCCGCCGGGAAAGTCCGGCAAACTTTGGAAGACGTAGGATTGGACGCCGAAACTGCCGACGAAATCTACAAACTGACCTCCCTGGCCAAATTTGACGAGCGCTTTGTCATTCCACCGGCGCACCGGGAGCAGGCCATCGAAATGCTGGAGTTTGCCGGCGACGCCAAAGGCAGCGTGGGCTTTGGGTTTAAAGAGAAACCGGAACGCGGATTGTAGGCTGTTGAATGTTTGATCACGATTAAATCGACGATATGAATCCTGAACTGGCTCATTACGATTTCCTGGCGGGCGTCTACGCCTGCCCGCGAGAAGATTACGCCGGCATAGTGCAAAAAGCACAGGAATTCCTGGACGGCTACCTGCCGGAAGCGGGCCGCCTCTTCGCGCCCTTCGCCGAATATATCTGCGCTTTGCCCGCTTGCAAACAGCAGGAACTGTTCCTCCGCTCCTTCGAGGTGCAGGCCATTACAACCCTGGATATCGGTTATGTACTTTTCGGTGACGACTACAAGCGCGGCGAACTCCTGGTAAACCTCAACCGGGAGCACCGGGAAGTGGGCAACGATTGCGGAATCGAACTGGCCGACCACCTATCCAATGTGCTGCGGTTGTTGCCCAGAATGCGGGATCAGGCCCTGGTAGAGGAGTTGGCCCGGCGCATAGTGTGGGCCGCGCTGAAGCGAATGATCTGCGGTTTTGAGCCGGAACAGGTCGGCCTGAAAGAAAGTTTCTACAAGAAAAAGTACAAGACGGTACTGGACCGGCCCCGGGATCACTACGCCATCTACGCCAACGCCCTGCAGGCTTTGTACCGGCTTTTGCAGCACGATTTCGGCCTTGAGGAGCGAGAACTGCCGGAGCAAGTGTCGGATTTTCTAAAAAACCTGCGCACGGAGGTTAAACTGGAAGCTGATTAATGAGAAAAACGTTTTATCATGGATGCTTTTTTTAACTTTTTTAATAATTTCTTTCTGATCGGGCTGCCGTATATCGCGTTGTTTGTTTTCCTGATCGGGTCTATCTGGCGCTACAAAAGCACCCGCTTCAAGTACTCTTCCCTGTCCTCCCAGTTTCTGGAAGGAAGGCAGCTTTTCTGGGGTTCGGTGCCTTTTCACATGGGGATACTTTTCCTGTTTTTCGGGCACCTGACGGCTTTTCTGATCCCGCGGGGCGTCCTGTTGTGGAACAGCCATCCGGCCCGGTTGATCGTGCTGGAAGTAACGGCTTTCATCTTCGGTGCCGCTTTGCTGATAGGCCTGATCAACCTGATCTACCGGCGGATTTCCAACCCGCGCATTGCCGTAGTGACCAGCAAGATGGACTACGCCATACTGGCGCTGCTTCTGTTGCAGGTGGTTACGGGCTTGTGGGTGGCCTACAGCTTTCGCTGGGGTTCTTCCTGGTTCGCCTCCGTTCTGGCGCCCTATCTGTGGTCCATCTTTGCCCTGCAGCCCGACATTACGGCGGTAGCGGCTATGCCCTGGGTGATCAGGCTGCACATCGTTGGGGCTTATCTCATCGTTTTGCTCATTCCCTTTTCCCGCCTGGTCCATTTCCTGGTCGTGCCGCTGGATTACCTGTGGCGGCCCTATCAGCAGGTGGTCTGGTACTGGCCGCGCCGGGAGGTTCGCAAAGCCTGGTCGCCGTGGTCAATCAAGCGGCCGCAAAATAACTGAGGGTATTCATGGGCCCCAATATCTTGCCAGCGGAAATCGGCCACGAACTCCTGGCGGCTCAGGCCGTTAAGATTATTTTTGTATTTTTGCTTCTCTTTGCAATAGGGTACAACGCACTGCAGGCATACCGCGCTGCCTCCTGGGGCGGGCGGCTGTTGCGCATGGGGTTTGCGCTTTGTTTCCTGGCGATTGCCATGCCGGCCATACGCTGGATCATGATTGAAGACAGCCTGCTGCGAAAGCCTCGGTACGTGGTAGGCACGACGACAGGATATTGCGAGGCGTTTGCCCGGGGAAAAGCCATCGCGTTCGAGTATGAAGTGAAGGGCGTCGTCTATCGAAACTGCAATGCCTATCATCCGATTCCGGCCGATAGCATCGTCGTGCCAGGCGGGAGGTACTACGTCCGCTATTCCGAAAAATATCCGGAATGGGGTAGAATAGATTTTCACAGAAAACACGAATAGGGGTATGCAGCCGGAAGCCACTTTTCAATCTCACAGAACGCTGTTTTTCAACACCTTAGCATTTATGGTGTGCTTTGCCGCATGGATGATCAACGGGGTGTTGATCACGTTCCTGGTCAACTTCGGGATTTTCTCCTGGAGTTCCGTTCAGGTGGGTTGGCTGCTCGGCGTACCGGTACTGGTAGGTTCGGTGTTGCGTTTGCCGGCAGGATTGCTTACCGACAAATTCGGCGGCCGGCCCGTAATGATCGCGATTTTATTACTTTCCGCTTTACCAATGCTTATGTTGTCTCTGGCAAATAGCTTTATAAGCTTCCTTTTGCTGAGTTTAGGATTTGGGATAGCCGGTAGTTCTTTTGCCGCGGGCGTGGCCTATACCTCGCTGTGGTATCCCAGGAATATGCAGGGTACGGCCATGGGGATATTTGGCGCGGGGAATGCCGGAGCGGCATTAACGGCAATGTTTGCGCCCAGCCTTTTGACTGTGCTCACGGAAAATGGCGCCAACATCGAAGGCTGGCGTTTATTGCCCCAGATATATGCGGCGTTACTGGCGGCGACGGCCCTGCTTTTTTGGGCCGGAACCGTCAATAAGAAGCCCGAAAGCTCAAAGACATTGGCGCAGAGGCTGGCGCCATTGCGGGAAATCCGGGTTTGGCGCTTCGGGCTATATTACTTTTTTGTTTTCGGCAGCTTTGTGGCATTGTCTCAGTGGCTTATTCCCTATTATGTCAATGTGTATTCTATGACTATCATATCGGCCGGGTTCATGGCCACCGCATTCAGCTTGCCTGCCGGCGTGATCAGGGCGGCTGGCGGCTGGCTTTCCGATAAGGTGGGCGCACGCATGGTGTTGCTATGGGTCTTGGGCGTTTGCACGGTTTGTCTTTTCTTTCTTTTCGTGCCGCGCATGGAAATCCAGGCGCCCGGGCAGGGAGTGATGGCGGCCAAGCCGGGCAGGGTGGCCTCCGTTTCCACAGAGGCCGTTACAGTCGGCGGCGATACCTATATACTTCAAAGCGCCGAAGGCGATTCTTCCCATGTCAGCATTCGCTTCGGCATTCATATGGATGAAGAAAGATTTCTGCTGCTGCCAACCGCTTCCTTTAATCAGGAACCGGTTGTAAGCGTTGGAGAGGAAGTGGCCAAAGGACAACTGCTGGCCAAGGGCGTCACCTATATTTACTTTCAGGCCAACAAGTGGATTTTTACGGCCCTGATCTTCATTATCGGCGTAATGATGGGCCTCGGCGGGGCAGCCGTATACAAACACATTTCCGATTATTATCCGGCTAACGTGGGTACCGTAGGCGGCATTGTGGGCGTGCTGGGCGGCCTGGGTGGGTTTTTCAGTCCAATTATTTTTGGCTACCTGTTAAATGCTACTGGCGTCTGGACGACCTGCTGGGTTTTTCTGGCCGTAATCGCTATTGTTTGTATCGTATTGCAACGGCTTGCCATAAGGGCCGTAACACAGGCGAATACCGCCGAAACGGCAGGATAACGCGACAAAGGCGCAGGCAGGAATGCCGGCCTGGAGAAAAAACAAATGTAAATGGCCAAAAACGAAAGCATCATTGCGGCAACATATAAGTATGGGTTCCGGGCGCATTTCCTGGCCACCGTCAGGGAAATGATCAAAAGTTTGTCGCCCTCCTATTTTGCGATGGCGATGGCTACGGGCATTGTCTCGATCGCTTCACACCTATTGGAGATGCCGTTTATTGCCTTCGCCCTGTTTTATTTTAATATATTCGTTTTCCTCGTCCTGTGTGCAGCCAGCATGCTGCGGGCCATCTGGTATAGCGGGGAAATGTTCAGCGACCTGATGGACCATGCCCGTGCGCCCGGTTTTTTTACTTCCGTGGCGGCTGCCTGCGTTTTGGGCGCTCAGTTTGTCATTTTGCTGGAAAACTACGCGGTGGCAACGCTGTTATGGCTGGCGGGAATGGTACTCTGGTTATTCATCACATACACCATTTTCACCTCCTTCACGATCAAGGAGGAAAAGCCGGCCCTTTCCGAAGGGATCAACGGCGCCTGGCTGCTGGCCGTAGTCTCTACCCAGGCGTTGGCGGTGTTGAGCGCCAGGTTGTCCCTGCACTTTGAACCGTATAAACTGATCATCAATTTCTTCGCTTTTTCAATGTGGCTCTGGGGCGGCATGCAGTATATTTGGATGATTTCACTCATTTTCTATCGCTACACTTTTTTCAAATTTTCCCCCGGCGACCTTTCTCCTCCATACTGGATCAATATGGGTGCGATGGCTATCTCAACCCTGGCCGGCGCTCTTCTTATCATTAATACGCCGCATGCCCCTTTTTTACTTTCTACGCTCGCCTTCCTGAAGGGCTTCACCATTTTTTACTGGGCGACAG
>CAZAXA010000422.1:0-5664 GCA_964488965.1 uncultured Phaeodactylibacter sp. | reverse complement strand
AAGCCATGATCATCGATACCGGTGAAGATGCCATGCACCCTGCCCTGCACAACCAGTTTGCCTACCACACCCAGGAGCTTTCCGAATCCTGGGCCAGCCCGGGAGAGCCGCAGTACTGCAGCGACCACGGCAGCCACGTCACCGGCATCATTGTCGGGCTCGACCGCCTGAACAGGGACACCATCGGCGTAGCCTTCAACGGGCAATGGATGGGCGGCCCGGTAACGCTGAGCGGCTGCAATTTTTCCAGCAACGTGCTGGGCATTTTCCAGACCTTCCAGTGGGCGCTCAACCCGGACGGCAATCCTTCCACTACTTCCGATATGCCCGACGTGGTCAATAATTCCTGGGGCCAGCCCCTGCCCTCTGCCGGCGATTGCGGCAACAGCCAGTACCTGCCGATAATCAACGCCCTGATGACTGCCGGCGTAGCGGTCGTATTTTCCGCCGGCAATGAAGGCCCCGGAGCTTCGACTGTCGGAAATCCGGCAATGAATAACATCGACCTGGTCCGCGTTTTTTCGGTCGGCAACCTCAATGCCTACAACGCGGCTTTACCGATCAATTCCGGCTCCAGCCGCGGCCCCAGCGTTTGCGGCGGCACAGGCTCCCTGCTGATCAAGCCGGAAGTGTCGGCCCCCGGCACCAACGTCCGCTCCAGCGTTCCGGGCGGAGGATACGCTTCATTTGACGGCACTTCCATGGCGGCGCCTCATGTTTCGGGGGCGGTATTGTTGCTCAAGGAGGCTTTCCCCTACCTTCCCGGTGAGGAAATCCTGCTGGCGCTCTACTTTTCCGCTACCGACCTGGGCGCTCCCGGTGAAGACAACAATTACGGCATGGGCCTGATCAACCTGCCGGCAGCCTATCAGTACCTCATCGACCAGGGCCACGAGCCCGTACCGCCCGTCGAGGCGCCGAATGACGTCCTGCTGCTGCAGGTAGAAGTGCGGGGCCTGAACTGCGAAGAACAGGTTGTGGCCCGGGTGCTGGTGGAAAACGGAGGAACGGAACCCATCACTTCTCTGGAATTCCGGCACTTTCTGAATGGCGCGTCCTCTTCCCCGGTTTTTCCCTATCAATGGGAGGGCATGATCATGCCGGGAGAACGCCAGTACATTCAGCTGCCGGCCATTACTTTCGAAGTAGGGGATTTCGAATACGTCGTAGAGGCCAGCAAGGCCAATGGAGAACCGGATGCCCGCCGCCTCAACAACCAGCTCAAGTCCGACGTCCGCATAGTGGCGGATGAACTTTTCGACGGGCAGGTCTCTTCCAACCGCGATGTTTGCCAGGGCGGCCAGGCTCTGCTGCAGGCCCTCTACGACGAGCCGGCCGTCGTGCGCTGGTATGACCAGTTGCTGGAGGGCAACCTCCTGGCCGAAGGGCGAAACGCCTTGCTGCCGGTGGCCGATGAATCCTTTACCGTTTACATGGAAGTCTCTCCCCTGCAGAAGGTCGGCAGGGAGACCAGCGAGGGGAACAACGGGCCCTTCAGCAGCGACAGCCACGGCCTTGTTTTTGACGCTTACGCGCCCTTTACCATCAAATCGGTAAAAGTGTACACCGAGGAGGCCGGCTCCCGGCTGCTCAACCTCGTCGACCCCAATGGCAATGCCTTTACCAAGGTGGTGCCCATGGGCGTTGGCGAACAGCGGGTGGAACTGAACCTGGACGTCGAACCTGGCGAAGGCTGGGAACTGAAGCTGAGGGCGGGCAAGCCCCTGCAGTTCAATGTCGGCGGATCGGGTTATCCCTATGAGATACCCAATGTCCTTTCCATCAGGCGTTCTACTCAGAGTGTTGTTTACTACCATTATTTCTACGATTGGGAGATAGAATTCCCCTACTTCTGCGGCCGTACGCCGGTAGAGGTTGAAGTATTGCAGACGGGTAATGCTCCGGCAGTGGCTTTCAGCCCCGCCGAAGTGGAGATCGACCTTTCCTCCGGCATCAATGAAGTGGCCTTCACCGACGAGACCGCCGGCGCAACCTTCTGGCTGTGGGATTTCGGCGACGGCGCCACCAGCACCATGCGCAACCCCACCCACGCCTATGCGGATACCGGCGTTTATCAGGTCATACTGACCGTTATCGGGCAGGATGGCTGCGCCAGCAGCGCCTCCGGTACGGTGACCGTCACCGAAACGGGTGTAAGTTCGGTGAGCGGCTTCGCCCGGGAGTACGGCATGGAGGTCTTCCCCAACCCTGCCCGGGAATTGCTCTACCTTACCCTGGATATCCCCCGTGCCCGCCCGGCGGAAGTGTATCTGGCCGACATGCTGGGCAGGCCGGTATGGCGCCAAAGCGTGGAACTGTCGCCCGGCGAAGCTTTAGAGATTCCCGTGAACCAGTTGCCGGCCGGCCTGTATTCCGTTATCGTCGGGCTCGACGGCAGGCGGATCGCCCGCCGGGTAGTGGTGAGCAGGTGATCCTGCTGTGATCTTGTTCACGAAAAAACCTTTGAGGTTTCGCAAACCTCAAAGGTTTTTTTCTTCTTTTTGCCCACCTCCCGACAAAGAGGCGCCTGTCGTAGGCAAGAGAATTGTTAAATTCGCAATATGGAACTGTTTCAGGAAAAACCTGCCGGACTTATGAAAAAATTTTACATTCTCTTTTCCCCTCTGGCCGTCGTGCTGTGTTGCCTCAACGCCACCCTTCTTTCGGCTCAGCCATTAGACGCCGGTAAGCTCACGCCATCCCTTCTCATGGAAATGGAAGCTGCCCCCGATGCTTATTACCGGGCCTATGCGCTGCTTGCCGGCCGGCTTGCTCCCAGGGAAATGGAAGCGGAATTCCGGCGCGATAAGCTGCCCCTGCAGCAGCGCGCCTACGAGCTGATCACGGCCCTGCGGGCCAGGGCGGCAGCCACCCAACCGCCTCTTCTGGCCAGGATGGAACGCATGGAGGGCATCCGCAAGGAGAGCCTTCAGCCCTTCTGGATCACCAGCATCATCTTTTTCGAAGGGCGCCGCGACGCTATCGCCGCCCTGAGCCGGGACCCTGCAGTAGCCCGTTTGGGGCTGAATGAGCAGGTGGAGATCGAAGGCATCGATGGGCAGGCCTGCCCCTCCGAGCCCATGGAGAACAATGCGGAGAGGGGCCTGCAGGCTATTGGCGCCCCTCAGATGTGGGCCATGGGTTATACCGGTTATGGCCGCCGGGCCCTGATCGTCGACACTGGCCAGGACCCCGGCCATCCGGCCCTGAATAACCAGTTCCTCTATCACTACCGCGATATCGATGAGGCCTGGGCGGGTAATTCCGCCCCGGAGGATTGCGATTCTCACGGCTCTCACGTCACGGGCACTATCGTAGGCATCGACCGCGTCGAGCGGGACACCATCGGCGTGGCCTTCGACGGCAAGTGGATGGGCGGCATCGCCCTGGGCGGCGGCTGCAGCGCCGGGGCGGACATCGCCGGCATCACCAGCATGTTCCAGTGGGCTATCGACCCCGACGGCAACCCTGCGACCATCGACGACATGCCGGACGTGATCAACAACTCCTGGCGTTCCGGTTCAGGCTTTTGTGATGAGAACGGTGTTTTTGAGGTCTATGACGCCCTCTATGCGGCGGGCATCGCCGTGGTTTTCTCCGCCGGCAATGACGGCCCGGGCGTTTCCACGATCACGCCCCCGAAATTCAACAACTGGGATACGGTGCGCCTCTTTTCGGTGGGGAACCTCAACGGCAACATCTCCAGCTTTCCCATTGCCAGTTCCTCCAGCCGGGGCCCCAGCATCTGCGGCGGCGAAGGCAGCCTGCTGATCAAGCCGGAGGTGTCGGCGCCCGGCAGCAACGTGCGGTCCAGCGTTCCGGGAGGCTACGGCAATTTCAGCGGCACATCCATGGCCGCCCCTCACGTTTCGGGCGCTATCCTGCTGCTCAAGCAGGCCTTCCCCTACCTCACGGGCGAGGAACTCATGCTGGCCCTGTATTATACATGCGCCGACCTGGGCGCCCCGGGCGAAGACAACGATTACGGCATGGGCCTGATCAATGTGCCGGCCGCCTACGGATACCTGCTCAGCCGGGGCCACGAACCGGAGCAGCCGGCAGCGGCGCCTAATGATATTATCCTCCTCCGGGTGGAGGCGCCGGAGAAGAACTGCAACCTGCAGGTTTCACCTGCCGCGCTGGTGGAAAACAACGGCGCCGATACGGTATATTCCATACAGTTCAGATACTATCTGGAGGGAGTGGGCATGCCGCCGGCCGAACAACGATGGGAAGGCGTGCTGCCGCCCGGCGGCAGGGAAACCGTCAGGCTGCAACCGCTGGATGCTGCCGCCGGCGAGTTTGAACTGGTGGCAGAAGTGGTGGCCGCCAACGAACAGGCCGATAACCGCAACCTCAATAACCGGCTCAGGCGCAAGGCCAGGGTAATCGAAAAAGAAAATATCCCCGCGGCAATCGTGGGCGGCGTTCCCGTTTGCCGGAACGGCAACGCCCTGGTGAAGAGCCTCTACGAAGGGGAGGGCGCCGTTAAGTGGTACGATGCCGAAGCAGGAGGCAGCTTGCTGGGAGAGGGGCCGGCGCTGCTGGCGCCGGTGGGCAGCGAGCCCCGCACTGTTTATGCTCAGGTCACTCCCGTAAAAAAAGCGGGCAGGCCGGCGATCGACGAAGGCGGTACGGCGGAATTTGCCAATACCCCTGCCGGGCTGTCATTTGACGCCCATGAAAGGTTCATCCTGCGTTCGGTGAAAATCTATGCTGATCAGGCCGGCAACCGCCTGCTCATGCTGACCGACCCGGAAGGCAACGCCTTCAACAAGGTGGTAAGTGTGCCGGAGCGCGGCGCCGTCCGCGTTGAGCTCAACCTGGATATCGAGCCGGGAGAAGGTTACACCCTGCAACTCAGGGCCGGCAAGCCGCTGGGTTTTAACACCGGAGGTAATGCCTTCCCCTACGAAGAGCCGGAAGTGCTTACGATCAAGGGCTCTACGGAGGGCCCCGCCTTTTATTATTATTTTTACGATTGGGAGATAGAATACGATTATTACTGTGGCCGTACGCCGGTAGTGGTCGAGCCGGCGCACGGGGAAGCCCCCCTTGCTGCCTTCGCAGCTTCCGAACAGGAGGTCAACCTGGCCGAACACAGCGGCGAGATTGCTTTCTTTGACGGGTCCGATGGCGCTGTTGCCTGGTTGTGGGACTTTGGCGACGGCGGCCTCAGTACTGAGCCCAACCCATTGCATACCTACGCCGATACCGGGTCATTCCGGGTGACTCTTACCGTGGTGAGCGAAGAGGGCTGCAGCAACAGCTCGGAAGGCGTAATTGTAGTGATTGAAGACGCCGTACTGGTCGATGACCAGGCTGTGGCGAGTACGGAGGGCCAACTGTCCGTTTATCCAAACCCGGCGCAGGACGCATTGTTCCTGTCCTTCGAACTGGATCGGCCGGCCCGGGCCCGCTACTGCCTGGCGGACCTCCTGGGGCGGCCTGTACTGCAGGGGCAGGCGCAGCTGGCCAAACAACAAACGATCAGCCTGTCGCTGGCGGAACTGCCTGCCGGCGCCTACCTGCTGGTGGCTGATGTCGATGGCAACCGGCTGATCCGGAAGGTGGTGAAGAGCAGGTGAGTAAGGAGCCTGACAGGTTTAATTTATGTTTAAAGGCCGGGGCAGTTCAAGCCAGGGCACGCTGGAAAAGCGCACC
>CAZAXA010000421.1:0-5668 GCA_964488965.1 uncultured Phaeodactylibacter sp. | reverse complement strand
GCCGACATGCGCATGGATCCGCGCAGTGGCGTGCCCGCCAGCCGCTGGCTGGAGAATTTCAACATCAACTTTGAAACCCTGCTTTCCGATTTCGACCCACAAATCTGGATCGGTGGAGACAGCGTCGTTTTCTGGGGCCCTCTGGCCTGGACCATCATCTTCGGCCTGGTTTTCTCCTTCTTCCTCACCCTGCTGATGATACCGAGCATGTACCTCATAGCAGAGCGGCTGAAACGGCCAATGGAAAAGTTCTACGGCACCCGCTTTATTGCTCTGTTGGGCTTCCTGGGGCCTTTCTTTTTCCTCTTTGTCGGCTTCATGTATCTGGTGAGATGGATCACCGGCAGGAAGGTGTGGAATGGGGCTTATTCAGGTGAAGGCGCTCATACCCGTTGATGGCCCATTTCCGTTCTTTGTTCCAGCGGTAGTTGCCCATATCTCCGTTGCCGTTGATCACTCGGTGGCAGGGGATGAGGTAGGCGGCCGGGTTCTGGCCGATGGCCGTCCCCACCGCCCTTGCCGCGCCAGGCCTGCCAATGAGGGAAGCGACATCCTGGTAGGACAGCAACCGGGCGGAAGGTATTTTCAACAACGCCCTCCATACCTGAATCTGGAAGGGCGTGCCCCGCAGGTCGAGGCCGATCTTCTCCTGCGGCATTTGCCAGTCCCGAAAATATCCGGCGGCCAGTTTGCCGTTCTCTCCCAGCCCTTCCCGGAGATTCGCATTCGGGTATTCCCGCTTCAGTATCTCTTCAGGCAGCTCCGGGCCATCCAGGAAAGACAGCCGGCAGATGCCCTTTTCCGTTTCGGCAACCAAAGCCGGGCCAAAGGGCGTTTCAATGGCCCCGTAGCGGATGACGACGCCCTGCCCCCTGCTTTTGAACTCTCCGGGCGTACAGGCTTCGATTTTTACAAAAAGGTCGTGCAGCCTGCCGTTGCCCGACAGGCCGGCCTCGTAAGCCGCCTCCAGCGTGGAGCGCCCTCCCTCCAGCGCTTTCTTGGCCTGTTCGACGGTGATGTGCTGCAGGAACTACTTGCGGAACAGCCGCTGGAAATGGTACTTGCTCAGATAGACATGCCCGGCGACCTCCTCCAGGGGCGGCTGCGCCTTCTGGTTGTCCTTCAGGTAGCGGATCGCTTTGGCGATCAGGTTGAATTGAATCTGGTCTTTCATAGTACAAATATCGCCCTCTTCCGGAGCAGGGGCAATCCGTTTCTTGCTGTTTTCCAGCAGGGGCCGGGTTGCAGGATGGAAGGCCGCCGCCCCACCATTCTCGTGCTATTCCACCGCCTTCAAACTGATGGCCAGCCCGCCGCCTTCCGCCAGGGTGAAAGCCAGGGTTGAGTTGTTGTCGACTTCCGCCTCTTCTATTGCGATGTCGAGCGGGTTATCCCGGTAATGGGCATTTCCACCGTCCTTATAGATGGCGGCCCGGTACTTTTTACCCGCCTCCAGGAAACTGAAACCGATGGCGGCTTCCCGCTCGTTCTCATCCGTAATGCTTCCGAGGAACCAGTCTCCCGTTCCTCTTTCTTCCCGTGCGATCGTCACAAATTCGCCTACTTCCCCATCCAGGACGACAGTTTGTTCCCAATCCACGCCCACATCCCGGATAAATTGAAAAGCGGGCTGCCCTTCGTAGTTTTCGGGCAGGTCGCAGGCCATCTGTATGGGGCTGTAGATCACGACGTACAGGGCCAGTTGATGGGCCAGGGTGGTATTCACCTGGTTGTTGGGCTTGTCCTTCAGGGAAATCTCGAAAACGCCGGGCGTGAAGTCGATCGGGCCGGCCAGCATGCGGGTGAAGGCTACGATGGACAAATGCTCGGGCGGGTTGCCGCCGTCATTGGCCCAGGCGTTGAACTCCTGCCCCCTCAGCCCTTCGCGGGCAATTGCATTGGGGTAAGTCCTGCGTATCCCGGTATCTTTGATGGGCTCATGCGCATTGACGGCAACCTTATGTTCCGCCGCCGTTTTCAGCACCCTTCGGTAGTGGTTGACCATCCACTGGCTGTGGTGGTATTCTCCCCTGGGGATGATCCTGCCGACGTATCCCGTTTTCACTGCATGAATGCCCAGTTCTTCCATGAGCGCGTAGGCGGTATCAAGCTGTTTGTCATAGGTCGTCACCGAAGCGGAGGTCTCGTGGTGCATGATGAGGCCCACGCCTTTCTCTTTTCCGTACCGCACCACTTCCTGCAAGTCGTAATCCGGATAAGGGGTGACGAAATCGAAGACGCCTTCTCTTTTCACAGGGTCTGTCCAGTATTCCCAGCCCGTGTTCCAGCCTTCCACCAGGAGGCCGCCGATGTTGTTGGCCGCAGCGAAGTCGATATACCGTTTGGCATTTTCGGTGGTGGCCCCATGTTTGCCGCTCGCGTAATCCCATTTTGACCGGTCGAGGTGCATTTCCCACCAGATGCCGACGTACTTCATGGGTTTCACCCAATCCACCTCGCCCAGCACGTTGGGTTCGTTCAGGTTCACGATGAGCTTTGAAGCGATCAGATCCCCGGCCTTATCGGCGATCTGAATGCTGCGCCAGGGAGTGTGGAAGGGTAATGCCCGTTTGACTTTGTAACCAAAGCGATCGGAACCCACCAGTTCGCTGGACATGGTTAAAGGCGCCTCGCCTACTTTCAGGGTCATGCTCGCATAGTCCGTCAACGCAGCTTCGTGGAAACTCAGGTAAAGCCCGTCGCCGGACTTCATCGTCACCGGGGTATGCACGGCGTTCTGCGGGATGGAGGTGTGGCCCAGGCTGTGCCTGGCGCCGGCGGCGATGGCGTCTATTTCCGAAAACTTAGTGGTGTTGTACAGGTGTTCATAGCTGTCGTAATCGGCGGGTATCCACCAGCAGGTATGGTCGCCGGTGAGTTGGAATTCCGTATTTTCGTCCAGGATGATGACGCTATCCACTCCTTCCCAGGCCGGGAATTCATAACGGAAGCCTATTCCGTCATCATAGGCCCGGAAATAAATGTTCCACTTCCGGCGCGGGGCCTCCGATTCTTCCAGTTCCACCAGCAGTTCGTTGTAGTGGTTGCGCACCAGGCGCTGTTCTCCCCAGGGCATCTCCCAGGTTTCGTCGAATGGCCGCTGCGTTACCTTGACAACCTTAAACCCGCTTTGCAAAGGCGCCTGCCCCTGAAAATCGAAGCCCATGCCCGAGCTGCCCACTACGACGGTTTCGCCGTGTTTCACCAGATAGTGGGGCGATCCGTTGCCATCCAGGAAGAATTCAATGGAATTGGCGCCGGAAGGGGAAGAAACGGCGGTGGGTTCCACAGGGGCCTGGCAGCCGGTTACCAGGACAGAAATTAGTGCCAGGAGGTAATAGGATGTATTTTTCATGATTTCAGCTTGAAACTTATGATGTGTTGCCGGTTGTTTGTTGTTTGTTCGGCTGCCGGCCGGGCCCGGCCAGCGGCAACTTATGGCTTATCTTTTTTCTTACTCTTCAAGATGCGCTTGGCCATTTTCCCAAAGGCCCTGTCTTTTCTGCGCCGTTCCGCCACCGTTGATTCGTAGTGTTCTTTTTCCCTTTGCAGCTTCAGGAAATTTTCGAGAGCGCTCTCGTCGATTGCTCCGCTTTCAACTGCGGCCAATACGGCGCAGCCGGGTTCATTAATATGGGTGCAGTCCTTGAATTTACATTCCCCTGCCAGGTCGACTATGGCCTGAAAGGTCATTTCCAGGCCGCCGGAGGAATCCGCAATGCCGACTTCTCTCATTCCCGGGTTGTCGATCAGGATACCGCCGCCGGGCAGCACCGCCATTTCCCGGTGGCTGGTGACATGGCGGCCCTTGTTCGTGCTTTCACTGACGGCATTGGTTTTCATCAGCTGCCGGCCGGAAAGGTTGTTGATCAGGGTCGATTTGCCTACGCCGGAGGAGCCCAGCAGGCAATAGGTTTTCCCTTTCGCGATCCACCGGCCCAGCTCCGGATATCCCTTTTGGGTTGTATTGCTTATCGGGATTACCGGCGCCTCTCCTGCCCTTTCCGAAAGGCTTTCCATCAGTTCTTTTAATTCCTGCTCACTGATAAGGTCGATCTTGTTCAGGAGGAGGATGGGTTTCACCTTCGAGGCGTTGCAGATGGTGAGGTACCTTTCGGCCCGGTTGATGTTGAAGTCCTGCCCCACCGCCAGGACTATAAAGGCATAGTCAATATTCGCGGCTATGGCCTGGTTTTCACCCTGTTTGCCCACCGCCCGCCTTTCTATCCTGTTCTTTCGGGGGAAAACGGCGTGGATCAGCGCCTTGTGTTCGTCGTACACCTGAATGGCCACCCAGTCGCCGACAACGGGAAAATCGGCCCTTTCGCGAGCCGAAAACCGCAAATTGCCGATCAGCTCCGCGTCAAATTCGCCTTCGGGCGTTTTGACGGCGTATCTTTCCTTGTGTTCGGCAACGACTCTTCCCACTTCAAAAGCATCGAGCTGTTGCTCCTGGCGGTAGGTTGCCAGTTCATCGTTATATCCAAGGGCTTCGAGGGTCATTATTTTCAACTGGTTTGAATGTAGTTGTATCGAAAGTTAGCGTTCAGCTTCGTCGATGGCCTTTCTTATTTCTTCCATAGATTTCCCGCTGATCTTCGATATGGTTTCTGCATCAAGCCCTGCTTCATGAGATTTTAAGACTTCTTGAAACCATAGCCGGTAAAGGGGTTGATGTATTTATCCTGAAGCGCATGTTGCCTGGTCTCTGTTTGGGATAAATTTACAGCCTTTTTCAGCGATTTGCCAGTTTCGGAGGAGTTCTTCTGCTGGACGATAACGTGGACATGGGCGACGTGGCGGCGGGCGTTCGTTTTGCAGGTTGGGCTTTCGTCGCCATGCGCGGCCATACGGTGTTATCGCCCCGTATCCTGAATTTTTTCAGAGACTATGTCATCAGCCAGCATTTTTGCTTGATTGATTACTGTTTCGACGGCTTTTTCCTGTAAGTCTGGCGGATAGCCGAACTTTCTCAAAATACGCCTGATATTTCTCCTCAGATCTGCCTGTACGGTTTCTTTTATTGTCCAGTCAATGGTGGCACTATTACGAACAGATTTTAAAAGTTCTGTCGCTATATGTTTAAGTGTCTCGTCACCTAAAACAGAAACGGCACTGTTGTTTACTTCTAATGCGGTGTAAAACGCATACTCTCTGTAATCTAGTCCGAGTTGCTCGCCTCTTCGGTCGGCTGCTTTGATTTGTTCGGCAAATGGAATCAATACTTTCTCCAAAAACTCTACGGTGTCTATCATGCCATTGTGATAACGTTTAATGGCATCTTCCAGCATTTCAGAAAATTTTTGTAACTATTTACCTAGCCGGCTGAAATCGCCTGGCTTTGCCTCAGTCCTAAAGGATGGCCAGGCGTTTTCAGCCTTTGTTCCCTTCAGGGATGGGGCAAACAAAGGCTGAAAATGCCGTCTCGAAGCCAACTTATAGTGATTCTCCTCACAAATTGAGGTTTTAGCTTCTTGGTAGAGAAGCAGGAATATAGATTCCTGCGCTACTACGCGGGAATTTATATTCCCGCTTCTCGCGCATAAACTCATAAAGTGAGGAGAATCACTATAAACAGTTACGTCATTTATTTATATTATTTGTTTGTGGTTGGCGATTCTCGGTTTAGAATAATTTTTGGCCTTGGTTGATGTGCCGTTAGGCACAA
>CAZAXA010000420.1:0-5672 GCA_964488965.1 uncultured Phaeodactylibacter sp. | reverse complement strand
TTCCAGGTTGTTGGTCTGTTCAGGCACCTCATTATCGAAGGTCAGGTGCAGGACGGTATTGGGAGTGATGGATTTCGCTTTATCGGCCTCTTTGGCGATAGCGGTAATGGCCAGGCCGCTGATGCCCAGCAGCAGAAAGAAGGCGAGAAAGATGCCGAGGCAGGAAGCCAGTAAGAACTTGAAAAATTGTCCCATTGTTATATCGTGCTTATTTTTTTGTGCCGCAAAAATACCCCATGGGCGTACAAATGCTGAAAAATTTAGATCAAAGCCTTTTTTTTACGGAAATTTGTCAGAATAGGCTTCGCCAATATCAATCCAATTTCATGAAAGTAACATTGATAACATACAGGGAATGCATTCTGTTTACGGCGCTGCTGATCCCGTCCGCCTGGCTGCATGGCCAGCCCCTGGAGGTCAGGAACGCCCCGCCTGTCACCCCGCAGAACCTGGTCACCAATATTTTCCTCGGGGAAGGCGTGGAAGTGCTGGATGTGCAGTTCCAGGGGGCTCCGGGTTCCGTCGGCCTTTTTCAGAACGGAGACGACGAGATAGGCCTGAGCCGGGGCATCGTCATGTCGACCGGCTATGCCGTCAGCAATTTCGGGCAGGTGGGGGTAGATTCCCCCGGCGCCACCCAGTCCAACGAGGAGCCCGCCGGGCCTTCTTCTGATCCGGATATGGTTCGGCTGGCCGGCATTGACAATATCAATGACCTGGTGGCCTACACCATCACTTTCATACCTACGGCCGATACCCTTCGGTTCCGTTATGTCTTTGCCTCGGAAGAATATCCGGAATACGTTTGTTCGGATTATAACGACGTCTTCGGTTTTTTCATCAGCGGGCCGGGCATCAATGGCCCTTATTCCAACAACGCCGAAAATATCGCCCTGATCCCGGGGACTGGCCTTGCTGTGGCGATCAATAATGTGAACCCGGGCGTGGCCGGCAGCAACGGGTCGGCCATAAATTGCACTCCGCCCAATGGCTCTCTCAGTTATTCGCAGTATTATAACAATAACAACGGCAGCCCTAACCGCCCGGTGTACGATGGCCTGACCGATGTGTTTACGGCAGAGGCCGTAGTCTTTCCCTGCAGCACCTATACCATCAGGCTGGTGATCTGCGACGTCTTTGACGCTTTGTTCGATTCCGGCGTTTTCCTGGAGGCGAAGAGCTTCGGCGCCGGCTCCCTGAGTGTGGAAGCGGCTACGGTCAGCCTCGACGGCGCGGTGGCCGAAGGCTGTGCCGAGGGCCAGCTGATCTTTTCTCTGCCGGCTCCCGCAGAAGCGGATCACCCCATCGATTATCACATCCGGGGGGCGGCTGTGAACGGGGTGGATTACAACTTCATCCCGCCCGGCCTGTTCATTCCGGCCGGCGACAGCCTGCTGGTTATTCCTGTTATTGCCTTCCAGGACAACGTGGCAGAGGGCACGGAGAACATCATCATAGATGTGCGGCGGGACCCCTGCAACCGCGATACGCTCATCATCCCGATCAGGGAGAATATACTGCCGGCGCCGGAGCTGAGGGCAGATACCCTTATCTGCCGCGGCGATTCCCTGCAACTGGACGGCACGGTGGCCATGCCGCTTCCTCAGCCTCCCACCTTTTACAGCGAAGACACCCTGGTAATAAGCCCCAATAACGTCACCTTTTATTCGGATATCAATGTGGCCGGCGTGCTGCCGGCTGCGCTGAGGCCCGGGGTGATCCGTTCGGTTTGTATAGAAGACCTCAGGACTACCTGGGTGGACGACCTTCGCCTGTACCTCATTTCCCCCGGCGGCCAATTTCTGGAGCTGGTTACCGATATCGGCAATGCCGGCGATAATTTCATCGGCACCTGTTTTACGCCGCTGGCCACCGTGCCGGTTACCAGCCTGACGGCTGCCGACCAGCCGTTTACCGGAGCGTTTGCCCCGGAGGGCGTATGGGATGACCTCTACGGCGACGGGCGGCCCACCAATGGCGCCTGGCGGCTCTCCCTGTTTGACAAGTTCTTTGCCGATGTGCCGGTGCTCAACCGCTGGTCTGTCACTTTTACTCCGGAATACGAAGTCAAATACAGCTGGCAGCCCGCTGCCGGGCTCAGTTGTACAGATTGCCCCAACCCCATGGCCAGCCCGGATACCACCACCGCCTATATCGTCACCGCAACCGATTCTTACGGCTGCTCTTCCTACGATACTATAACAGTGGGTGTGCTGCCTCCTCCCGATGCTCCCCGGGCAGCCTGCGCCGCCATTACGGACAACCAGATAACCATAAGCTGGCCGGATGTGCCGGGGGGGTTCGGTTATGAGGTTAATGTAGACAGCAGCGGCTGGCTTCCTCCCAATGGCCTTAATGCGCATACGGTGAGCGGCCTCACCCTCTCTACGACGGTGCGTTTCCTGCTGCGTACTATCGGGCCGTGCGGCGCGGGTTCAGTTGCGGAAATAAGCTGTGCTACTCCGGACTGTGTGCCGCCCGCTTTCCAGGTATCCTCCACTACAGATGTATCTTGCTTTGGAGGTTCAGATGGCAGCCTGAACTTATCTGCCGCGGGGGGCGCGCCTCCCTATCAGTTCAGCCTGGGTGGGCAAAGCAACAATAGCGGCCAGTTTACAAACCTGCCGGCAGGGGCCTATACAGCCATGATTGTGGACGACAGCGGCTGCCCGGCTTCCCTGCAGGTAACTATCAACCAGCCGGATTCCCTGCATGCCAGCCCGGTAATCGACTCTGTCAGCTGTAGCGGGGGAGCGGACGGGGCCGCAACGCTGGCCATTGCCGCAGGCCGGGGGCCCTTTATTTTCAGATGGAGCAATGGCCAGGCCGATTCCGTCGCTACGGGACTGGCGGCGGGTTCCTACCAGTTGATGGTCACCGATGCCAATGCCTGTTCTTTTAGCTACAGCCTGCATGTCGGAGAACCTGACAGTTTGAGTATCAATTTATTGGCCGATTCGGCGCTTTGTGCCGGCAGCCTGAACGGCAGAGCAGTCGTAATGCCCGATGGAGGTTCAGGAGCCTATACTTATACTTTTGAACCAGGCGCCATCATCGGCACTACGCCCAACCAGGCCGTGGGGCTCTCAGCCGGCAATTACTCGGTAACAGTGGCCGATAGCAAAGGCTGTACGGCAACGGCCGGCTTTGCCATCGGTGAGCCGCTGCCGCTTCAGGGGCAGCTCGCCGCCGCGGATGCTTTGTGTGCCGACAGTGCCGGCGCTGCGGTTTCAGCAGTTGTCAGCGGCGGCACGGGAAGGTACACCTATACCTGGCGGGATGCTTTCATGAATATCGTCGGGGCGGCTCCGGAGGTGAGCGGGCTTTATCCGGGCCAGTATTTTCTGGAAGCCAGAGATGAGAATGGCTGCCGCATCACCGATTCGGTAACAGCCGGCAGCCCCCCGCCCCTGGCTTTCACCCTGAATGTGCAACCGGCAAGCTGCCCCGGCACTGCTGACGGCAGCGCCGGCCTGCTGGCTGGCGGAGGAACGCCTCCCTATGCTTTCCACTGGAGTGATATCGGCAACGGGCCCGCTGCCCGAACCGGCCTGCCGGCGGGCAGCTATACCGTAGCCATTACCGACCTTAATGGTTGTTCACTGGAAGTACGACTGGAGGTAGAAAGCCCGCCGCCCATTACGCTCGCTCTCGCGATGGCTCCTACTTCCTGCCCTGGTGTTGCTGATGGCCAGGCCACCGTGGCGCCCGGCGGCGGCGCCGGCGCTTATACCTACCTGTGGGAAGACGGGCAGGATACGCCGATAGCTTCAGGCCTCCGCCCAGGCCCCATATCGGTGGTGGTCACTGATGGCAATGGCTGCCAGGCCAGCGGCAGCGTAGTGGTCGGAGAAGCCATACCTATGGCCGTAAGCCTGGAGGGTAACGGCCCCCTGTGTTTTGGGCAAAGCAATGGGTCTGCAAACGCTATCGTTCAGGGCGGGGCCGGCAATTATGCTTATCTGTGGAGTAATGGGCAAACCGGGCCGGCGGCGGCAGGCCTGCCGTCTGGCGTTCATTCTGTAACAATAACGGATGGCAATGGCTGCAAGGTGGAAGGCGCTTTGGAACTGGGCCAGCCTTCCCCTCTCGTGATCAGCATATCCACAACAGCTGCCAGTTGTAATCCCGGCCCGGATGGGGCCGCGCTGAGCAGTGTAAGCGGAGGAACACCCCCCTATAGTTATAACTGGAGCGATGGGCAGTCTCAACCCATTGCCCAGGGCCTCGGCATGGGAGTTTATACCCTCACTGTCACCGACGCCAATGCCTGCGCCCTGGCCGATACGGCGGTGGTGGACGGCATCGCACCTATAACGCTTTCACTGGAAAGCCGGGATGTAAGTTGCCAGGGTGGCGCCGATGGCTTGGCCATTGTCACGGCCGCGGGCGGCTCCGGCCAGTACGCTTACCTGTGGAGCGGCGGCTCTGCTGCCGGGGCACGGGCTCTCAACCTCATCGCCGGCAATTATTCGGTTACGGTAAGTGATGAGTTAGGGTGTGTCGCTGTGGCATCCGCCCTTATCGAAGAGCCCTCCGCACTTCTTTTGGAAACAGCAGCAGAGGCGGTCTCCTGTTCCGGCGACGCCGACGGGAGCCTTTCCCTTGACGTTTCGGGAGGCACGGCGCCTTACCGCGTTCTCTGGAGCACGGGCGATACTACACTTCGGGCCGGCGGGCTGGCAGTAGGAACCTATTCTGTGACGGTAACGGATGCCAACGGCTGCCGGGGCGCCGCCGCCGCCCAGGTGGTGGAGGCAAGCCCGATAAGCCTGTCGGTTGAGGTCGAAGCGGTAAAATGCTTCGGCGAAGCAAGCGGCGCCATTTCGATACAGGTTAATGGAGGTATGCCGCCCTTTACCTATCAATGGTCCAACGGGTTTACGGGGCCCGGCTTACAGGATATACCTGCCGGCGAATATTCTCTGTCGGTCACAGATGCTGCCGGCTGCGAGGTGGTGGAGGAAGTTGTGGCGCCACAGCCATCGGCCCCGCTCGATGCCGCTATCAGCACAAAGGGCGTCAGTTGCTTCGGCAGGCAGGACGGCCGCCTGGAGATCGCCGCATCCGGAGGGACGCCTGCCTACAGGTATAGCCTCGATGGGAATTTCTTCTCGGGTAACAGCACTTTCATCGGCCTGGCTCCAGGCCCTTATACGGTGCATATCCGCGATGCCGGCGGTTGTATTTTACGCGCCGGGGCCGTGAGCGTCGGGGAACCGGCGCCTATCGTGGTAGGCCTGGGAGAAAACAGGCCCGTCGATTTCGGGACGAGTACCCGCATTGATGCGGAGGTCAGCGGCGGCAGCGGCGATTATACCTATGAGTGGCGCCCTCAGGATTCGAGCCTGCTGGATTGTTTTTTCTGCAGCAGCCCGAATATCATCGTGCCCTATCAGGTTAGTTTCAAACTGGCCGTTACCGATAGCGATGGCTGTACCGGCGAGGGTATCGTCACCCTGTATCCCAAAAAGGACCGCCCGGTTTTTGTGCCTACCGGCTTTACTCCCAATGGCGACGGCAGCAACGACCGCCTCCTGGTGCACGCCAGGGATGGGCTGGAGGCCACCGTGCTGTACTTCAGGGTCTTTGACCGCTGGGGGGAACTGCTTTTCGAATCCGGCGGGTTTGAGCCAAATGACGAAACCATGGGTTGGGACGGCGCCTTTCGG
>CAZAXA010000419.1:0-5676 GCA_964488965.1 uncultured Phaeodactylibacter sp. | reverse complement strand
AACTGGCCGGTTTGCTTAACTTAATGGGAATGATCCATGTATTGCCCTGCCGGACGGAAAAAAATTAATACTATCGGACGATCGATACGGAAAAGTAAAAAAGGTTTACATACACACAACACTTGACAATACAATAACTTACGGACTTCAGAAAAAAATGGTAGAAAGAATACCTGTTGACCAAACGTATGAACTGAAAGCAAGCCATTCTCCGTTTCTTTCACAACCGAAAGAACTTGCGAGTATTCTGTTAAGACTATAAAAAATACGCGAACCGCTAACGGTCCATGCCTCCGTTCGCCGGCATGGGCAAAGTCAAGGGGCCTGTGAAGCATCAAGGGCAGGAGAGCCCTTGGCCACCCTTTCCTCCCCGCCATACACATTAAACGCCTGCCCCCGCAAAAATCCCACCAGGGTCATCCCATACTCCTCCCCCAGCTCCACCGCCAGGCTGGAGGGCGCCCCCACGGCAGCCAGGATGGGCACGCCCGCCATCACCGACTTCTGCACCAGCTCGAAGCTGAGCCGGCCGCTGAGCAGGACGGCCTGTTCGCGCAGGGGGATTTGCCCTGCGAGCAGGGCGGCGCCGATGAGCTTGTCCAGGGCATTGTGACGGCCTACGTCTTCGCGCATCAGGAGCAGATCGCCCTGGGGCGTGAAGCTGGCGGCGGCGTGGATGCCGCCGGTGCATTCAAAGATGGCCTGCTCCCGGGAGAGTTTGCCCGGTAAAGACCGCAAGGTATCAAAAGAAATCCTGGGAAAGGCGCGGCGTGGGAAATAACAGGAAGTGGAACGCACCATATCGATGGATGCCTTGCCGCATACCCCGCAGCTGGAGGAGGTGTAAAAATGGCGGTTCAGCTTGCCGAAGTCGACGGGCAACTCTTCGGAGAGCTCCACCAGCAGGATATTCTCGCGGGCTTCCGGCGCAAGGGCCTGCCCTGTGTGGCGCATATCTTTGATATCGGAGGCCTTGCCAATGATGCCTTCCGTAAACAGAAACCCCGCAGCCAGTTCCTCGTCCTGCCCGGGCGTGCGCATGGCGACGGCCAGGCTGCGGCTCTGGCGTAGCCCCTGCGGGCCGTAGGCGAGTTTGATCTCCAGGGGTTCTTCACGGGCCAGCAGGTCGGCGCGGGCGAAGGTATGCTCGTTCTCGATCCTGATCATTTGAACTTCCCTGGTGCTGTTGTTGATGTTTTTTGCGGTTGTTGCCACGGGCGGAGGTAGGTTTGCTGTGATTCAATATAGAGATAACAAGTAAGGAAAAGGCATGTTGAACAAGGCGATACAAAGATAAGGCTCCGGAGCCGGCAAGCCGGCGATGGCCATCACAGCCGGCGGGCGTGTTTATCCATACCGCTTCAGGTAGAGCCGCGCCGTTCCGTACAGTTCATTCAGAAACTGAGCGATGCGCCTGCCGTCGAACTCATTATCTTCCGTGTACTTGACGATGTTAGTGGCCAGGGTGGCTTCGGAGGTACGCCCGGTGAGCCCAAGAGGATAGTACATGGCGCGCAGGGCCTCCTCTGAAGTATTTTGCAACAACAGTTTTTCCAGGGCGGCCGCTTCGCCGTAGCCCAGTTTCCAGGCCATAAAGACATCGGTGAGCAGTTGCCGGGGCAGCCCGTTGGCTCTGAAGAGCTGCAGGGCCAGCGCCCGTTGTGCCGGCTGCGGGCTGAAGATCATGTGCCGGAGGTTGCTCAACTGCTGCGGGGTGGGGTCCAGGGCAAACTTCCGGCCCAGGGCCTGGTTGAGGAAGTGCGCGAGGCTTCGGCGGGAGATGAGATGCCGGTAGTTTTGCGGAATCCTGAGTTGCATAGCGCGCAGCAGGCGGCCCACGACGAGGTAATCTGCTGCTGTTTCGGGGTCTTCGGTAAGCTGCATACCCAGCTTTTCCAGCTGAGGGCGAAGCCGCTGTGGTTCGAAGCCCGTTTCCCCCAGCAGGCCTATTTTTTTTCCTTCACAGGACGGCTGAATATCCTGCACTTCGCTGCGTTCCTCCAGCAGATGTTTACGAATGGCATAGGCCACGTCGCTCATGCCCACCGACAGGGCCTCCAGGAGCAAAGGGGTGGAGAATTCGCTCAGCCGGCGCCCTTCTTCTTCCATTACGTCATAAATGGCAAGCCGCAGGCGGCCCGGCACTTCCCGGCTGCGGCAGAGCTGGAGAAAGCGCAGCAGCTTCCGCCGGCTGTGCTGGTTGCCGGGGCCCTGCAGGGTTTCCAGCGCCGGCAGGAAAAACAGGGCCTGAGGCAGGTCGGGCATGGGGTTGCCGCCCAGCAGCAGCTTCTGCAGGCGGTGCAGCCGCCGGAAATTGTCGGGCAGGGTGCTCAGCTGGTTCTTTTCAGCCTCCAGTATCTGGAGGTTGTGCAGTTGCTGGATACCCTCGGGCAATGCAGTGAGCTGGTTCCGGCTGATGGCCAGGCGCGCCAGGCTGCCGGGAAGGGGCGGAAGGAGGCTCAGGCGGTTGCCATCGAGCAGCAGTTGCCGCAGGGCATTCATCCGGGCGAGCGAGGCGGGAAGGGCCGACAGCTGGTTGTTGTTGAGGACGAGGGTATCCAGGCGCTGAATTTGCCCTATGCTTTCCGGGAGGCTTTGCAGTTTGTTTTTTTCCAGGTTCAGGTGGGCCAGCCAGGGCAGCCGGCTTATGCTTTCGGGGATGGCCGCTATCTTGTTGCCGGCCAGTATCAGGCGGCGCAGCACCAGCAGGCGGCCAATGGCCTGGGGAAGGGCGCGAAGCTGATTATGGGCCAGGTTTAACGCGCTGAGCTGTTGCAACTGCCCGATATCTTCAGGCAGGGTGCTGATGCGGTTGTGGCTGAGGTCGAGCGCATCCAGCTGCCGCAATTTAAAAAGAGCCCCGGGCAGGCGCCCGATGCGGTTGCCGGCGGCCCGCAACTGCCGCAGGGCTGCCAGGCTCCCGATCTCCGGCGGCAGGCGTTCCAGTTGGTTCTGATGTAGTTCGAGCAAGCGAAGCTGGCGGAGCTTGCCGATCTCCGGCGGCAACGCTTCCAGCCCATTGCCGCCTATACACAGTTGCTGGAGGTTTTTCAGCTTCCCGATGGCCGGGGGCAATACTTTTATCCGGTTGTTGCCCAGGTGCAATTCCGTCAGCTGCCGCAATTCGAAGAGCTGAGGGGGGATCTCCTCGATCTGGTTAAAATACAGGGAAAGGCTCCGCAGCTTTTTCAGCTCTTTGATCTGCGGGGGGATTTCTCTGACCTGGTTGGCCGTTATTTCCAGTTTCCGGAGCAGCGGCATACCGAAGACAACGGGAGGCAGGAACTCCAGCCGGCAATTATGGAGGTACAATTCCGTCACTTCCTCCCGGTGAGCGATGGCCGTTTGCAGGTTGTAGGCCTTCATGCTTCCTCTTCGATCTTGATGCCCATTTGTTTCATCAGCAGGGTAGCGTTGAAGCTCTGGCTGACGCCTTTTTTCAGTTTGTAATCAAAATACAGCTTCCCGTTCTTTATTTCTACTTCGATACACAGGTTTTCGACGGCGCCGCCGGCCTGCGCCTCCAGTTGGCCCAGTTCGAGGTCGTGCGTGGCGATGATGCCGGAACCGCGGCTGCGGATCAATTGCCTGATCAGAGCCCTGGAGCCGGTATGGCGGTCGTTGGAGTTGGTGCCCTTGAGGATTTCGTCCAGCAGGAAAAAAGCCTGCAGGGATGGCGGGCGTTTGTCGGCGCTGGCCTCCACAGCTTCGATGATGAGCTTGAGGCGCCTGAGTTCGGCATAGAAGGAGGAAGTGCTCTCGTGCAGGGCGTCCTGGGTGCGCATGCTGGTGTACACCTGCAGGGGGGGCAGGGCCAGCCGGCGGGCGCAGGCCGGCGCTCCCGCCATGGCGAGCACGATGTTGATACCCACCGTACGCAGGAAAGTGCTCTTGCCTGCCATGTTGGAGCCGGTCACCAGCTTGATATGGCCATCGGTGGGCACGATGATGTCATTGCACACCCGTTTTTCAAGGTGGATGAGAGGATGCCCCAGGGCTTCGCCTTCCAGGCGGCTGGCATCGTGGATAACAGGAAAGGCCCAATCGGAGTTGTTGTAGTACAGGTTGCCGAAACTGCTCAGGGCCTCGAATGCAGCGATGGCATCGAACCATTGCGGCAGGTTCTCCTTCAGTCCTGCTTTCCAGCGTTCGAGGCGGTACGCCCACTGCAGTTCCCACAGGCCGCCCAGGTTGAGAAAGATGGCGAAGAAGTTGTAGCGCACATTGAGCTGCCCGATGATGTAGGAAAGCCGTTGGATGGCGCCGGAGGCCAGCCTGTTGCCGGGCAGCTCCAGCAGCCGGTGCAGTTCCTGCAAAAGAGGCGCCCGGAAAGCTTGCCCCTCGATGTGCCGGAGCAGGCGGGCGTAGTGGGCCAGCGTCTTCCCGGCATAGGTAGTCTGCAGATGTGCCTGATCCACCTGCTCCTTCGATTGTTTTAGTATCCAGGCAGGGGGCAGCAGGAACAGAATGGCCACATACCAGGGAAGATAAAAAATGAACAGGGCCAGCCCCGCCAGCGCCCAGAACGGGGACAGGAACAGGGCGGCCACCAGCCAGGGGCGGTTGCTGACAAAGGGCGGCGCCGCCAGCCAGCGCCGGAGCAGCCCGATGTGCTCCGGGCTGTCTTCCGTTTCTACTCCATAGGCCTGAAAGTGCTGCCGCCAGTCCAGCTTATCCTTCAGCTCGGCGATGGCCTGCTGCCGGCGCCGGATGGCATCCGCATCGGCAGGCGCTTGAAGCCAGGCCGCCAGCCGGCCTCTGCCCAGGGCGGCGCCGGCGCGGTTGAGGTATTGAAAGATGGAGTATTCGCCAAACAGGTCGAGGTCTAGGGAATAAGGGTGGCCGGCATCGGCAAATTCCGCTCCGTTCTGAAAGGCAGCGTATTCATGATCCAGCACTCCGGCTTCCCAACGGTTGACAGCCGCGAGGCGGCGGTGGTGCTCCTCCTGCCGCTGAATATCCTGATGCCATAAGATGAAGCGGTAAAAGGCATACAGAAAGGCCATGGTGAAGGCCGCGCCGGCCAGCTCGTGGACGCCGGCCCAGAGATAGATGGCCAAAGCTACGGCAGTGACGAACAACAGCAGCCGCATCAGGGAATATCGGTTGTATTTCTTTCGGAGGGCTTCGGCGGCAGCTTCAAAGGCTTCGGCGCGCCCGAGGTATTGTTCTTTCATTTTGACGGGTAGGGTTGAGGTAGGAAAGGATGGCTAATATATCATAGAAATTCGACATGGCCATACATGTCTTCAGGAGAAAGGACACGGTAAATTAACTCCATCCCTCTAACAATTTTACCAATACTCGTCCCTTGAGGGGTATACACAATTCCTGCATGTTCAAAACCTTTCGCATGAAGCTTAAGAAAATCATCATCTTGGGTAAAAATTACTCTGCCTTCTTTAAGGGCAAATTCTAAATGATCTTCATCGGCTGCACTCAGTAAGTCAGCTTCCTTACTCGAAATAACATTAATTCCCCTTAACCTCAGGCCATTGATGATAGCTTTGCCAACATGCTCATCAGTGTAAAATTTTATAGAAGGCACCTAAAAGCGATTTAAAGCTTGGAAGGAGTTTCTTTTTTTAGCCGCTGGACTAATATCTCCTCTTGCTGAATAGCTTCTTCAATTTCACTCTTATGCATATAATAATAAGCCAGGGCAGTGTATATATC
>CAZAXA010000418.1:1932-5698 GCA_964488965.1 uncultured Phaeodactylibacter sp. | reverse complement strand
AGTAAAAAAACTGGAGATCGCCAACGTCATAGAAAGCTACCACGCCAAGGTCAACCCCCAGTCCATAGGGCTGAATGTCAAGACCTTCGTATTGGTTTCCCTGGCCTGGCAAAAGGAAAATGCGCTGAACCATTTTCTGGAAAAGATCAAGGAAATTGATGAGATCACGGAATGCTACATCATTACCGGCGAGGCAGATTTTCTGATCAAGATCGTTTGTAAGGATATTCCCACCTACGAACAACTGCTCTTTAAAACCCTTTCTCAGATCGATGAGATCGAGCGCCTGAAAACGCTCATGACGCTTTCTACGGTCAAGGATTCGAAAGTGCTGCCCTATAAGTACGAATAACAAGGTTTTTACAATAAAAAAGGTTCTGGCCGCTGCGGGCGATCATCTCCGGCAGCGGCCTTGCGTTTTTCGCCATGAAGAAGGAAACGAAAAAGACATTGTTATGGGAACTCGGTTGTGAAGAGGCTCCGGGCCCGTCTTACCTCTTCGGGACGATGCACGTTCAGGACCAGCGGGCCTTTACCTATCGGGAGCAGGCTTACGAGAAGATCCGGGAATGCGAATGCATAGCTCTTGAATTCAACCTGGATGAGGCGCCGCCGGGAATAAGCCCGGAGATCATCCGGCTTCCGGAGGGGCAGTCCTTGTCAGGCCTTATTACGGAGAGGAAATTCAGCAAGCTCCGCAGCATATTCCTCAAGGTTACCGGCGTCGATATCGCGCTCTTCCGGCATTTCACTCCTTTTGTCATTTCCAATATCATCAATGAGCACATCCTGTCCAGGGATATGCCCGTCTCGCTGGACGAACACCTGTGGAAGTACGCCCGAAGCCTGGGCAAGCCCGCAACCGGCATAGAATCCTACCACGAACAACTGGCCGTACTGCAGCAGATTCCGCTGGAGTATCAGTTGCAGGCCCTGCTTTCCATGGGGCGCCATATCAGCCGCCACCGGCGGCAGCTCCTCCGTATGGCTGAGATTTACAAAGAGGGCGACATATTCAAGCTGTACCGGGCGGCGCGGCACAGCGCCTCCGGCCTGCGCCAGTTATTGCTGTTCCGGCGCAATGAGGCCATGGCCCGGCGCATCGCGGAACTGGCCCGGCAGCAACGCCTTTTCTGCGCCATCGGCGCCGGGCACCTGGCCGGCGGTAAGGGTGTGCTGCGGCTGCTGAAGCGCCAGGGGTTCCGCCTCAGGCCCATTCCCCGGCAGGAAGGCAGGGGAGAAAATTCCTTTTTGGATTGAGCAATTTCTCTTCTTCTGTGTTGTACCGTAGCAACGATCAAAACAAATGAAGAAGAATCTGTTTTCAATATTGTGTTGTTTGGCCTTATTGCCCTTAATGCCGGCAGCGCAGGAACGATGGGCCCTCAGCGGCTACATACGCGACGCCGCTACCGGCGAGGACCTCGTGGGCGCCAGCGTCCTCCTGCAAGGGCCGGCAGGGCAGGGGACGACTACCAATGCCTATGGCTTTTATTCACTCCAGCTTCCTCCCGGCGATTATGAACTGCTGATCACCTATCTGGGTTATGAGCCGGAAAGGCTGGCGGTATCCCTGAACAAGGATATCCGGCTCAATATAGAGCTGGAGGAAGAGGCCCTGCAATTGCAGGAAGTGGTGGTATCGGCCCGGGAGGAGGATGAGAATGTACGCAGTACCGGGATGGGCACTGTGGGCCTCGGCATGGACAAGGTCAAAAAACTGCCTGCTCTGATGGGGGAAGTGGATGTGTTGAAGACGGTGCAGCTCCTGCCTGGCGTCCTTTCCGCCGGCGAGGGTACTTCGGGCTTTTACGTGCGGGGCGGCGGCCCTGACCAGAACCTGCTGCTGCTGGATGAGGCGGTGGTTTACAATTCCGGCCACCTGCTGGGCTTCTTCTCCGTTTTTAATGCTGACGCTGTCAGGAACACTACCCTGATCAAGGGGGGCATGCCGGCCAACTACGGGGGCAGGCTCTCTTCGGTGGTCGACATACAGATGAAGGAAGGCAATAACCACAACTACGCTGTAGAGGGCGGCATCGGCGCCATCGCCTCCCGGATCACGGTGCAGGGGCCCATTGTCGAAGGCCGCAGTTCCTTCATCCTCTCGGCCCGGCGCACCTATGCCCTCGACCTGGCCCAGCCCTTCCTCAGGGGGACTAATTTCGAGGGCACCAATTATTATTTCTATGACCTCAACGCCAAGCTCAATTACCGTTTCAGCGATAAGGACCGCCTCTATATAAGCGCTTACTTCGGGCGTGACGTGCTCAAATTTCGCGGCAATAAACGCGATTTCTACTTCGACCTGCCTTACGGCAATGCCACGGCCACGCTGCGGTGGAACCACCTGTTCAGCAGCAGGCTCTTTATGAACGTCTCCGCCATTTACAACGATTACGACTTCCGCTTCGAGGGCGGCCAGGGAGAATTCCGCATCGGGTTGTTCTCTGGTGTACGCGACTGGAACGGCAAGGTGGACTTCGACTGGTTTCCCGCCCCCGCGCACAAGGTGAAGTTCGGCCTGAACTATACCTACCATAAACTGACGCCCAACGTGGCCACGGCCACTAATGGAGAGCAGGCCTTCAGTAACGATTTCGAAGCCCGTTATGCCCACGAATCGGCAGTTTACCTGCTGGACGATTTCCGCCTGGGCGGCCGCCTGAGCCTCAATACCGGCCTTCGGTTGTCGGCATTTACACAGCTGGGGCCCTATGTGTCCAGGGCAGACTCTGCGGTGTATGCCGCTGGAGAGCCGGTGAAAACTTACCTGGGCCTGGAACCCCGCCTGAGCCTGGCCTGGAACCTCACGGCGGCCTCTTCGCTAAAGGGCGGCGTCACCTTGTCCAACCAATACCTGCATCTGGTGAGCAACTCCACCAGCACCCTGCCTGCCGATGTGTGGGCGCCCAGTTCCGAGGTTGTCAAACCTCAGATCGGGCTGCAATACGCCATCGGGTATTTCCGGAACTTTGCCGGCAACAGCCTGGAGGGCGCCCTGGAAGTGTACTACAAAAGCTTGCGCAACCAGATCGATTACCGGGAAAATTACGTCGACAATGTAGCTAATGACCTGGAGTCGGAGTTCGTCTTCGGCAGGGGGCAGGCCTATGGGATGGAGCTGTTCCTCCAGAAGCGCAAGGGCAAGCTTACCGGTTGGGTGGGGTACACTTTATCGCGCACGGAGCGCATTTTCCCGGAGATCAATAACGGCAAGGCTTTTCCCGCCGTTTATGACCGGCGCCACGATATTTCCGTGGTGGCCAGCTACCAGATCAGCCCCAGGTGGGAAGTGGGCGGCACTTTTGTTTTCGGTTCGGGCAATGCTTTTACGCCGGTTCAGAGCCTTTATTTTATCGACCGTTTCCCGGTTACCCAATACGGCCCGCGCAACAGCGCCCGCCTGCAGGACTACCACCGGCTGGACCTCTCGGCAACTTTCACCCCCCGCCCGGATCCGGAAAAGCGCTTCCGGTCCATCTGGAATTTTTCCGTTTACAACGCATACAACCGGCAGAACCCTTTCTTTGTGTACTACGATTTTCAGTCAGATCCGGCTGCCGGCACTGCCAGGGCTACTGCCTACAAGGTTTCTCTGTTCCCGGTCATCCCCTCGGTATCCTGGAATTTCAGATGGGAGGGGAAAAAGGAATAGGACAGGTTTGAGAACCTTAGTGTAGCCCCTGTGAGATAGGTTCTTAAACCTGAAGAACCTTAGTGTAGCCCCTGTGAGATAGGTTCTTAAACCTGAAGAACCTTAGTG
>CAZAXA010000418.1:0-1832 GCA_964488965.1 uncultured Phaeodactylibacter sp. | reverse complement strand
TAGCCCCTGTGAGATAGGTTCTTAAACCTGAAGCCTGAAGAAGGGCATGACCAAAGTCATCCCTTTTTCCTGATCAATATCAGTGCATGAGATAGAATTAACCCCTAATTAGGGGTAGTTCCTGCTGCCGGGTGATAATCAGGCCAGGAACTGTTGGGTATTGGCAGTTGCTGATTTTTGTACCAAAAATATCTGATCATGAACCGGGAGTATCAAAAAATGTGGAAAATCCAGCAGGATATGCTGGACCAGTGGTTGGATTTTTCGAAGAAAATGTTTCAACCCGTACAAGAAAAAAAGCGTTCCCGGGCTTCAGAAAAGAAAGATAAGAAAGGATCATCTGTTTCCCCTGCCGATGAGTGGCCAAAGACTATGATGGAAGTGTACCAGCATTGGATGGAGGCACAGGAGGAACTGGCCCGGAAATGGTGGAGCGCCTGGGGAGAAATGTCCGGAGCGCCCGACCCTTACTTTTCCAATCTTGACTTTTCCAAAGCTCAGGAAGAAGGTTCTAAATTCTGGAAGAGCTGGGCAGAGCAGCTGGAGAAATTCTGGCCCTATGCCAAAGCCCCTGGAAAGATGAAGGGGGGCATCCCCTTCGTGAATGCGTATGCCGACTGGCTGTCCGGCATGTATCAGTTCTGGAAACCCCAGGCGGAGCGGCTGGAAGCCATGGGGTATGACCCCGGCTTTGTGAACAAATACTTCTCCGGCAAGGCATTCCGCGAGATGCTGGAAAAATCTCCCGCCTTTTTCCCCGCCGATACCTGGACCGAATATTTAAACAAAACCCACAAAGCCTTTGACAAATACATCGAATTCCTGAGCGATATCGACCTGCCCTTCGATGATATCGCCGCCTTCTGGGACCGTATGCTGGTGCGCTTTACTCCTCTTGACGAGTTGCCGGTGTTCCGCCTTGGGAGCAGCATCCATCATTACCTGGAGGTACTGGCCAACCCCTTTTACGCCATCGCGGGTACGCCCAAGCTGATGCGCCTTCAGAAGGTATTCAGGGATGTGCAGTTCTACTATCTGTCCTTTGTGCTCAAGAATACCGAGCTGAGGGGTAAAATCCTGGAGGCCAGCCTGGCGGTAATGCCGGAGACGATCCGCTCCTATATCGATGCCTATGACACGTCCGGAACAGCGCCTGCCGGTACGGAATTCTTCGAGCGCTACGTAGACAACCTGGATAAGCACCTGAAAGGCCTGCTGGCATCCGATGAATATGGGCGGATACAAAATGAAGTGGCCCATGTGGGCGTCGCCCTCAAGTCCAAACTGGATGAACTGGTAGAACTGTCTGTGGAAGGGCTGCCGCTGATGACCAAATCGGACGAGGACGATATCGCCCAGGAGATCGAAGCCCTGCGGGTGAAGCTTCGCGAACTGAGCGACAAACAGAAAAAAGACCTGGGAAAAAAGGCCCTCAAAGAAGAAGCCTTGAACTAAACTTAACCCAAACAATAAAGAAGCCGACTGTCGGGCCCTGTAAGGCCTGTGCAGCCGGCTTCTTTATTTAAAAATCGTAGCTGTTTAGGGTATTCCGGTTTTATGGTTTTTCGGCCTTGTGGCCAGGTGCTTCCAAAGGCCATGCCAGGCTCAATAGCGGGCCTGCATCAGGTAGCCGCAATACCATAAAGCCGAAATGCCATCATACCTAAAAAGCTACCAAAAATCAAAAATGGTGATATCACGAGCGAGCTCCCGCCGCCGCCTGATAAGGAAAAAGGCCGCCAAAATGGCGGCCTGCCCAAAAGGTTTGCGGAGGAGGAGGGATTGGCTGGCGCCCATCCCGGAGGGGGGGGATTCAAACCTTTTGGGCAGCC
>CAZAXA010000417.1:0-5702 GCA_964488965.1 uncultured Phaeodactylibacter sp. | reverse complement strand
AGCAAAGAGGCTCTTGGTGCTCTGGCTGACGTTTTGTCAGCAGGTATTGACGCTATTTTTCTTGAGCCTAAGGAAAAAAAGTTTGATCGATTTAAACAGTTTTCTTCCTTTTTTGAGGCTGTAATTGCTTATCATCGGGCAAGAGGAGGAAAATAATTGAGAATATTCTTATTTCAACATCTCAAATTAAATAACCATGTCCAATAGTTATAAATACGGCAAACTACAAAAGAAGATACTCATTCAAGGAGAGATCACAATATTGACAGGTTTGCATATTGGCGGTTCTAATGTTGGGTTTGCCATTGGCGGCGCCGATAATACTGTAGTGAGAAATCCGCTTTCTCAAGAACCTTATATTCCTGGAAGCTCCTTAAAAGGTAAAATGCGTAGCTTGCTGGAAAAACTCGAAAAAAAATTCTCAAAAAGCGGGATAACGCATGCGGGGCCTTATGTCGATGATCATGAGGATGACATTTGTAAGATATTCGGAACAACGCCTGAGAGTATTAAAAAATCGGTAGAGAAGAAACATGGTAAAGATAGCTATAAACCAAGTGAGCATGACCGGCCTGTTTCCAGGTTGATTGTGCGTGATTGCCCACTTACAAGAGAAAGTTTCCATAAGTTGCTTAATTTGAAATCAACGGAAATGCCCTATACGGAAGTCAAAACTGAAGTAGTCATTGACCGGATTACTTCATCAGCGACTCCAAGGCAGCTGGAGAGAGTTCCGGCAGGAGTGGTTTTCGAAATGAAAATGGTACTTAACATATTTGAAGGTGATGACGAAAAAATATATCTCGATAAGATATTCGGAGCACTATCTTTGATTGAGAGCGATTATCTCGGCGGCAAAGGTACACGTGGGAGTGGAGAGGTGAAAATTTCTATCCACCAGCCCTTAAAGTTTAAGGACAAAAAAGTTTTTGAAAACAACGAAGACTGGCAAGATTATTTAAAACCAGAAATCAAAGTTCCAGGCCAATTTTTGAAAAACGCTGGTAAAGCATGATCACTAAACTGTATTACCTTGAGTTTTTAAGTCCGCTACACGCGTCGTCCGGCGGATTTGGTTTAGGGTCAACGGAAGAAATTATCCGTTCGGATACACTATTTAGTGCCATTTGTTCTGAGGCAGCTGCACTTTTTGACGAAAAAACAATGGACGAAATATTTTTTAACATAGCAGAACCCAAGATTTTCCTTTCTTCTGCCTTTCCATACTTCGACGGACAATTATTTTTCCCAAAACCACTCTCCTGGCGGCCAACCAATTTCAATCAGCTTACCAGTGATGATCGAAAACAACTAAATAAGGTTGATTACGTCTCACTGGCACTTTTCAAAAAAATGTTGGCTGGTGAACCTTTGGATTTTCCAATAAGACAGGAAGACGAAGAAAATCTGCAATATTGGGTAATTGCTTCTAAATGCTGGTGTGAAAAGCGTTTTCCTGAAGAAAACTTCAAGCTCTTTAAAATCTTGGAAATGCCAAGGGTCACGATTGATAGAACTTCTCAGGAGGCAACACTATTTCATCTCGCCCAAATTGAATTCAGAAAAAATGCAGGTTTGTTTTTTCTTGGAAAATTCAGACATGAAAATGCATGCAAACATTTTGAAACTGCTTTGTACGCCCTTGCAGAAACAGGTATAGGCGGCGACCGGTCAGTGGGTAAGGGGCAATTCCAAATATTAGGCAAACCTGAAGAATTTGAATTTCCGGAATTGACAAACGCTAAAGGATTTGTGACGCTTTCTCTATTTCTGCCCGAAAAGAATGAACTTTCGGCACTTGACCTGAAAAAATCAAGCTACGGGTTTACTTTACGGCAAGGATGGATTCACCACACCACTCTTCGGCGGCGTACATTCCGAATGTTTACAGAAGGTTCTGTATTTGAAGTAATCAAGGGGCAAGCTGCCGCTAACGGCAAATTAGCTTTGGCATTGCACCAATCAGAATTTCCTGCTTTTATTACTCACAATGTTTACCGTAGTGGGTTGGCATTCACACTTCCCATGCGGCTAGTTAATGCTGAATCATGAGTGCTTCTTTGAATACCATAGTTTACCTGCGAATTAAAATATCAACCCCTGTGCATATCGGCTGTGGCAAAGTTTGGAAACGCGGTATTGATTTTATTGTTGAAAACAAAAAAGTTAATATCCTAGACCAGGAAGAATTGGTGAATCGCCTCACACTTGAACCGGCTAGAGGTGGCAAAAACGGGGTTGATGAATATATACAGATGTTTTCCGCAGGGCAAACAAGGCGAATCGAAAAGTTGCTTGATCGCTTCCAGATTGATATGGACAATAAAATTGCTCCTGTTAAAGTTGCGTACAAAGATGAACCAGTTGACGAAATCCGCCCTCTCACCCGCACAGGCCAGGGCACGCCCATCCTCCCCGGTTCCTCCCTTAAAGGCGCCCTGCGCAGCGCCCTGTTCCACCACCTTTGGAACCGGGAAGGCAAAAATGCAAGAGATGAAAGGGTCGACAATCGCCTGCTCGGCGCCTTCGAAAGGGCCATTACCCGATACATCGGCCTTTCCGACGTAGAGATTTCGCAGACGGAGATCACCAATATCGTCCTTTTCAACCTTCAGAAAATAGGGGTTGACTGGAAAAGCTATTACGGCAGTAGCAGCAAAGGTGACCAGAGTGATCTTTTGCTCAGCGCCGAAACCTTTGCCGCGGGTGCAGAAGGCCAACTCCGGTTATCCCTGGCCGACGGCTGGCTGAAGATGATTGAGGAGGTTGCGGATTCTCCCCGCTATCGGGAAGAGGCCGAGGGCATAGTACGCACCAACACGAAATTCATCATCCGGCAGGAAAACCCCGTGCAGCATCTTTTCAAGCTGGTAAATGAATACACCAGAGAACACCTTAGAAGAGAGATCGCCTTTTTCGAAGCTTTCCCGCAGGCAGAACAAGCCGATTTCATTATTCACAACCTGAGGGAGTTGAAACAAAAAACCGAAAACAATGCCCGTTCCTGCATCCTGCGCGTGGGGTACGGCAGCGGGTATCACGGGATCACAGGGGATTATTGGGTGGATGACCACGTGGAAGTCGTTGAAAAGCCCGTTCCTCTGAAAATTTTTCGCGAGGAAAAAGATTACCGTTTAAAATCCCGGCGCATCGCCAAAGGCGCCGCCCTGACCGCCTCCTGCATGGGCTTCGTGGAGATTTTCCTGCCCGGAAGCGAGCCGGACATCCCCTTCCAGCCTGTATTGCCGGTAGACGAGCCAAAGAGGCAAGCTCCTCCGGGAACTAAGGCGCCTGCACAGGCCGTACAGGCAAAACCGCCCGTACCTTATGCTAAAATCGAACCGAAAACCGTATTCCAGGCAGAGGTGCTGGAGGTGGGCAAACCCTTCTCCAAAGTGAAATTGTTGATTGAAGATTACCCCTTTGAACCCTTCGCCATGCTCTCCGGCACTAAGAAAGTGAACCTCCAAGCGGGCATGATTGTAGAAGTTGTAGTAAATTCACGAAGCCAAAGTGGGGAAATCAAACAAGTGACCTACTGGCACCCTTAGTTTAAAAAATAATTTCGACGTCAATGAATTATTGTGGAGGCCTCTGCCCCAATGAGACTGCTGGCCTTCACAATAATTCATTGACTTAAAATGTCGAACTTATTTTTTAATCACTACTTAATGAAGAGATCATGGAAGTCAAAAATAAGTTCGAGGTCCGGCTGCGCAAACTGGAGTTAACTAATTTTCGTGCTTTCGAGAAACTGGAGGTGTCATTTGACAAACGGCTCACCGTGTTTATCGGCATCAACGGCTCCGGCAAAACCACCGTGCTTGACGGGGCGGCGAGCCTTTTGCAGTTTTTTATCGACGCGATCAAAAGACAACCCGTAAGCAAAAAAAAACTGCTGGATGAAAAGGACATTCGAAACGGCACTAAAGAGGCGGTAAACACGATCACAGTTTCCCTTGAAAAAAAGTCATCTTCCAGGGAAGAATCCGAACCGATAGAGCTGAGCTGGTATGGCTCTCTCACCCGCGGCGACGACAGCTTCGAACAGGATACCATCACCGAAGAAAGCGCTTTTACGGACTTCAATACGCTGAGCCAGGCCATTAACCGGCAGTTGAAAAGAGAGGAGCCAACCAGCATCCCGATCCTGGTGTATTACCATTGCGACTACGCTACCGACGCCCCGGCACCTTTCAATGACGAGACAACCAAGCTGGAAGCTTACAATGCCTACGATGACGCCCTTTCGGTCAAATCTTTTGATTTCCGCCAGTTTTTTAAATGGTATAAGTGGAGGGAAGAACTGGCGAGAGCGTCCAAAAATGGCAGGGACCGGCTGAGGGAAGTAACCGAGCAGGCTATTTGTTCCATGTTAAGCGATGATCAAAACACGTTCAAATCCCTAAAATATCGCCCCTTGCCCAATAGCCTGGAGGGAGAGTTGAAAATAGATAAAAACGGCGAACCTATAAGCGTAAATCAGTTCTCTTCGGGCGAAAAAATGATCTTCGCTTTAACCGCCGACCTTGCCCGCCGCCTGGCGCTCGCCAATCCTGGTATAAAAAAACCGCTGGAAGGAACCGGCATCGTCCTGATCGACGAGATAGACCTGCACTTGCACCCGGGAAAACAAACCGAGATTTTGTCAAAATTAATGAAAACTTTTCCCGGCCTTCAGTTTATTGTAACGACTCATAGCCCTTTGATCCTGAACAATATGGACCCCAACACGTCCACTGCTTTTGTTTTAAAAGGGGACGGAACCCAGATTGAAGAATTGTCGCATTTCTCCGGCCGGGATATCCGCGATCTTCTGTATAGCTTCTACGGCATCAAAGCCCGCCCGGAGGCCATTCAGCGCTCTATCGATGAGATGTTCGAACTGATCGAAAGCGAAGACCCGGAAGCCTTAAAAAAAGCCAAAAGTAAACTGGCAGAACTGAAGCAGCGTTTGGGCCTGGACGATCCCGCCATCATAGATGCCCAGAATTCACTTGAAATACTGGAAGAAATCCTATGATCTTTATCCAAAAGAACCACGAACCGCCGGGGTTGAAGCGCTACAAAGCTGAAAAGCGCAAATCGGGCGAGGAGCCGTCCTATAAAGATTTTTCCGAAGAGGAGGCGAACAGGGTCGCTTTCGAAGAATTGCGTGAATCATTAGTAAAAGAACAGCGGTTTATATGTTGTTATTGCCAACAACAAATTGCCTTCAAAAATGAATTTGGCTCGCCGATGATGAAAACCGAGCATTTCGAGCCTAAAGGAGGCTCCCACGCCGTGCCTGAAAAACAATTGGATTACAGTAACCTTCTGGCAGCCTGCCTGGGTAATGAAGATACCGGCCAGGATAAACACTGTGATGTGTCAAAAGGTTATAGGCCGCTCCGTTTCATCTCAAACCCATCAGCGGGAAAACGAAAAGATTTCCGGCCATTTCTAAAATACGATGTCCGGGTGAAACAAAGGCAAGTAGTAGTGCTCCCCAAAGAAAAAAATGAACAATTGAAACATGAAATTGACCACATACTAAACCTGAACGAACAATCGCTCCGGTCCAAAAGATTTGCTGTTTGGGAATCGGTATGGAAGCGTATTAGCAAAAAAGACAAAACCCTGGATGAACGGCGATTAAAGGAGATTCTTGTAACTTCTCAATAAATGTTGCCACTGCCGCCGGCGTCGTGCCGTTAGAGCGG
>CAZAXA010000416.1:2309-5740 GCA_964488965.1 uncultured Phaeodactylibacter sp. | reverse complement strand
ATTATCTATCGGTTTTTTTCTCCACATTCCATTTCCGTCATACGAGGTATTTCGCATTCTGCCGTGGCGCAGGGAGATTCTGGAAGGCATGCTGGGCGCCGATCAGATCGGCTTTCACACCTTCGGTTATATGCGGCATTTTCTCAGTGCAGTATACCGGATTTGTGGTTATGAGCATCATTTCGGAAAACTTACCGTAGGTAACCGCCTGGTGAACACCGATGTCTTCCCCATGGGTATAGATTATAACAGATATGCCTGCCCCGAAACGAAGAGCGAGGCGGGCAATGGCCCGCTGAAGATCAGGAAGCTGGCTACCCATCAAAAGCTGATGATCTCTATCGACCGCCTGGACTACAGCAAGGGCATTCCGGAGCGCCTCAAGGCTTTTGCGCATTTTCTGGATGAGAACCCGCAATACCAGGGGAAAGTGACCCTGATACTCATTGTAGTGCCCTCCCGGGCCAAGGTGTCTCAATATAAAGCGCTCAAACAGGAAATAGAGAACCTGGTAGGTAAGATCAACGGGAAATTCGCCGCCTTTGACTGGATACCCGTTCATTATTTCTACCGCAGCCTGGATTTTTCGGAGCTTACTACTCTGTATCAGGAGGCGGATATTGCCCTCATCACGCCCTTGCGTGATGGCATGAACCTGGTGGCCAAGGAGTTTGTGGCCAGCAAGGACACCAGCAAAAAAGGGGTGCTGATACTGAGCGAGATGGCCGGCGCCTCGAATGAACTGACGGAGGCGCTGATCGTCAATCCTCAGGACCGCCAGGATATAACCAACGCCCTGCTTCAGGCCCTGGAAATGCCTGGAGAGGAACAACGTATGCGCCTTGTTCGGATGCAGGAAAAGATCAGGAAAAACGATGTCCGGCGTTGGGCGGCCACCTTTATTCAGGAACAAAAAAAGCTTATGGAATCAGAAAAGGCAAAAATTGCCCGGCGGCTGAGCAGGGATGACCTCAATAGCCTGTCCAGGGCCTATCGGCAGGCGGAGCGCCGGTTGCTCATACTGGATTATGACGGAACATTAATGCCCTTCCATGAAGACCCCCAGGCAGTAGTGCCCGATGAACAACTGCTGGAAATCCTCAGGCGCCTCAATGAACAAAAAGGCGCCAGGTTGGTGATCAGCAGCGGGCGGGGCCGGCATATACTCCAGCAATGGCTGGGAGAACTGCAGGTCGATATGGCGGCGGAGCATGGCGTTTGGATAAAACGCAATGGAGAATGGACGAACGATACCGGACTGCCTTCCAACTGGAAAGAGAAAATCCGGCAGGTTCTTGAAAATATGGTCGAACGCACCCCGGGCTCCTTTATTGAAGAAAAGGAATATTCCATTGCCTGGCATTACCGGCGTATCGATAAGGACCTCGGCGAAAAACGGGTCCGCGAATTCAGGGACGTGCTCTTATACCTCACCGCCAATGACGACCTGCAGGTGCTCGAAGGCAATAAAGTCGTGGAAATTAAAAATGCAGGCATCAATAAGGGCAAAGCCTCCCTCAAATGGGCAGGAGAACAAAAATGGGACTTCATCATGGCTATTGGCGATGACCATACCGATGAAGATACTTTCAAGGCATTACCGGAAGAGGCCTACACCATCAAGGTAGGGCTCGACAAGTCAGCCGCCCGCTTTAACCTGCTTTCCGTCGGGGAAGTGCGCTACTTTCTCCGGAGTTTAGCCGGAATGTGAGGGCGCTCAGGCGCCCTTCCAGTACAATTTATGGTTGGGGTATTCTTTGTTGAATTCGTATTTCAGGATGTCGTGCGTAGTGACGATGCCCACCAGTTCATAGTCCTCATTGACGATAGGCAGGCCGTGAAAGAGGTTTTCCAGAAAAACCTGCGCCGCCGCGCCGATCTTCTCATTGGGCGTCATGGTGGCCACCTTCGTGGTCATTACTTCCTTGACTTTGACCTTGTCAAAGTCTTCTTTACATTTTCCAAGCTTTACCAGGTCATAAGAGGTAATTATGCCGACCAGTTTCCTGCCGTTTATTACCGGAAGGTGGTGAAGGTGCTTTTTGAACAGGATATCCCTCACCACCGCTAAATTGTCTTCAGGGCTGACGGTGACAACATCCCGGGTCATGATCGTAGAAAGGGGTTCATTCATCATAATGCGCAACATTTACACAAAGGTGATTGAATCGAGCTTTTAAAATAAGACAAAATTCGAATTCGGAAATATTATTTCCGGGAATTTTCCTCCAAGGTAGGGATTATAGCCGGAAAAGAAGAAGCGCGCCGCCTCATAATAACCGAAGCCGGGGCCTGCCGGCAGATGAAACCAACTGTCGGCAAACCCCGGCCCAATAACCGATAACAATGTTATATGTCACAAACGTTGAAAAAATTTCAGAAGCCCGGGTTTTGTTTGTTACTGGTTGCTCTAACCTGAGTAGCCCATGGCCATCTAAAACCATAAACCCCATAACCCCCATAAGCCATAACCCCCTACCTTGCCACCACGAATTTCCGGCTGAGCCGCTGGCCATTGGCCGTCAGGTGGATAAAGTAGACGCCCGGCGCCAGGGCCTCGCTGTCTAATTTCATCTCCTGCCGGCCCGCCATTGAGCGGCTCCGTCGCAGCAGGACGCTCTTCCCGGTAATGTCCGTGGCCGCTATTTCCACTTCCGCTTCTTCCGCCAGCATGAAGGAAAGGGTAAACTGCTTATCCACCGGGTTCGGGAACAAGGCCACATCGGCAATAGCTTCCCCGGGCTGCAAAGTTGCTGCAGATGCCCGCCCTGTCCTGGCCGAATTGACACAGGTGGATATAACTACGTCGTCAATGAAGACGAGATCGTAATCATCGGTGGCATCGCAGCGGAACCGCAGGCGCGTGTTGGCGCTGAAAGGCCCGGGAATGGCCACCGATTCGAACTCCCGTACCTGGTTCTGGAATTCATCGCCCAAATTCCATTCTTCTACGGTAGTGTAAGTGCTGCCGCCATTAGTGCTGACCTGCAGCCAGAAATCATCGCTGGCATTGCTGAAATAAACGGCGATGTACGAAAAGTCCACCGTGATCTCCTGTACGGTTGAAAAATCCAGATTGCCGGTAGTCATGACCGAAGAAGAGGTATTATCCCTCAGCATGACGCTGAAAAATCCGCTGTTGGCAAAGGTGAAGTATCGGTTGCCCCACATACAGTCATCTCCTCCGTCAATCCATATTCCAAGCCCGGATTCAAAGTCGTTGCTGTTAAAAGTGGAATACGAACAAACGCCCGGGGTACATGGCGGGCAGTCCGGCCCGCCGCAGTCCACGCCGGTTTCATTGCCGTTCTGAACGCCGTCGTTGCAGCTGGGGCAGGCGGGGCAGTCCGGCCCGCCGCAGTCCACGCCGGTTTCGTTGCCGTTCTGAACGCCGTCGTTGCAGCTGGGGCAGGCGGGGCAGTCCGGCCCGC
>CAZAXA010000416.1:0-2209 GCA_964488965.1 uncultured Phaeodactylibacter sp. | reverse complement strand
CGGCCCGCCGCAGTCCACGCCGGTTTCGTTGCCGTTCTGAACGCCGTCGTTGCAGTTGGCGGTAGCGCCGGAGAGGCAGAAGTTAAAGGTAAGGGAACTGCCAAAGCGGCCGCCGGCAGCCAGGGAATTTCCATTGGCGTCGGTCAGGGAGAAAGACCCGAAGCCGAAAGAGCAGCATAAGCCATTGTTACCCGAATCGAAGATGGTGAAGCCGTAACAACCGTCGGGCAGGCAGATATCTTCCGTAAAAGTAGAACCGGGAGCGCTGGTAGCGTAGGGCCCTCCGGAGGCGACTATACCGCCGCCGGCATCGACGATCTGCCATCGGGTCTGCCCGGGGTTGTTATCAAAGCGGATGGTAAGCGTCACGATATTCTCATTGGCACAGGGGCAGGGGGGGCAATCCGTTCCGCCGCAATCTATGCCGGTTTCGTTGCCGTTCTGAATGCCGTCATTGCAGCTGGGGTTGGGCGGAGAACTGCCGCAGGCGCCGGAGGTGAGAATGCTGGCGCGGGCGCCTCCCGGTTCGAAGATGGCCCGCATCCGGCTTTTCTGCCCCTGAGTATAGAGGTTCATACAGCCGTCGTCGGTATAATCCATATAGTTCTGCACCATATCCACGGAACCACAGGAAATGTGGCCGATGGGGCAGCCGAAGTTGGGCGCGTCGGAGAGAGGGGTGTCGGAAACGAAATCATCCACACCACAGCCGCCGTCACCCCAGATGTGGCGCAGGTTCAGCCAGTGGCCCACCTCGTGGGTAGCGGTGCGGCCCAGGTGGAAAGGAGGAGTGGCCGTGCCGATGGTGCCGAAGTAGGCATAATCTACCACTATTCCGTCTGTAGAGGCCGGGCCGCCGGGAAACTGGGCATAGCCCAGCAGCCCGCCGGAGAGGTCGCATACCCAGATGTTGAGGTACTCGTCGGCGGGCCAGGCGTTGTGCCCGCCGGAGGAGTTGAACTTGACGGGGTTGCCGCTGCTGCCGAAACTGGTAACGGAAGTCTGGGTCCGCGTAATACCAGTAGTAGGGTTGCCGGCAGGGTCAACCGTAGCCAGGCAGAATTCGATCTCCGGGTCGGCGGCCTGAGGCCAGATGTTGTTCGCATCGGAGTTCATCCGGCGGAAATCTTCATTAAGCACAGTGATCTGGGTCTGTACCTGAGCGTCGCTGATGTTCTCCGTTGCATTGTTGTAAACCACATGCACTACAACCGGAATGGTGATCACGCCGTCGACGAGCCGTTGCGGAGAGGCCAGCGCCCTTTCGGTGTGCCGCTCGATGGCTTTCATCCGCTCGATAAGGCCCGGATCCTGGCTTTGGAGGTATTGCAAATGCTCCATGGCGCCGCACTGGCGTTGCTGGGCAGGGGCGGCGGGGCTGAGGCTGAGCAGCAGGAGCGAGCTGAGTAAAATATTATACAATTTCATTACGGGTTTAATTTTTTAAGTAATGACCATATTTCTCCACTTTTTGCGGCGATAATCCCGGATCAAATAGGGAGGTTAGCACAGTGAAGTTTACCAGGCCTTAGGCGGTATATGTTGCCGGGAGGATAGCAAATCTAAGCAATAATCTTTTCAGAATGATCAATAAGGAGGATAGCTTATTTGGGAAAATCAGTTGTGCTGAAGGGCGCCTGGTCGATGAGTTGTTGTATATTCAGAACTACTTTTTCGATAAGGGGGATATCGGCATCCCATTCGAAGGTTTGCGGCCTTTTTGTTGGAGTAAGCACCTTTACTTTTCTGCTGTCTGTTAAAATCCAGATGACTTTCTTTACGCCAAAGGCGAAAAGCTGGTTGGTTTTTTCATCGTAATAATTGATGGATTCTCCAAAGGAGGCCAGGTCGGCTTTGGTATCGATCTCGATGACGATCTCTGGCGCTTTTTGAGAATAAGTATTGACGAATTCGAAATTTTCGGGCTTGAAAATGGCAATATCCGCCGCCCTCCAGGAATTTTTGCGGAACTGCAGGCCGTGTTCCCCACCGGTTACCAAGTATGCTTTGGATATCTGGTTGATAATAAGGCTGGCAATTTGTACTTTCAACCAGGCTTGAATATTACCATCGCTCATGATTTCCTCCACTGTTTTTTTCCCCGCAAGCACTTCCCGGTAGCCCCGGTAATAAACGGGCTGCCCATCCACCATTTCGTAGATGAGGGTATCGGGGATGGTTTGCGGTTCCAGAGTTGATGCGCTCATGA
>CAZAXA010000415.1:0-5751 GCA_964488965.1 uncultured Phaeodactylibacter sp. | reverse complement strand
GTTCTGCTTCATGCTGCCGCGCAGGTGTTCTTCCACACAGTTGAGGGCGATGGGCGGCAGGAATTTTCCGTCCGGCAGGTGGGCAAGGCCTTCCGCCTGGCCCTGTATGCCGGCGAACTGCTCCACGTAGTCGTACCATGGAGCGATGTCCTTATAGCGGATGGGCCAGTCGGCGCCATGGCCGTCGCGGGCGTTGGCCTCGAAATCGAGGTCGCTGAGGCGGTAGGAATGGCGGCCCCACATCAGGGAGCGCCCGCCCACGTGATAGCCGCGCATCCAGTCGAAGCGCTTGACTTCTGTATAGGGGTGCTCGGTATCCTTTACCCACCAATGCAGGCTTTCCTCCTTGACGGTGTAGCCCGTGCGGTTCTGCTTTTCGTAATCTTTGAGCACTTCCGGCGGAACGGCGCCATTCCGGTACTTGAACTCCCAGGGCTCCGTCATGGCCGTGGGGTAGTCGCCGTGTTTCACCATGCGCCCGCGTTCGAGGACGAGCGTTTTCAGGCCCTTTTCGGAGAGCTCCTTGGCAGCCCAGCCGCCGCTGATACCCGAGCCGATGACAATGGCGTCGAAGGTATTCTCTTCTTTTCCTTGTGAGTTGAAATACATAACTGGCTTCTTATATGCGAGTATATTTGAATGAAATGAACAGGCTCCCGGGGTAGATGTGAATGGTGCTGCAGGTTTCAGGAGACGCTAATCTATCAAAAAAATATTTTATCCGGATAGCATATCATAAAATATCAGGGTGAAAATTACACTTTGTCTTCCAGGAAATTGTTTTCTGTTGGCATACTTGCCCTTACCGGCTTGCTTTTTCAGGCGGAGGAGCATAATTTACCGGGAATTGAAAATTATCTTCAAATGGCTTTGGAAGGCTGTCAAAAGGGCGCGGCGGGTATTCGGATTACCGCTCTTTTTATTACCGGCTTGCTCATTTTCCAGGCGGGGGAGCTCTCCTGCCAGGAATTTCTCGTCATCAACAACAACCGGGAGCTGTTCCGCGTCGATGCCGGCAACTGCACAGCCCGGTTTGTGGCTTTCGTGCGGCTGCCCGGCGGCGGCAGCATCAGCGACATCACTTATACGCCGGACGGCCGGCTCTGGGGAATAACTACCGACGGCGAGCTTTTGCTCATCGACGAAGTTTCCGGCGAAACGGAACTGGCATACAGCCTGCCCAACGGCAATTCGCCGTTTTTTACCTCGCTGGTGGCCGATAACGAAGGGCGTATCTACACTGCCGGAGGCAACGGCGACCTTTACGTTTTCGATACCCAGGCCATGGCGCATACCTACCTGGGCGATATCGGCTACGGTTCGGCCGGCGACCTCACCTTCTACCAGGGCCAGCTCATCATGGCCTCCACTGTCAACTGGATGATCGACGTCGACCTGGACGACCCGGTCGCCAGCTCGTTGCGGATGAACTTCAACGTGGGTGGGCAGATTTTCGGCATTGTAACCTTCGTTGAAGATTGCGACAATACGGTCACCTACGCCACCAATGACGCTGCGAACGGAGGGCTTTATCAGATCGACTTTGCGACGGATCAGCTCAGCCTCGCCTGTAATCTGGGTATCCGGATCTTCGGGGCCGCCAGCCGCCTGGAGTTCCTGGCTGCCGATCCTGTTGTGATCGAACAGGTAGTTACGACGCCAACCGGCTGTGCCAGCCCCCTTGGCGCCATAGAGGTGACGGCCAGCGGCGGCAACGGGGCGCTGGCCTATAGCCTGGACAGCATGATCTTCCAGCCCGGCGGAACCTTTGCCGGCCTTTCTCCTGGCGACTATACCATATATGTGCAGGATAGCCGCGGCTGTGGCGCCCGGCAGATGGCCAGGGTGGAAGCAATAGGGGAGGCGCCCGCCATCACCCGCCTGGCTGTGGAGGAGGACAGTTGCGGACTGGGTATCGGCGCTATTACAGTGGATGCTGAAGGAGGGGTTTTGCCTTACCGCTATGTTCTTGACGGAGAGGCGCCGGTAAGCAGCCCTCTGTTTGCCGGCCTGCCGGGGGGCGCCTATACCGTGAGCGTTATCGATGGGCAGGGATGCATTGATTCTCAAACCGTTGTCATTCCCGGGGAGCCCGGGCCGGAGATAGAAAGGGCCGGGCTGATGCCCTGCGGGCCTTCGCAGAATAGCCTTACCGTTGAAGCCGCCGGCGGCGCCGGCAGGCTCCTTTACAGCATCGGCGGCGGGCCGGCGCAGGCCTCTCCCGAATTCAGCGGGCTGGATGCCGGCGCCTTCCTGATATCGGTGGCCGATGAGGCCGGCTGTACAGATGTGGAAACGGTAACTATCCCTGCGGTGGAGGCCCTGGTGTTCACCCTTCTCGAGGCCAAAGCCTGCGGCGCGGGCAACAGCTACCTGGCGGCCGCTGCTGCCGGAGGCTCCGGGGCGCTTGTTTACAGCCTCAACGGCGGCCCGCCTCAGGCTTCCGGCAACTTTGAAAACCTCAGCGCCGGCGCCTATACCCTGCTGGCCATGGACGAGAACGGATGTACGGCCACCGGCGCCATCTCCATCCCGGAATACGATCCGCCCCGCATCCTTGGCATGGAGGTAGCGCCCAGCCAGTGTGGCGCGGCCAGCGGCCGGTTGAAGGTGGAAACAGAGGGGGGCGCTATGCCTTTCCTTTATACGCTGAGCGGTACGGAGCAAACGGCGCCTGAATTTACGGGCCTGCCCCCCGGCCGTTTCCTGCTTACCATCCTCGATGCCGAAGGCTGCAGCGTTGAGGACTCCGTGACGGTGGCCCTGCGTTGCCCCATTTACCTGCCCAACGCTTTTTCCCCCAACGATGACGGCCGCAACGACCGCTTTGAGCTGTATTCCGGCGCCGAGGTGCAGATCATCGCCTTTCGCATCTTCAACCGCTGGGGCGGGCTGGTCTATGAGCAAAAGGCCTTTGGCTCCTCCGATGATGCCCGCTACTGGGATGGCCGCTTCCGGGGAGAACCGGCTCCGGCGGGCGCGTATGCCTTTTATATAGAGCTGGTGAACGCCGCCGGCGAAGAAGAACTCCATGAAGGAGAGGTGCTGCTGGTACGGTAGCTCCGGACAGCAGGTATGAGATGGGGCGGCGATGGTTTTTTTGAAAATGTATGGAAATGCATATCAAAGCATTTCAGTCCGGGCACTTGCTTATCTTGTGGAAAACTTCTGCCATGAAGCCCTTTCCGATCGATCCGGACATCCGCAGGGCAGCCACTCTTCCGGCTGCTTTTTACAGGGACCCCGCTATTTTCGAATTATCAAAAGAAAAAATCTTTGCCGGCGCCTGGCAGTATGCCGCCGACGCCCGGGTGCTGAACGAAAAGGACAATGTATATCCGTTCACGCTGCTGCCCGGGGTGTTGGATGAGCCGCTGCTCCTCAGCCGGGATGCGGGGGGAGGCGTCCGCTGCCTGTCCAATGTATGTACCCACCGGGGCAAGGTCATCGTTGAACGGCCCGGCAGGATGCGGCAACTCAGCTGTGGTTACCATGGCCGTTGTTTTGCCCTGGACGGCACATTCAGAAAGATGCCCGGCTTCGAAGGCGCCGGGGATTTTCCCTCGGAAGCCGACCACCTGGCGCGGGTAGCCCTGGAAGAATGGCTGGGCCTGTATTTCGTCTCCCTCGCTCCTTTTGCCGATCTGAATCTCATCACCGGGCCTATCCGCGAACGCATTGCCTGGATGCCCCTGGACACCCTGGAGTTTACCGAAGAGGGTTCGGCGGATTATGAAGTGAAGGCCCACTGGGCGCTGTACTGCGACAACTACCTGGAAGGTTTCCACGTACCCTTCGTGCACCCCGGGCTGAACGCCGCGCTGGATTTCGGCCATTACGATTATGAGCTTTTTCCCTACTGCAACCTGCAGGTTGGCATCGCCAAAGAAGAGGAGCCCTGCTTCGACATTCCCAAAGGCCAGCCGGATCACGGCCGCCGCGTTTATGCTTACTATTTCTGGCTGTTCCCCAACCTGATGTTCAACTTCTACCCCTGGGGCCTGTCGCTCAACGTGGTAGAACCCCTGAGCCCCGTTCGCACCCGTGTGCGTTTTCGCACCTATGCCTTCCGCGGGCAGGCCCACCGCCGCACCGTCAACCGCATCGACCAGACCGAACTGGAGGACGAGGCGGTGGTGGAAAGCGTACAACTGGGCATCCGCTCCCGCTATTACAAGCAGGGGCGCTTCTCACCGGCGATGGAGCGGTGCGTGCACCATTTTCATCAGCTGGCGGGCAGGTTTATGGAGTGAGGCTACATGGTATTCCCAACTAAAATCCCTACATTTGGAACTTTCATCACGACAATAATTGGCCATGAAATTTAGCACTACTATTATTCTCACTATGATCCTGGGCCTGTTCCTGGCCTGCTCCAACAATGAGAAGAAGCCTGCTGCGGCTCAGCAACCGACGCCGGTAACGCCCAATGTGTCTGCTCCGCCCCCTGCCATGCCGGCCTCTCCTGCCTCTGCCGGGGGCGTCCAGCATTACATCTGCCCCAACAATTGCCAGGGCAGCGGCGGGCCGGCAGCAGGCGCCTGCCCCAACTGCGGCACAGCCTACGTCCACAACGCGGCTTACCACGACCAGGGAGGCGGCGCCGGCGCTCAAAACCCGATGATACAGGCGCCCCAGCAGGAATCCCCGGCACAAAATGCTGCCGGCGTTTTCCACTATACCTGCCCCAATGGCTGCGCAGGAGGAAGCGGCACAGCCGGTACCTGCCCGCAATGCGGCGGCACGCTGGCGCACAACCAGGCGTATCATCAGTAGAAGTAAGGTTGAGGTTGAGGTATAGGTTAAGGTATAGGTTGAGGTTGAGAAAAGCCAGCCTTTAAAAAGGGGCGCTCTAACCAACAACCAACAACCAACAACAAACAACCAACAACAAACAACAAACAACAAACAACCTCAACCTCAACCTCAACCCCCTACCGCTGCGGTTTCTCCACCAGCATAATATGTGCGGGGTAGAGGTCGGGGTTGAGTTCCACGTAGTTCCATTCGTTGAACCAGTGGAACACCTCGCCGGTCATCAGGTCGGTGACTTTGAGGTTGACGTTGCGTTCAATGCCCAGTAGTTGCTTCGGCACTTCGATGAACCCGCTCTGTTTGTATTCGACGTCAAAGTTGACGATGCACCAGATGATGTTGCTTTTATCCCGGCTGATCTTGATATAGCTCATCAGCTGCTCATTATCGGTGCGGGTGAGGTGGACGTTCCAGGTATCCTGCAGGGCGGGTTGCTCTTTTCGGATGCGGTTGACCTTGGTGATCAGGCCGGTCAGGCGGTTGGTATAGCCCCAGTCGTAGTGGCGGATTTCGTATTTCTCGGAGTTCAGGTATTCTTCCTTGCCGTTGGTATTGGGCGTATTTTCTATGAACTCGAAGGAAGGCCCGTACATGCCGTAATTGGAAGAGAGGGTAGCGGCCAGGACGAAGCGCTTCATGAAAGCGTTGGGCCCGGCGTTCATCAGTTCGTAGGCCAGGATATCCGGAGTATTGGGCCAGAAATTGGGCCGGAAGTACTCCCGCAGTTCCGTCTGTGTGAGTTCGGTGATATAATCTTCCATTTCCTTCCGGCTGGGGCGCCAGGTGAAGTAGGTATAGGACTGGTTGAAGCCCGCTTTGGCCAGAGCGGCCATCACTTTGGGGCGGGTGAAGGCCTCGGCCAGGAAGATGGTATCGGGATATTCTTTCTGGACTTCGGCGATGGCCCACTCCCAGAAGCGGAAGGGTTTGGTGTGG
>CAZAXA010000414.1:0-5762 GCA_964488965.1 uncultured Phaeodactylibacter sp. | reverse complement strand
GCGCCGTCTTGCGGGCCAGGCCCGTTTCCGTATTCTCCGGGCACTCGGCTACCGGAGCTGCCTTGTCTTCGCCGCTGATGTAACCCCAGCAGTCTTCCCAGTTAAAGTAGGGGAAGGAGCCAGGGCCGCCCTGCCCGGCGGTAGTGAACGAAAAGTTGTCCACCTCAATAAAAGAGTTAACGCCGCTGGTCTGGAAGTCATCGCCAACGATAGAGAATATCAGAATCCAGCCGGCCTGGACGAATTCATCCACAGAGCCGCTGCCCGTAACGACCTGGTCGATATTCGGATCGCCCACCAGGTCAAGGATAATGTTGCCGTTGAGGTCGATCAGGAGCATATCGTCAATGATATCTTCCTCCTGCTGATAGGCATAATCGAACTGCAGCTGGCCATCGGCCGGCATCGCGATAGAAACAGTGGCGCCATCATCCGCACCAGATACTATGCTCAGTGTAGATGCGGTGAAGGACACGGCTCCCGGGGTCGTTCCGCCGGCCGGGATGGAAATATTCCAGTTGCCCGGAGCAAAAGCGCCGACAAAGCCGTTGATGGTCATGCCGGGCCCGCCGCTGCCGCCTTGGCTCGGGCCGTTCAGGTCGGGGCCGACGTAAGTCACTTCGTAGATGAATTCACCGCAGCCGTCCAGGATATTACCGTTAGACGGGTCGTCGTCGTTGACGATGTTGACGAGGAAGTCGTCCGGGTCGGCACAGCCGAACTCGCCCTCCAGCACCATATCGGCGGTGATGAAGCGCTGGCAATTGGCGTCCAGGGTCACGTTGATATCGTCATTGCAGGCCAGGTTCGTGGGCGGAGGCGGATCCTGCGTCACTACGACGTAGAAGTCTTCCTCACGGGTGTTACCGGCTGCATCGGTGGCGGTGATCAGGATTTGATATACGCCGGGTTCGAATACGCCGATGAAGGTTTCGCCCCCCGGAGAGGGGATAACCAGGCCGCCGGCATTGGGGGGAGTAACCGTTACGGTAAACTGGGAGCCGGGTATCACTACCGGGCCCGGGCTATGGTCGCCGTCGCAGTTGTCGGTCACCGTCACTTCGAAGATTACGACCGCCGGGTCTTCATCGCAGGGATCCAGTTCCACATTGATATCCTGAGAAGGATAGATAATGAGCGGCGCCCAGGTATCGGGCTGGTCCGTTACATTGAGGGTGGTGTTCACTACGCGGAGGTTGTTGGCGCCATCCCGGTAGGAAGCGGTGATGACGGCGCCATCATCGGCCGCCGTCAGGGTACGCTCGAACTCGAAGTAGCCCTGCGCCACATCGGAGCTGGCCAGCCAGTTCATAGCCACCGGCCCGCTGCCGTTGTTGTAGGTAAAGGACAGGCGGTTCGGGTTGGTGCTGATCACCGGGTCGCAATCATCCGTGATGGTGATGGCGAAGCGCGCGCGAATCTGGTTTTCGCAGGCCGGCAACAGGAAAGTGGTGTTGCCCGGCATGTGGATGTCGGGCAGTTGGTTAGCTTCCTGTTCCACTGTGAACAACGTCTGTACCGTTACGCCGCCATAGGTTACATCGATCGGGTAAATCCCCGGGGACAGGAATCCGGTTGCCTCGAAGAAGGCAAAGCCGTTCTCCTCCTGAATGTAAGTAACCTGAAGGGGAGCGCCGGCAAGAGTAATCTGTCCGGTCAGGTTAGACAGGGGGGTGATCCCGCAGTCGATAACGTTGCCGGTGAAGATAACGCTGGCGCTGGGCTGGCAGGCCGGTATGGAGAACTGGCCGTTACCGGAAAGGTCGACGATGGGATCCGGGTCCGGCGATTGGTTCACCGTGACGGTGAAGCTGTAGGTGGCGACGTTACCGTCATCGTCGGTGGCAGAATATCTTACCAGGTAAGGACTGTTTGCCGGCGAGAGCAGGGAGCCGCTGGCCGGGCCCGCCGTCTGGGAGAGCGCCGGGGCGAGGTCGCAATCGTCTACCGGAGTAACCGTCCAGTTGACCGGGATACCGTCGGTGTCGCAGCTCGGCACTTCCACCGTCATGTTGCCGGGGCCATAAATCTGAGGCGCCCGCACATCATCAACGATGATGGTATAGTTTTGGATAACAGAGCCGCTGGGGCCATCCTTGCGGATGGTTAGCGTGTTGGTGCCTACAGCAGCCAGCACATCCAGTACATAAGACTGCCCCGTGCCCAGTTGCATCAGGGATGCATCCGGGTTAACGGCAGTCGAACTGGTGTTTGACGTGATATAGGCCGTCGCCGTCGCCTGCGAGGGGTCAGCAGGGTCAAAAACGAATACCGACCATTGGAACTGATAGCCACATTCCCCTTCGGGAAGCTGCTTGGTGATCGGCGATGCGGGGATTTGCCCGCCGGCATCCTGCACCATTAGCTGCTCTTGTGCAGATGCCTGCCGGGCTCCCGCAAAACCGAATACCAGCAACAGAGCCAGTGCTTTCAGCCAACAGGAGGTAGAAACGAAAGTAAAATTCGTTCTTTCCATAAGATCACAATTTGTTTCAAAGAATTAGGTTATTCAAAAAAAAGATTATGCAGAATTAAAGCCCGGCCCTTCCTTCCTTCGGCTGGCAAAGCGCATAGCGCCAATGCTCTCGAAGGAGCGCCAGGGAACAGGCTGTCGTCGTCTTGATTATCTATAAAAAACGAATTTCCATCAGGTTTTCAAAATGTCGAGCCACAGCATTCTGAAGCTCCGGGAGAAATGGCTTTCGGGAGTACAACGGGATGGCCCCATGCAGGGCGCCGCTTCAGAAGAAGCCTGATGCAGCGTACTTTTGGAAAAGCTTGCGATATGTTAAAGGGAAGCAGTATTTGACAGAATGAAAAAGAAACAGAGGAATATCAATGTAGAGGTCTCTGTTCATGGGATTGTTGATTTGTGTGTTGCAAAAATAGCCTCTCCGTCACGACAATTACTCAGTGTAACGTTCTTTTCTATTGTCAGGTCGTCTTTTAACGCGGTACAGGTCATGTCATAGTAGATAGCATTGCGGGCAAAACAGTCTTCTGCCAGCAGTACAAATATAAAATAAGTTTATGGAGAGTTCCTACCCTTTCAGGGGTATTTTTCAAAATAAACTTAAAAAGGAACTACCGCTCCCTTTATACCAGGCTATTGTCATAGGCAACCTTTACCAGGCCGGCAGTATTGGTTACTCCCAGTTTCCTCATGATGTTTTTACGGTGGACACTGACGGTCTGATCACTGATGAATAAGGCCTTGGCAATCTCCTTATTGCTCAGGGCCTGGGTGATGAGCTGCAGTATTTCCAGTTCCCGTTTTGTAAGGCTGTGCTTTTTTACAAAGCGGTCGCTGGCAAGGTATTTGGAACCGCGGCCGGCGGCCAGGCTTCTGGGCAGGGCGCTGCCAAGGTGGATACCTTCGGGGACGTAAGCCCTGCCGGCCACTATTTCCCTGATGGCCGCGAAGAGGCTTTCAATGCCTTTGTCTTTGAGCAGATAACCGTCGACCCCCGCCTTAAAGGCCGACCGGATGATCTTAGGCGACTCGTACATGGTCAGTGCCAGAGTGAGGATATCGATACGAAAATTATGGATGAATTGGAGTACTTCCAGGCCGTCTTTTTCCGGCATATTGAGGTCGAAGATCAACAGGTCGGCAGGCTGGTGTTTGAGCAGGCGGATGAGCTCCGCGCCATTGGATGCTTCCCCAACGATCTCAAACTGCATTTCGCGGGCATACCGGTGAAGCACTGTTTTCAACCCTTCCAGAAAAATTTTGTGGTCATCGGCGATGATCGTTTTTAATGTTAGCATGGGATTTATAATTTTGAATATGTAAATGGGATATGCGCTATCGGCCCGATTGATCACCAGATATACGGCTCCCGCGCACCTTTGTGCACAGAAAATGATCATGCATTTTGTTTAAAAATACAAAAAGGATACGGCAACGGACAAGCCGCCGTTGAAATACAGATGAAGGGGAGGATAGATGAACAGTCTGATACGCCGCAAAATTAACAATATCTGCAAGATAATCAAATTAAAACGCCATTGAAGTGGCGGACAGGCCCTCCTGTTCCACGGCATATACCAGCATGTATGCTTTCATTTTAAAGTACCGGATCCGGAAAAAACTGTCGTGATCTTCTTTGACGACCCTGCCCAGGCAATTGCCGCCTTCAGGCTCATATATGAAAGGGCTGATGTGAATGTGGGCGCGGAAATCCAGCGACCGGCGGCCGTAGGCCTTATAGAGGGCTTCCTTGGCCCCCCAGTAAACGTGCAAATGCTCGATCCGGCTCGAAGGCGCCAGGCTGGCCAGTTCTTCCGCCCGCATGTAGCGGTGGGCCAGGCGCCCGATCCCGGACACCAGGAACTGGATGTCTATCCCTACGGGAAAAGGAGCGGCAATGGCGGCGGCCAGATCGTGGGAATGGCTGATGGAAATATGGTATGCCGAACCCTCCAGGTGAGGCTTGCCATATTCGTCCTTGAGAAAAGCGCCGCGTTGTTCACGGCCCGACATCTCATGGACGAGCTGGCGCACGGCCAGCCATTCCAGCCGGCGCCGCCCTTTGATCTGCTCCAACTGCCGCTGCTCCGCCGGCGCCAGGCCCAGCCGATCCAGAAACCACCTTTCAGGCTCTTCGATATGCCAGGCGCCCAGCTCGCCTTCTGGTTCAATATGTTGATGCAGGATGATGGGCATGGAACGAAGGGAATGAGTGAATTTTACCCGGCCGAAATATTTACCCGGCTGCAACAGCAGACGTGGCGAGGACGGGGAGTGAAGGAAGGAATGCCGCCAATCATTCCTTCATTCCATAATAAAAACCAAAGATAAGGAATATCTGTTTTTTCACATGGAACCAAAACAAGAGCATGCCAAAACTGACGGTACGCAGGAAAGCCCAGCTCACCGGCCACAATGCTTCGGTCTTTGCCCTGAGCCGGGGGCCGGGAGAGAAAACTTTCCTTTCTGGCGCGGGCGACGGCTGGATCGCCCTTTGGGCATTGGATGAACCGGATACGGGGCGCCTGGTGGCCAAAACCGGCGCGCAGGTCTTCTCCCTCTTATACCTGCCGGAGGTGGACATGCTGGTAGCCGGCGACATGAATGGCGGACTGCACTGGATACCGCTGAGCGGAGAAGGCCAGCCCCGTGACATTGCCCATCACCAGAAGGGTGTTTTTGACATCCTCCGGGCCGGCGGCTTCCTCTATACGGCAGGTGGCAAAGGCATGCTCACCCGCTGGGATGCCGCCCGTGCCCGCAGCCTGGAAAGCATTCAGCTCAGCGACCGGAGCCTGCGCTGCCTGGCCTACTGCCCGCAGCGGAACGAACTGGCCGCCGGCGCAAGCGACCGGGGCATTTATCTCCTGGATGCCGGCACCCTGGAACTTCGCCACCGACTGGCCGACGCGCATGATAATTCCGTTTTCACCCTGCGCTATTCACCCGATGGCCGGCGCCTGCTCAGCGGCGGCCGTGACGCTATGCTCAAAGTATGGGCGCTGGAACCCGGCGCCCCCGAACTCTTTTCCGCCCAGCCCGCTCACTGGTACACCATTAATAGTATATGCTTCCACCCCGGAGGCCGATTGTTCGCCACCGGCAGCCGCGACCGGGCCATAAAGCTGTGGGATGCTCATAGTTTCCAGTTGCTCAAGGTGCTGGATACCAGCCGCGACGGCTGCCACATCAGTTCCGTCAACCGCCTTTACTGGCACCCCTATCACAACTACCTCATCTCCGCCAGCGATGACCGGAGTATGATCGTCTGGGAGGTGGAGGAGGATGG
>CAZAXA010000413.1:0-5782 GCA_964488965.1 uncultured Phaeodactylibacter sp. | reverse complement strand
AATAAAATTTGAAATTCCAGGACAGTTTACGCTTGTCGCAGACATAGAGAACGGAACGCTTTTCGATGTCAAAAAAATATCCCAAAGCCAGGCAGAAGGAGAATTTACGCTTGCTCTAAGTTCTATTGGCGGCAACTCCATAACCATTCACAATAATGGAAATCAGGAACAGGTTCAGCTTGAAGAAGAGGCCAGCCTGCTCATCCTGGCTTTTGATGAAAACGAAACCCTGGCCTGGCATAAGGCCTATCCTACAGAAAATCTTGACCTGGGGCACTTCAGCCTGGCCAATGGAGAAAACGGCGATGTTTTCCTGGGGCTTACCTTTAGCGGCGCTTTAAATGATACTCTCGTAAGCGCCGGCGAAAAGGATATTGCTATTCTGAAACTCAATGCCACTGGTTCTACCCAATGGGCCAATGCCTATGGATCCGTAGAAGATGAAAACGTTTCCCAGTTGATGTATGATAACGGCATTTTGTTCTTCGGGGGAGAATTTTCCGGGTCAACAGACAGGATCATCGGCCCCTATGAATTCGTCAATGTAACGCCTTATGACAGTAGCCGGGCCTATATTTCGCTGATAGATGAACGGACACCTCCTGCTTCGCAGGACGGCCCTTATGAAAATGCCAGCTATTCCGCCAATTCCCAATATGCTATTAAAGGCTCAAACCCTATAGAGGTCACAGCGATATTCCCCAACCCCTTCAACAATGCCGTTCATGTTGGTGTAAATTGCGAAAGATCGGAGGTAGTATTCGTAGAGATGTTCAATTTACTGGGCAAAAAGATCTTGCATTATGAGGAAGAAGTATCTCCGGGTAGAACGACCTTAAAAGTTCTGCCAGATCATACGCTTAACAATGGGATATACCACCTGAAAATTTCCAGCCGGTCCTTTCCGGAAGGCAGCCTGCATAAAATCGTAAAAATGGCTCGTTATTAGCAGGTTTTATTCTCATTTCAAAACAAGACACCATGTTTCGTAAAATTAACACTTTTGACTTCCATTTTGTATTGTCAATTCTTGTGGCCTTTATTCTTCTACCCTCTTGTAGCGACAATGACATGATGGCTGAGTTAACCTATCCCCAAACCTATACATTCAGCTCCCAGGAATACGGCGAATCGCTTTTTTGCAGGCGGGCGGAAACAGGTTATGAAGAAATAACCCCAACGCCTTATTTACTTCAGTTTGATTCTTTTGCCAGAGAAGAGATCCGCTATGAAATCCTGGATTTTCCGTACCGTAAAGTGGAACTGCTTTCTGATTCCACGGTAAGGCTGGATGTTGAAGTTACGGAGGGTAACATTCTCTCGGTAGAGTCATTCTACACGGAAGAGAATGATGTCATTAGCATATTTGCAGGGAGCGGAAATAACCTCGAACTCGAACACAATGGTGATTACAGCCAGTTGAGGTTTTGCTTCTATGGGTATTTTTATAACTACTTTGATGATTTTTTTCAAATAAGGCGCTATTCAGGCGTCATTTCCAGAGACTGTACGGTTTTGCCGGGAAACATGGCTACTGTAACAAATGAAATTTTCACAACAGAAGAGTTGGCTATCCGTGACACGCTGGTTGTCGTGCCATCCCATTTGGTTCTTGAGCCGGAGTGACAACATCCATCTGTGCGGCTTAGAAGAGGAAAAACTCCCCTTCACGCCTTCGTACTCTTCCTCTCCAAAAAGATCCTCCCCATTTCCCGTTTAAAATTGAACGGCATGGGCGTTACCTCCTGCCAGTACCCTTCCAGGCTGGGGTCCCAGAGGCTGCGCTTGTAGATGAACTGGTATTTGCGGGAAAACTGATCGGGGGAGGCGCCTTCTTCGATGGCCGCTTCCTCTTCCGCCGTCCATTCCGGGTTCACTTCTTCCAGGTAGACGGAATTGTCGCTGTAAATCTGGCCGCGCAGGTCCATCTGTACGATGCTGTCGGCGCCGATGTAGATGTAGGAGCGGCCTTTGATGTACCTTTCGTTCACTTCCAGGTAGAGCTGGAAGCGATGGCCTTCGGTAGTATAAATCCCCCCTTCGGTAATGACGCCTTCCCAAAGGCCGGCCAGGCCTTTCTGAGCGCTTACAGGGAAGGACAGGACGATAGCAAGGGCGATAGTGAGGGCAATTTTCATTCAGGGAATATGCTTTGGGGCCAAGATAAGGAAAATGGCCGTATCCGGTTGAAGCACTTGGCGAAACGGCGCTGTGAGCGTGCCGGCACAGGGCCTGGATGAGCAGAGGGCCCTGGATTTTTCCGGAAACCAGTAACGCGAAACGGGCGCTTCCGTTTCCGCCTAAAAAACCCTACCTTCGCCGCAAAACCGCCATGTCCAAACCACGTTTCCGCAAAACCCTCCGCCTGCCCGCCGTTTTCCTGGCCCTGGCCCTCGGCGGCTACCTGCTCTCCTGCACCGCTCAGGCTGCCAAAAACGATGCGCCGCCCCTCAACCCCAACGGCGACAGCGAGCTGGCCCTGCTCATGCGCGCCATGTTCGACGACGCCCTGCTGATGAAACAGCAGATCGAAGAGGGGAAGCCCCCCAGGCCGGGCCTCGACTACCAGAAAATCCTCACCGCCGAGGCCACAGAGCCGGCAAAGACCGCCTCCGATACCTACAAAGTGCACGCCCTGTCGTACCTCCAAACCATCAAGGCCCTGCAACAGGCCGGCGCCGCCCAGGCTTCCACCCTGTACAACAACATGGTGAACAGCTGTATGGGCTGCCACCAGGCCCTCTGCCCCGGGCCGACGGTGCGGATAAGGAAGTTGTATTAGTTGTTAGTTGTTGGTTGCCTGGCCAGGAACCAAAAACCAGAAATCAAGAACCGAACCTGTAAATCCTGTCCGTAAACCTGTAAATCCTGTGAATCCTGTCAACAAAACCGGCCTGGCCCTCCTCGCCGCCGGCGCCTCCACCCGCATGGGCCGCCCCAAGCAGTTGCTGCGCTTCGGGGGCGAGAGCCTGTTGCAGCGCATGCTCCGCATCGCCCTGGAAACGCCGTTCCGCCCCGTCGCCGTCGTGCTGGGCGCCCGTGCCGAAGAACTGGCAGCCGGGCTTGAAGGCGCCGCGGCCCTCATCGTCCACAACAGCGCCTGGGCCAGCGGCATGGGCGGTTCGGCAGCTGCCGGCCTGGAAGCCCTGCTGCGCGCCGAGCCGGAACTGGATGCCGCCTGTTTCATCCTGGTGGACCAGCCCTACCTCGCCGCCGCCCACCTGCTGGAACTGCAGAACCTGCTGGATCGTCAGCCTGAAAAGCTGGGCGCCGCCTCGGCATACGAACAAACCCTGGGCGTACCCGCCATCTTCCTCAAGGCCTTGTTTCCGGAACTGCTGCAACTGCACGGGCAGAAAGGGGCGCAGCCCGTCATAAAGAAATACCAGGCTCAGATCGCCGCTGTTCCTTTCCCTCAGGGCCAGGCCGACCTGGATACGCCGGAGGACTGGCGGCAATTTCTATCGGAGAATGAGGATTCTCCTGTTTTTTGAAAACTACCTGTTAGGGCGATACAGGCAAGTGATTATCTTTGCCCTTCTTTTCCGGAATAAAAACTACAGGCATTGCAACGGAACCGCCCTTTCGCTATCTTTCTGTTATTTCTGGGAACAGCGCTCCTGATGCGCTTTTTCTCCTTTTTTCCCAGCGTCATCAACCACGACGAGTCGACCTACATCGTCATTTCGGATACCATACTGGCGGGCTACACCTACCAGGTGGACTACATAGATACCAAGCCGGTCGGCATATTTCTGATATACGCTTTGCTGCAATTGCTGCTCGGCAAGTCCATATTCCTGTTGCGGGTAGCCACTACCGTCATCCTGGCCTCTACCGCCTTTTTCCTCTATCGGGCGAAGCTATCCTTTGGCGGCCGCCCGGAGGCAGCCCTTGCTGCGGGCCTTATCTACATCTTTCTGAATTCTGTTTATACCTTCTACGGCATTTCGCCCAATACGGAGGCCTTTTTCAACCTGTTCACTGCCCTGGCCCTGTGGATTTACTGCCGCCGCCCGCCCCTTTGGGGCTATTTCGTCGCCGGGCTGAGCCTGGGAATGGGTTTTGCGATCAAATACGTAGTATTGTTCGACGGGGCGGCCCTGGGCCTTTTCCTCCTGTGGCAGGCCTGGCAGGGCAAAGAGCCATGGGGCCCCGCCCTGGGCAAAGCCCTGATCATGGCCGCCGGCGCGGCCCTGCCTCTCCTGGCTGTCATGGCCTGGTACCATAGCATCGGCCACCTGGAGGAGCTATGGTTCTACACCTTTACCGTCAGCGGCCGTTATCTCGAAAGCAAAGGGGCGCTGAGCCACCTCAAATTCTTCGTGGATTTCAACCTGCGTTTCCTGCCGGCGGCCCTTTTCTTCTATTATGCGCTTTTTTCCCGCAAGGCCCACCTGCCGTCGCGGCAACTGGGCCCACTGTGGGCCGCCCTGGCGCTCGTGGGCGTCCTGCTGCCCGGCAAATTCTACGGGCACTACGCCATACAGTTCATGCTGCCCTTCAGCTTCCTGGCCGGAGAGTTCTTCGGCATCGCCCGGGAAGAGCTGCCCCGAGGCCTGCGCTGGCTGCGCCGGCCCCGGATCGGCTATTCCCTGCTTGGCCTGCTCCTGCTGGCCAACCTCTTTTTTCAGTACAAGGACTATTACCTCAAAACCGACTATCCCCGGGAGATCGCGGCCTTCATCGCCCCCCGGCTCTCCCCCGGCGATGTCGTTTACACCGTCAATGACCAGATCACCTACCACCTGCTGGGGCAACTGCCTCCCCTGCCCTACGTGCACCCTTCTCTTTTCTGGGAAGAACGCTACATCCGGGCCCTGGAGATCGCCCATGATGTGGAGATCGGAAAGCTGATGGAAAAAAAGCCCCGCTTCCTGGTCTTCCGCAGCCCCCAATACGACGGCCCTATGGAAAAACTTATGGAAAAAGAATACCGCCTGGTAAAACAGATCGAAGAACGGGTGTACATCTATGAACGCAGCCGGTGAATGGCAAAAATAATCCTCCCCAGGGTTTTTCTTTTCCCGGAAATCCCTTAAATTTGCATTCGCTTTTAAAATAACGGGGGTATAGCTCAGATGGCTAGAGCGCTTGCATGGCATGCAAGAGGTCCGGGGTTCGAGTCCCCGTATCTCCACAATTCAAACCACGCAAAAGTCTGTAAATCAATAGATTACAGGCTTTTTTATTTCGGTTGTTGTGCTTTTTGTTGTCGGTTTGTTCTGTTCCGACGAAAAAAGCCCCGCCAACGGGCAAGGCAACGGAAGGCATAATAATAATTTCACATACAAGGTGTAGGCTTTGGCATTTTTGTGGCTTCCATACTTCCAGCCTGCCCCACCCCCACCTTTCAGTCAGGAAGAACTGGAAGGGAGGAAATGATAGCCTTAAAGCTTATATAATAGTAAATACATAGAGTAGAAATAACCAAGAAACATCAAAGCGGCAGAAATGAAGTTGTAAACCCTATGTTTCGGCATAAGCTTTACCCTTAAATTGACATCGGGTTCTAAACGGTTTTCTATTCTATATCCCTTTTTAAATCTTTTGTCTAGTACCTGAGTAGGTACCTCCTTATAACCATACGTAGTTTTTTGAAACAACTTATCTACAATTACAGGAATGACAAAAATTGAAGTTATTATCAATGTCCAAACCTGTAGTTTTTTTGCTTCCGCTTCCGGATTAATATCAAAAACTAGAGATAATATTAGCCCTGAAAAGAACATTAATCCGAAAGCTCCAATGCCTATAAAAATACCCCATAATATAGCAGTAC
>CAZAXA010000412.1:0-5794 GCA_964488965.1 uncultured Phaeodactylibacter sp. | reverse complement strand
TATCTTTCGCGGCCTGCAGGCCTCCAAAGCCGGCATCGAACGGGTACAGGGCGACTACATGGGCATGATGGCCACCGTGATCAACGGCATGGCGTTGCAGAGCGCCCTCGAAACCATCGGAGTGTACACCCGCCTGATCTCCGCCATCGAGATGAAACAGATCGCCGAACCCTATATCCGCCGCCGGGCCATCCGCCACCTGGAAAAAGGCCGGGTAGTCATCTTCTCGTCCGGTATCGGCAGCCCCTACTTCACTACCGATTCAGCCGCCGCCCTGCGCGCCAACGAGATCAATGCCGACGTTATCCTCAAAGGCACCCGCGTCGATGGCATCTACTCCGCCGATCCGGAAAAAGACCCCGCCGCTACCAAGTTTGATAAACTCACCTTCGCCAAAGTGATCAGCCTCGGCCTCAGCGTCATGGATATGACCGCCTTCACCCTCTGCCGGGAAAATAACCTGCCGATCATCGTATTCGACATCAATCACGATGACAACCTGCAACGCATCGTGAAAGGGGAGCCGGTAGGCACCCTGGTGGAGGGGTAGTTTCTGGTTTCTTGCTGATATTTCAACTTTTCGCTGGTATAATTTTCAGGGGTTTACTATAATTGACGCCAGGCTGGTTTAAACGGGCCTGCAGAATTGTATATCTTTCACTGCGACAAGAACCAAGCTATGGCCTTACAAAAAGAGTTCAGCCTGCCGCCTTACCCCCGGGGTTATCACCTGATCACCAACGAAGTGCTGCGCCATTTGCCGGAGGGCCTGCCGGATCGGGGTATCCTGCACCTCTTCATCAAGCACACCTCGGCCGCCCTGACGGTCAACGAAAATGCCGACCCTGATGTACGTGCGGATTTCGAGAGCATTTTTAACCACATCATTCCCGAAAACCTCCCCTTCCTGACGCATACCGTAGAAGGCCCTGACGACATGCCCGCCCACATCAAGGCCGCCATGATCGGCTCTTCCGTCAGCATTCCCATCACCAACGGACGCCTCAACCTCGGCGTCTGGCAGGGCATCTACCTGTGCGAGTTCCGTAACCGCGGAGGGAGCAGGAGGCTGGTGGCGACGGTTTATGGGTAAAATGTGGCTTACTTTTGTTAAATTGGGCAACATCACCGGAAAACATTGTTGCTATGCCTTTCTTTGGGAAACTGTTAAAAAGAGGACTGAGTATTGGTGAGAAGCTGGAACACCGCCGGGTGGACCCCATGCAACTGCAGGCCGGGGCCCTGCGCCGCCTGCTGAAAATGGCACAGCAAACCGTCTTTGGCCAGTATTATGATTTTAAAGACATCCTTAAGGCCGGAAATCCGGTTGCTGCATTCCAGGACAAAGTGCCGCTGCTCGATTATGATGCCATCTACGAACGCTGGTGGCACATGACCCTCAACGGGGTGGAGGATGTCGCCTGGCCCGGAAAGATCAAATACTTTGCCCTGAGTTCCGGCGCCTCCGGCGCGCCGAGCAAGCACATTCCCGTATCCGATGAGATGCGGCGGGCGATGCGCCACGCGGCACTGAAGATGTTTTTTGCCCTGACCAACTTCGATGTTGACCCGGAGCTGTACACCAGGCCCATGCTCATGCTGGGCGGCAGCAGCGACCTGCAGGAAAATGGAGACTATTTTATGGGCGACCTCAGCGGCATCAACGCCAGCCAGCCGCCCTTCTGGATGCGGCCCTACTACAAGCCGGGGACGGAGGTCGCCCGCATTCGCGACTGGGGCGAGCGCATCAACGAGATCGCCCGCCTGGCCCCGCAATGGGACATCGGCTTCATCGTCGGCATCCCTTCCTGGCTGCAATTGCTGATGGAGCGTATTATCGAATATCATCGGTTGGACAATATCCATCAGATCTGGCCCAACCTGCAGGTTTGCGTACACGGAGGCATCGCTTTCGAACCCTTGAAAAAAGGTTTCGAAAAACTCCTCGCCCACCCGCTGATCTACATGGACACCTATCTGGCCTCCGAGGGCTTTATTGCTTACCAGGACCGCCCCGGTACGCGGGGCATGCGCCTGCTGGTGCGCAACGGCATCTTTTTCGAGTTCATCCCCTTCAATTCTTACAACTTTGACGAAGAGGGCCGGCTTCATAATCACGCCCGGGCCCTCACGCTGGAGCAAACCCGGGAGGACGTCGACTATGCCCTGGTGATCAGCACCTGCTCCGGCGCGTGGCGATACCTGATCGGCGATACGGTGCGCTTTACCGACAAGGAGCGCTGGGAGATCGTCATCACGGGCCGCACCAGGCACTTCCTGAGCATCTGCGGAGAACACCTGTCGGTGGACAACATGAACCAGGGCATACAATACGCAGAAGAAAAACTCGATATCAACATTCGGGAATTTACAGTGAGCCCGCAGGTGCTGGAGGGCAGCTATCTCCATAAATGGTATATCGGCTGTGAACCCATGGCCGATAGCGCCGCCCTGGCCCGCCTGCTGGACGAACGCCTTAAAGAGGTGAACGATGACTACCGCACCGAGCGTGCCTCGCTGCTGCATATGGAGGTGGAAGTCCTGCCGATTAGCCTTTTCTATCAATGGCAGGAATCGAAGGGCAAGATGGGCGGGCAGAATAAATTCCCGAGGGTGATGAAAGGCCGGCAGTTCGAAGAGTGGGAAGCTTTCGTACGGCAAACGCTTAAGGGGAGCGGGAGGGATATTCACATTTCCCGGAGCCGTTAAAAAGCCTTACTTTGCTGACGAACCATAAGCAAAGGGAATGAATCTCATTTTCGACGGCATCAAGCTCGGGCTGATCCTGGCCATCCTGGTCGGGCCTATCTTCTTTGCCCTGATACAGGCAGGAGTGGAGCAGGGCATCCGGGCGGGCGCCATGGTAGGCCTGGGCATCTGGGTCAGCGACATCCTCTTTATCTTCGGCGCCTACTTTGGCGTGTCTTACGTGACCAGCATGGTAGAATCTCCTCAATTTGCCCTATACCTGGGCATCGCCGGCAGCATCACGCTTACTTTTTTCGGGTTGGGCGCCCTGCTCACCGCCCCCAAAGCCGGGAGTAGCCCCCAGTGGGCAAAAGCCAATTTGAAATCTTCCAGCTATTTCTCCCTCTGGATGAAAGGCTTTCTCATCAACACCATCAACCCCTTTACCTTTTTCTTCTGGATCGGCGTGGCCACCACCATGGTCATCGACGGCGGGCTGGACAGCCGGGAGGCCAGCCTCTTCTTCGGCGCCATTTTTGGCACCATCGTATTTACCGATTTTTCGAAGGTCGTCCTGGCCAGGCGCATCCGGCGGATGCTGCAGCCCGTTCACCTGCTCTGGCTGCGGCGCATCTCCGGCGGGGCGCTGATCGTCTTTGCGGTGGTGTTGCTGGTGAGGGTGCTGATGTTGTAGTTTTATGGCATTGAACGAGGTAGATTGAAGCAATCCTATCCCGCAACCTTTTCCCCTGCCTCCTTCACTCTTTTATTCATCGCCCTGAACCAGGCCGGCGGCGCCAGCGAGAGCAGTATGGCCGCCGGGTAGCCCATGGGCAACTGCGGGCTGTCGTCAAAATGGCGCAACACCTGATATTTTCGGGTGGCCTTGTAGTGGTGGTCGGAATGGCGGGTCAGCTCGTAGAGGAAGATGCGGCCGAGCTCGTGGTCCGAGTTCCAGGAGTGGCGGGGGCTCACCCGTTCGTACTGTCCGTTGGGCAGCCGGCGGCGGCGCAGGCCGTAGTGCTCGATGTAGTTGACCGATTCCAGCATCAGGAAGCCCACCGTGGCGATGGCCAGGGCGTAGCCGATCATATACCAGCCCCAGATCAGGCCAATGGCCAGCAGGTAGAGAACCTGAACGGCTGTAAAGCGCACCATTTCGTTTTGCCGGCCCCATACTGCCTGCCCTTGTTTTTCCATGCGCTCCCGTTCCAGCCTCCAGGCGTTGGCGTAGCCGCCCGTCACCGAGCGCCACCAGAAGGCGTAGAGGCTCTCCCCGAGATGGGCTGAGGCCGGGTCTTCGTCAGTGGCCACGTTCTTGTGATGCCCCCGGTTATGCTCGATGAAGAAGTGCATATAGAGGGCAGTCAGTAGCAGCATTTTGGACATCAGCTGCTCGTGCCGGGTGGCCCGGTGGCCCAGCTCGTGCGCCACGTTGATGCCGATGACGCCCACGATGAGCCCCACGCTGAGGGCCATACCCAACACCTCATAGGCGGCCAATCCTCCGGCGGCAATGGTGTTGAAATAGTAGATGATCAGCCCGTACAGAACCGGAATGTTGAGGTAAAGCAGATAGTCAAAAAAGGGAGAGGCGGCCCGTTGCAGCTCTTCCTCCGCCGGAATGTTCTCAATGGAACGGGGAGTGAAAAACTCCAGCAGCGGGATCAGGACAAAGCCTACGTAAATGCTGCCGAACGACCAGGCGCCCTGAAGGTATATGCCCACATAGGCGGCCAGCGGGGCTACATAGGCGATCAGGTATTTGAAGTCTTTCCACATGGGATGAAAGGAATGAGTGAATTTTACCCGGCTGAGCCACAGCAAAGACGGGGAGTGAATTTTGGCATCCGGGCTAAACTGAAAGCCACGGCGAGTGTTACCTTATCGAAATCCGAATAAATAGGTAAATTTGCCCGCCTTATAACCCATTGAGAGATTTTCAGGCCAGATAAAATTAGCGGAAAACCTAAAATTTAGCAAATCAGGACGATACAATGAGCAAAGCTTTTCATGCGCTTACCATTCGCGAAGTGAGGCCGGAGACAGCAGATACGGTAACCGTTTTCTTCGATATCCCGGAAAACCTCAAAGAAGCCTACAAGTACACTCAGGGCCAGTACGTCACCCTCAAATTCCAGTTCAATGGCGAGGAGGTGCGCCGCGCCTATTCCATGTGCAGCAGCCCGTCTGATGGGCATATTGCCGTTACGGTCAAGCGGGTGGAAGGAGGCCAGGTTTCCACCTTTATTCACGGCCAGTTCAAGGCCGGGCAAAGCGTGGAAGTGATGCAGCCCGACGGCCGCTTTTTTACGAGGCTCGACCCGGATCAGCGCAAGGACTATTACCTCTTCGGCGCAGGCAGCGGCATCACCCCGCTGATGTCTATCCTCAGGGCCGTCCTGGAGGAAGAGCCGCAGAGTACGGTCTTCCTGCTCTATGGCAGCCGTGACGAAGCCTCCATCATCTTCCGGGATCAACTGGAGGAGCTGAGCCGCCGTTACGAGGGCCAGCTCATCGTTGAACACACCCTGAGCCAGCCGGCCAGGGAGAAAGCCGGCGGCATGCTGGGCTTTCTGAAAAAAGGCAGCATCAGTTGGGAAGGCAAGGTCGGCCGCATCGATGAAAAACATACCGCCAAGTTCCTGGACGACAACCCGCCGCGCGCCAAAGAGGCCGAGTATTTCATCTGTGGCCCGGGCGATATGATCGATACCGTGATCGCTACCCTCAAATTGCGGGGCGTCGACTCCAAACACATCCACAGGGAACGATTCGTCAACAGCCATCAGCAGGAAGGCGTCGAGCGCATCAAAGGCGCCGCCGGCGCTATGGTGAAAGTACACCTCGACGGCTCGGAATTTACCGTTTCCATCCCCGAAGGCAAAACCATCCTCGATACGCTGATCGACAACAAATATGACCCGCCCTATTCCTGTACGGCCGGCGCCTGCTCCACCTGTATGGCCAAGCTCCTGAAAGGTACCGTGAAGATGGATGTCTGCTACGCTTTGGATGACGACGAGGTAGCCGAGGGATATATTCTCACCTGCCAGTCACACCCCACCAGTGAAGAGGTGGAGATCACTTATGATGTTTGAAGGGC
>CAZAXA010000411.1:0-5796 GCA_964488965.1 uncultured Phaeodactylibacter sp. | reverse complement strand
AGTGGAAAGCCGGTGGGCGATGATAATGATGGTGTACTCTCCTTTCAGAGAATCGATATTTGCCTGAATGATCTTTTCGGTTTCCGAATCGAGGGCGGAAGTGGCCTCATCCATAATAAGGATATCAATATCGCGATACAATTCGCGGGCAATTGCGATCCGTTGTTTCTGGCCGCCGCTGAGGTTGATCCCGTTGTTGCCCAGGAGGGTGTTTTCCTGATCGGGCAGGGTATCAATAAAATCGGATAAAGAAGCTTTCTGGATAGCTTTTAAGAAGCGGGTTCGGTTTTCGGCTGTGCCGGGTTCCCAAAGGGTGACATTATTAAAAATGGTGTCGTTGAAGATGACGGGATCCTGCGTAATGTAACCGATGTGTTTTTGATAAGTAGAAATATCCAGTTCCTTAAGATCGATTTGATCAATGTAAATTTTGCCAGATTCGGGCTGCAGCAATCCGGCAATAATATTTACCAATGTAGTCTTGCCGCTTCCACTTTCGCCAACAAAGGCAATAGTTTGGTTTTTTGCAATGCGAAGGTTTATGTTTTTCAGGACAGTTATCTCTCCGTAGCTGAAATATACTTCATTCAATTTAATACTTGATTTGAAAAGGTCAATGGGAGTATTTCCCATTTTCTCCTGATTATGCTTCAGTTCGCTGTAAAAATCCTGCATGTTTTCCAGAGAGCCAGATACACCCAGGAATTTGTTCCAGGCATTTTGTATGGCCATTAATGCGCCCAGGGCACGGTAGAAAAAGAGCAGGCTGATGAGTATGGGGGCCAGTGGCGATTCTAAGACCGAGACCTGTATTATGATCACTGAGACCACGACTAGGATCATAATAGGCTCTCGAACGGCTAATAAGAAAGCAGAGTAAACATCGATCTTTTGGCGGCTATTTTCAATTAACCGAATAGCCGAAAATAGTTTTGAACTAAAAAGATTTACTGTGCCGGTTGCCCTGAGATACTTAAAATGAGTAGTGTGCTGTATGATCAGGCCTTGATAGAGGTGGGCATATCTGGTGAATGCCCGGGAGGCAGCCTTAGTTTTTTTGTAAACTATTTTCACAAGGAAATTAGTCAAAATTCCTCCGAGGCAAACCAATAGTGCAAACTGTGCATCAACAAAAAAAGCAAAAGTAATATAGACCAACAGCAATACCACCTGCTCAAATGCTGCAAAATAGTTGGAATAGGCGTTAGCGACCCGGTCCACTTCCCCAGTCATGGTATTTTGTATTCGTCCTGCACGGGTGGTAACAAACGCCTTGAAAGAAATCTTATTAAGCACCTGAAGCATGCTGATGCGAATTTTTCTAATCATTCTCTGCTGCAGAACTACCCGGTAAGCTAAACCCAGGAATTTGGCAATGCCTTTGAGGATAAAAAAACAGAGCATAAACAGAAGGATGATTCTCAGATTGATGGTGAATCCTGCTGCTTCAATAGATTCTACTAGGATGCGCAGTTTCCCTAGGTTGGCAGGGTCAACAACAGAAGTTTCCTGACTGACCATTTGGAGCAAGGGTAAAAACATGCTCAGGCCAAAACCATCCAATACCCCTACCCCTATGCTGAAGGCGATCATCAGAAAAATGCGCCAGCCCAGATAGCTGTAGAAATATAAAAAACTGGAAAAGTATTGAGCGATCTTTACTTTCAATTTATGAAGAATAGTTGAATGAAAAGTAGCAAACTGAATTTGGGAATCTGAAATCTTGCCCCTTCACATTATTTTTTAGCAGATAACCATTTTGAGATGGGATTCCTTTTCCGTTCCTTTTCATAGTATCCATACCCGTACCCATACCCATACCCATATCCATATCCATATCCCCTGCCGGCCTGTACCCCATTAAAGACGATGGCCGGGCTTTTCAGTTTTTGTTCCCGGGCCAGGTCGTTGACGATGCGCAACTGCCCTTTGCGGGTATATTCATGGCGGACCAGGTAGAGGGTGCTGTCGATGTAGGGGGTGAGCAGCAGGGCGTCGGTTACGAAGCCTACCGGAGGGGTATCTACGAGAATGCAGTCAAAGTTATTTCGCAGTGCCTGAAAGAGCTGCCCGGCCTTCTCACCCATCAGCAATTCCGCCGGGTTGGGCGGGATGGGGCCGGAGCTGACGTACCAGAGGTTGGGGTGGATTTCTGTCGGCTGGTATAGCTGATCTGCATCAATCGTATCCACGAGATAGTTGGTGACCCCCTTGGAAGCTTTCCGGTCGGCCAGGTAAGTTTCCAGCTTGGGTTTCCGCAGGTCCATGCCCAGCAGGCAGACCTTTTTGCCGCTCAGGGCCAGGCTGATGCCCAGGTTGATGGTGACGAAGCTCTTGCCTTCCCCTCCCATGCTGGAGGTGACCAGGATGACCTGGTTGGAATGGCCGGCTGCCAGGAAGGACAAATTGGTGCGCAGCATGCGGAACATTTCGGCCACGGCCGAGCGGCTGCTTTTAGTCACCACGATATTGTCCTTGTTACGGGCAAAGCCGATGGTGCCGAGGAAGGGCACGCTGGTGATCCGCTTGATCTGTTCGGGGCTTTGTACGGTATCGTCGAGCAATTCGCGGAGCATGACGATACCGATGGGCAGCGCCAGGCCGGCCAGCAGGGCGATCAGATAGATCTGCAGGGGTTTGGGCGATACCGGCCCGCTGGTTTCCGCCTGTTCGATGATGCGCACATTGGAGGGCACGACCGCTTTGCTGAGGGCCGTTTCTTCCCGCTTCTGAAGCAGGTACAGGTAGAGCTGTTCTTTGATCTGCTGCTGCCGTTCGATCTCCAGCAGGCCGCGCTCCTTGCCGGGCAGGGACCTGAACTGGGTTATGATCTGCTCGGTACGGGTTTCCATTTTCTGGCGCCGGCTATTCAGGTCCTGGCTGACTTCCTCCATAGAGTTGTAAATGGTGGACCTCAGGCTGTTCAACTGGTTATTCAGGCCTTTGACGACCGGGTTGTCGGGGGTGGCGGCGGCAAGCATTTTTTCTCGTTCCAGCAGAAGCTGGTTGTACTGGTTGAGCAAATTGCTGAGGTTGAAGTTCTCGATGGAGATGTTATAGGGAATGAATTTAAACTGGCTTTCCCGGGTGTTCAGGTACTCGCGGACGTCTTCCAGCAGGCTGAGCTGAATGCCGATGTTGATTATTTCTTTATCCGTTTCCCGTAATTCGGTGATGAGGCGGGCCATGTCTTCGGATACGCCCCCGATGATGTCGTTGCTTATGACGTATTCTTCCGCCTCCTTTTCCACATCGGTGAGCTCTCCGGTGAGAAACCTGAGCCTGCCGTCGATAAATTCGAGCGTATTGGTGGCGATGCGGTTCTTTTCCTCGATGGCCGCCCGGTTGTACACCTGTATCAGGGTGTTGATGATATCGGTGGCCTTTTCCGGTTCGGGGTCGACCAGGCTCAGCTCCAGCAGGCCCGAGCCCCGCAGCGGCGTGGCGGCGAGCCGGCCGCTGTACTGCTGGGCAATGCTGCCCAGTGATTGAAAGCGGAGCAGGATTTCCGACTTGATCCTGGAGGCGCTGTCCGACCGTTCCAGCACGAAAGACCCTTTGGGCGTAAAGCAAAGCTGGCCGAAAGAGCAGGTAGTGGGTTCCTCTTCTTCCAGCAGCACCTGGTAGTCTTCTTTTTCCTCCGACAATACTATTTTAAAAAAGCCATTATAATTGCCGGCCTCGTAATTGGTTACCTGAAAGGGCACCCGCGGGTCGCGGTACAGTTCGCTGGAGCGTATCCTGCCTTCGGCAAAATACTGGATATCGAGGTTGAGCGAGTCCGCCACTTCGTGCATGAGGTTGCGGGATTGCAGGATCTGAATCTCGTTGAGGAGGTCGTTCTGGGTTTTTTCCAGGTTGCCGAGTTCTCCCAGGATCTGGGAGATGGCCGCATCCTCCTGGTCGCCTTTGATGAGGATGGCGGTGCTGACACGGTACTGGGGCACGGTGTACCTGACGAAGGCCCGGGCGACGACGTAGGCTGCTCCCAGGCTCAGTATGAAGAGGTACCAGTGCCGGAGGGCTTTGCCCAGGAAGGGGCGCAGGTCTATGCTTTGTTCTCCTTCTACGGGCCCCAGTTCTCCGTTTCCGCTATGAAGTGGCCTGTCCAATATTAGCAGGTTAAGTTATGGTAGAGGGCATTCCAGATTTATGCCGGAAATTATTTTGTCCACCCCCTGAATCCCCCGCCAGCGGGGGACATTTTTCCAATTTGATGATACGTTCCGAACGTTACAAGAGTCTATTGTGATGCAATTTCTGCCAGAATAAATTATTACGTCAACCGATAAAACCGCTTCAAATGCGCAATGGCGCTTCTTCCCATCGCTTCCACCGCTTCCTGCGCGTTTCCGCCGATGTGCGGAGTATTGATCAGGTTGGGGATTTCGAGGAACTCCATATCTTCGGGCGGTTCTTCTTCGTAGGTATCGAGGGCGGCGCCGCCCAGGCGGCCTTCCAGGAGGGCCCTTTTCAGGGCAGGTTCGTCGATGATGCCGCCGCGGGCGGTGTTGATCACGATGGCGGTGGGTTTCATCAGGCGGATCGTTTTTTCGTTGATCAGCCGGTAGGTCAGCTCCGTGAGGGGGGTGTGGATGGTGATGAAATCCGCGTCCCGGTATATTTGTTCTTTGGCGGCTTCGATCAGCCCGTGTTCGCGGTAGTAACTGCTTTGGTCGATGATGTCGTTTACCAGTATCCGGCATCCAAAGGGTTTCAGCAGTTGCGCCAGGTCTTTGCCGATATGGCCGGCGCCGATGATGCCGACGGTTTTGCCGCTCAGCTGAAAGCCTCCGCATTTATTCCAGGTTCCCTGTTTCAGGAGGTTGGAGGTGGGGTAGAGGTTGCGGCAAAGGCCGATCATGAAGCCCAATGTCATTTCAGAGACGGAGCGCCGGTTGACGCCTCCTGTCCAGCCGATGGCGATCTTTCGTTCCTCACAGGCTTTCAGGTCGATGTTGTTCAAGCCTACGCCGTATTTGGCGATGATCTGAAGGCTGGAGCATTGGTCCAGTAAGGGGACATCCACCGGTTCCAGGCCGACGATGAGGGCTTCGTGCCCGCGCACGTACTCCAGCAGGCTTTCTCCCTTCAGCCGCACTCCTTCGAGGTTGAGCTTGGCTTCGGGAAAGTACCGGCGGATTTCTTCCTGTAAGGCGCTGTTCTGAGAGAAAGAGGGGGAAGTGACGGCGACTTTAATGTGTGGCATTTTTTCGGTATTTCGGTGTGGCGGTGTTTCGGGTGTGGCGGTGTTGTGGTGTTGTGGTGTTTCGGTGTTGTGGTGTTGTGGTCATTTTTTCTTGCTTCTGGCTTGGATGAGTTTTGCCAGCATTAAAGAAACGTGTTCGTATTCGCTAATGAGTTGATTGGCGGTCTCTTCGGGGAGGTGGCCAATTTCCTGGGCGATGATAATTTGCGTGATTATCTCGGCGACGGAGCCTTTGGCAATATAAAAGTGCCTGATGCTCTGCTTGTTGGTATCCAGTTCGTCGCCTTCGGCGATGTTGGAAGGGATAGAAACAGCGGCTGCCCGCATTTGATCTCTAAACCGAAAATCACGGGAGAGGCTGTCGTTGTCTACCGAGAGTTGGTAGATGCGGACAGCCAGGTCCTTTGCTTTTTTCCAAACCCTCAGCTCGCGAAAATCTCCCATGCTCTGTTTTATTGCATTGATAGCCCCACCATCACACCATAAAACCATCACACCATAAAACCGTCACACCGCAAAACCATCACACCATAAAACCATCACACCATAAAACCATCACACCGCAAAACCATCACACCATAAAACCA